>JANPCI010000190.1:0-10620 GCA_031430875.1 Actinomycetes bacterium | reverse complement strand
CGTCGACATCGACGCGCTGATCGACGGGGTCGTCATCAACAGCGTCGACGTCACGGCGTACGTGAACGAACGTGACCCGTGGTACCCGCTGCGAGCGATGCTGCGTCCTGCCGACCCGGACGGCATGCGCGCCGCATGGGCAGCCCTCGAAGCGGAATGGGCGACGACGACCGCCCGCGCACACGCTCTCCCCGAACGCCTGCTACATGAGTCCGTCGGCGGCGAATGGTCGTTCGTCCAGACGCTGCGACATCTCGTGTTCGCGATCGACAAGTGGTTCACGGCGCCGATCCTCGCGGAGCCGTTCCACCCGATCGGGATACCGAACTCGGGCTCCGTCGACTTCCCGTGGCCCGGCCACGAGTGCGACCTGACGCCGTCGCTTGCTGACGCGCTCGCCGTGCGCGCCGAACGCTCGACCCGGTTTCGGGAGTATCTCGCAGCGGTCACGACGGCCGACTTGGCGCAACTCATCGATGTGCCCGAGAACGGCCCACACCCGCTGCAGGAGTGCATCTTCACCGTCTTCGAAGAGGAGTTCTGGCACATCCGCTACGCGCGGCGCGACCTCGAGCAACTCGAAGCGCTGAACTGACCGCTCAGGAGCGAGCAAGCACCTTGTCGAGCCCGCGCAGCGCGAGTCGAAATCCGACACGCCCGGCGAGCGCCGCCACCGGGGCCAGGAAGCCCGGCAGATATCGCATCGTGACGTCTTCGCGCCACATGAGCAGCGTGCCGGCGCCATCGGCGCGGACCGTGAATCCGGCCGATCCGCCGAGCACCGGGCCGAGCTTGTCGACATCACAGACGCCCGTGGTGGCTGCTTCGTCCCAGTCGCAGCGGGTCACCCGCATGCGATCCTCCAGCGCCAAAGGCCGAAAGCCGCTCCACGCCGTGAACGTGTAGCCCACCGCTGTGGGATCACCCGGCTCGGCCTCGACCTTCGTCGCCGGGATCCAGGCACCGTGGCCGGGCCAGTCGACGAGCTCGTCCCAGACCTTGCGCACCGGCGCATCGAATCGCCGAGTCAGCTCGAAGTGCACACGTGCCATCACTCGATGCTGCCACGTCGGCAACCGAAACGCTTGCCGGAGCAACAACCCCATGTGTTGCGTGACACTGAAACCCGGTTTGCGTGACACTGAAACCCGGTTTGCGTGACACTGAAACCCGGTTTGCGTGACACTGAAACCCGGTTTGCGTGACAGTTTGGTTGGGACGGGCCAACAGAACTGTCACGCAAACGGGATTTCAGTAGCTGCTGCGGATGAGTTGGAGGTCGGCGGCGACCATCGGGACGCGGACGGTCAATCCGCTCGTCGTGAGGTCGAGGCTGACGCCGTCGAGGCCATGGACGTCCCACTGGCGAGGCTCGGCGCCGATGATCCGGAAGCTCGTGAACACGTTGCGGTCCTCGTGCAACGGCGCCAACCGGAGATGGAGGTTGCCGTCGATCCACTCGGCTCTGGTGAACGCCATCGCCGGGAAATCGACGTCGACGATCTGCGGGCAGGCGTCGAGCGGCGCCGCTGACAGCCGGGTCCACAGGTCCGGGCCCGCGGCCTCCGCCGCCGCGAGGAAGGCATTGAACTGACCGCGCGGGTGCGGTTCGTTCAGGCCCATTCCCCAGGTGAACTCGCCAAGGGCAGTGTCCCAGGTGGGTTCGTACGACGCCTCGATGGCCGTCGCCAGCCGGTCGGCGAGGTCGTCCAGCCCCCACTCGCGCGCCAACACCAGCGACGACCCAACCCCGCGGTTCGCGGTCAACGGAACATTGAGCGGGCTGTCCCAACCCAACATCGCACTCCCGGCGTCGAAGAGGCGGCGGGCATCATCAGGCACCTGCGGCGCCGCATAGAACGAGGTCGTCAACGCGGCGACGACCGGCAGACGATGGTGCACGTCGAGCACCGGGTCGTAGTAGAAGGTCGTCGTCTGTGGCGCCGCATCACCGGCCAGATCGAGGTAGTGCTCACGGGCGTACGCCCACCACGGGTCGAAGGCCTGCTGGTGGAAGTCCGTGCCGTGTCGGTTGTCGTGAAGCCTCAGACCGAGGCCGGCTCCGGCCAGTCAAAACGGCCAGACCTTCGTGTTCTCTCAATGACACCCAACAGGTGCGGCCAGCCACTGGCGGCTCAGGTGATCGGCGATCTCGCTGTGGGTCCATGTGAACGTGTTGTCGCCGTCACGGATCATCTCGAACGGACGGTTCCAGCGATCGTCGGGATCGATCATCGACCGGATGCCGAGCAGCACGAGCAGGAAGCCCTTGTAGAACAACATGCCGTCGGCGGCGACCGGATCCATCTGGACGCCCCACGGTTCGATGCCGTTCGCCGTCCAGCCCGGCACGTCGTAGTCGCCCCACAACTCGGGCGGGATGAACAACCGGTAGATGTCGGGATAGTTCGCCCGGTCGGGGTCGTGACCGAACTGCGTGAGCCAGTCGGCCGCCGACCACCAGCCGGTGTGGCGCTCGATGAGCTGATCGAGGATCGCCACGTACGGCTCGGTCCACGCCGGCGTGCGGTGGGCCATGAGGCCCATCGCGTACGACGAATCGACGAGGTCGAAGCGGTGCCAACTCGCCATCGGCGGATCGGACCGATTGTCCCAGTGCGGGTGCGGCGACCCGGCTCGGCTCCAGTCGTCGGGCGTGTGCGCCTTGCGGTGGAGGTAGCGCAACCACCCCAGCGATCGCGCCGAGAGCTCCATCAGAGTCGGCTGGCGAGGAATGCCCTGGTTCGAGCGCGGCCTTCGGGGTTGTCGGCGAACTCGGACGCGGCGAACAACGTGACTCCCACATCGGCGAGTTCGTCCATCCGGCCGGCGCAGGTTGCTTCATCGCCGATGATGGCGAGGTCCTCCGGACCGGCGAGGCCTTCGTGGTCGAGCATCGCCCGGTACGACGGCAACTGCCCGTAGATCATGAAGGTCCGAGCGGCGTTCTCGCGGGCAGCGTCGGCATCGTCGGTGACCCAGATGGGGAAGCCGGCGGCGATCTCGGGGGCGGGTCGACCGGCCGCCTCGGCGGCCTCGCTGATGGTCGGCACCGTCAACGAGGCCAACGTCGCCGCACCAGTCATCCACGTGATCGTGCCGGCGCAGCGGGCGCCCGCCAGGCGGAGCATCTGCGGGCCGAGCGCGGCGACCAGCACCGGGGGCTCGACGGCGTCGATATCGAGCTTGCCGCGCGCCGTGACGGTCTCGCCGACGAAGCTCACGGACTCGCCGCCGAGGAGCGGCATCAGAACGTCGAGGTACTCACGGAGGTGGCGCAGCGGTTTGTCGAACGACTGGCCCCACATCCCTTCGACGACGGGCTGGTGCGACAACCCGATCCCGAGCGTGAACCGGCCACCGGTCACCAGGCTGGTGGTCATCGCCTGCTCTGCCATCACCATCGGGTGGCGCGGATACGTCGGCACGACCGACGTGCCGAAGCGGATGTTCGGCACATTCTGCGCGACGGCGCCGATGATGTTCATCGCCTCGACGTTCTGCACCAACTGCGGCATCCAGTACGACGCGAAACCGGCGTCGGCAGCTGCCTTGACGTCGGCGATGACGCCGTCGAGACCATCGCGTCCGCCGACGCCTCCGAAGATTCCAATGTCCATCACGTCAACGTAGCCGCCGAGCGCAGACCCGCTCAGGGTCGGGATGCGGTCACGGTCCCGTGCGCTGAGCAAGGTAGGCGCGCCAGGCGCCGAACCTCGTGATGTCCTCGGCGCCGTCCAGGCCGACGGGTTCACACACGAACCCGCTCACCCACGTGCCGTCCGCCAACTCCAGCTTCCCGATTGCGAGCGGTGCCGGAATGGCTGCCACGAACGATCCGAACGTCTCGGCCGGCACGTCCCAGACCTCGACTTCGATCGACGCACCGCCTTCCGACACCCTCGCCAGTCCCGGCTTCGGCGGCACGCTCTCGGCCAGGGCCACGAGGCGGTAGCTGGCGGAGGTCGTGGTACGTGCAGCGAGCCGGGCGCCGCGCGACACCAGTTGTTCGTTGAGCGGCTGCCCGCTCAGGTGGGCACCCACGACAGCCAATGGAATCGACGTCACGACGGCCTCGAGGCTCCCGCCAGATGTGTCCATCCGCGAGCTGAGGGCCCCGAGCGGCCGATCGACCAGACGCTGATAGTCGTGACCGAGGCTGAGCAGGAACCGGTCCGAGCATGCCGGCGCCACCAGCGTGAAGCCGACGGGTAGCCCCGACGGCAGCAAACCACCCGGGAGTGCGATTGCGCACAGGTCGAGCAGGTTGACGAAGGTCGAGAACTGCCCGAGCCGCGTGTTCACCCCGATCGGATCGGCAGCGACCTCATCGATCGTCGGGATCGTCGGCACGGACGGTAGGACGATCGCATCGACGTCATGCCACGCGGCCGCCGCAGTGATCGCCAACTCGCGACGGCGGTACTCGGTGGCGAAGGCGTCGGCCGCGCTGAATCGGGCGGCACCGAGGATGATCGATCTGGTGATCGGATGGACATCGTCGGGATGCTCCTCGATGAACTGTCCGACACCGGCATGTCGCTCCGCGAGCCACGGGCCGTCGTACAGCAGGGCGCCGGCCTCCAGGAACGAGCCGAGATCGACCCGGCGGAGGGTGACGCCGAGGGTCGCCAACTCATCGGTGTGCCTCGCAAACGCTGCAGCGAGTTCCGGGTCGCACGTGGCGAGCACCGAGTCGTCGGGTACTCCGATCGTCACGTCCGCCGGCGCGACGGCTCGTCGCTGGTGACGCGCTCCGACCGGCCGGGAGTAGATGTCAGTCGCATCGGGACGGTCCATGACATCGAACACGATCGACGCATCGCGTGCGGTCAGTGCGAAGACCGAGACACAGTCCAACGAGCGACAGGCGGGAACCACACCCACCGTGCTCACGAGACCGAGCGTCGGCTTGAACCCGACGATGTTCCCCAGTGCTGCCGGGATGCGACCGGACCCGGCCGTGTCGGTGCCGAGGGCAAACGGAACGAGCCCCGCGGCAACGACGACCGCCGAGCCCGAACTCGACCCTCCGGGAACGATCCTCGCATCGAATGGATTGGTGGGGGTGCCGTACGGCGATCGGGTTCCGACGAGACCGGTGGCGAACTGATCGAGATTCGTCTTGCCGACCACCAACGCGCCGGCGCCGACGAGACGAGCGACTGCCGTTGCGGACCTGGCTGGCTCGTAGGAGTACGACGGACACCCTGCGGTCGTCGGCATGCCCCCGACATCGATGTTGTCCTTCACCGCGAAGGGCACACCGACCAACGCTCCGAAACTCGTCGTGCGCGCCCGTCGCCGAGCACCTTCCGAGTCGACATCACCGATCCACACAGCAGGATCGTCATGGTCATCGATGCGGGCAATCGTCGCTTCCATCACGTCCGACGGCGACAACTCCCCGGACCAGAATGCGTCGATCAGACCGGCGACGGTGACCGGCAGGTCCGCCTCGGGCACATTGGGGTCAGGCACAGTGGATTCGGTCACGGCGGGGTCGGTCACGGCGGGGTCGGTCACGAGCTGAGCGAGGCGAGCAGCGCCTCCGACGTCGCGACCGCGCCGAAGACCCCGCCCTGCATCGTGACCATCTTGAGTGCCGCTTCGTAGTTGCCGGTGTCGGTCGCCCCGGTGCAATCGCTCAACAGGAGGCACTCGTATCCGCGATCGTTCGCTTCGCGCATGGTGGTGTGGACGCAGACGTCAGTCGTGATGCCGGTGAGGATGATGTGCGTCACTCCGGCCGTACGCAGCACAAGATCGAGTTGCGTGGCGTAGAAGGCACCCTTGCCGGGCTTGTCGATGATCGGCTCGCCGGCAATCGGAGCGACCTCGGGAACGATCTCCCAGCCGGTTTCACCCCGCACGAGGATGCGACCACACGGTCCGGCGTCGCCGATGCCGGCGCCGATGCGTCGAGAACGCCACAGCTTGTTCGGCGGAAGGTCGGACAGGTCAGGCTCGTGACCCTCGCGAGTGTGGATGACGGTCATTCCCACCGCCCGGGCAGCGGCGAGCACACGGGCGGTCGGCTCGAGGCCGGCTCGCGTGAGGTCGAGGTCGTAGCCCATCGCGTCGACATAGCCACCGGGGCCGCAGAAGTCCGTCTGCCAGTCGATGTTGATCAGGGCCGTACGACTCGGGTCAATGACGCCGTCGTAGGGCCACGTGTACGGGTCCGCCTCGATTGCGGAGTAGGTGGTGGTCGGTTCGGTGGTGGTGGTCACAGTGGTCCTTTCGAACAGAATGCCCGACCGATTGCCGTCAGGGGGTGGTCGAAGGACTCCGGGCCGTCCCCGACGCCATGCACGAGCACGACGTCGGGGCCGGAACCAGAGATGTTGGTAATGAGCATGCTGCTCGGGTGTATCGACGCGGAGCCCGTCGATCAGTCGGTCGAGCCGATCACGCCCTTCACGAAGAAGTCCATCGTCTCAACCTCGGCGTAGGTCGGCTGCTCGCCGTCGGCCCACGCCACGCTGCCGTCCTGCTTCATGACCGGCCCTGCGAACGGTGAACCACCGGCGATGAACGACTCCTTCGCAGCTTCGATCAATGCGATGGCGTCGTCGCTGACCATCGAGCCGAACGCCGACTGGATGAACGGGTTGTCGCCGGTCTGCAGACCGACTCGGAAGTCGCCGTTGTAGTCACTCTCGGCGAACTTGCCGTCGACCACGGTCTGCACGATGTCGGTGTACAGCGCCGCCCAATCCCACTCGGAACCGGTGATCCAGCCGTTCGGCGCGAGTTCGGACGCATCGGCGTGATAGCCGACGGAGTACACACCAGCAGCCTCGGCCGCCTCGACGATCGTCTTGGTGCAGTCCTGGTGCTGCGTCAGGACATCCGCGCCCTCATCGATGAGGCTCTGGGCAGCCTGAGCCTGCAGCGCCGGGTCGCACCAGCTGCCAGTGGAGACTGCGATGGTCTCGATGTCGGGGTTCACCGACTGAGCGCCGAGCGTGAACGCATTGATGTTGGCAAGCGTCTGCGGGATGGGGAACGCGTAGATGTAGCCGAGCGTGCCGGTTTCACTCGCCTCGCCAGCGGCGATTCCTGCGGTGTACACCGGCTCGTACACGGTGCCGAAGTAGGTGCCGACGTTGTCGAGCCCGCCCTGCTCGAGACCGCCCTGGTGGACGAACACGACATCGGGGTTCTCGGCCGCGAGATTCTCGGCGAACTCGAGGTGGCCGTAGCTCGTGGCGAAGATGAGGTCGGCCCCGTTGTCGATCATGTCCTGCATGACCGCTTCGGATTCAGCCGTTTCAGGAACGTTCTCCGCCTGGAGTACCTCGAGGTCGGGGAACGACTCCTGCATCGCGACACTTCCCTCGTACGCAGCCTGGTTGTAGCCGAAGTCATCTTTCGGCCCGACATAGATGAAGCCGACCGTGTCGACCGCACCGGCGGTGGCTTCGCCGGCTGCCTCGGTGCCTGTCGGCGTGCTGCCTTCGGCAGCTTCAGCAGGCGACGAGTCGGAACTCGATCCTTCGTCAGAACCGCACGCGGCGGCCACCATGGCCAGCGCGAGGATTCCGGGAATCACTACTGCTCGGGTACGACGGGTTGTCATGTTTCCTCCGTTGGGGGGTTGGGGTTTGAGGGGGGTTGGGGTGTGAGGGGGTTGGGTGTTCGTACTTGGAGATCGGGGACTCAGAAGACCTTGCTCAGTGACTCCGGACTCTCGTGCGCTCGTCGGCGACTCAGCGCGGCGAGGATGACGACGACGACCAGATACGGCGCAGCCTGGAGCAGGTACTGAGAGATGTCGGTGCCACGTGCCTGAAGTTGCAGCTGCAACGCGATCGCGCCGCTGAACAGGTAGGCCCCGATGATCGCCTTCATCGGGTTCCAGGCAGCGAAGATCACGAGCGACACGGCGACGAACCCTCGTCCGACGGTCATCTCCTCCGACCAGTTGCGGGTGAAGGCGGTCGAGAGTTGCGCTCCACCGAGGCCTGCCATGGCCCCACCGATCACCGTTGCGATGTACCGGATGGTGGTGGCCGACATGCCGTAGGCGACCAGTACCTCGGGGCGCTCACCGGCCGCTCGAACCATGAGGCCGAACCGTGTGCGGTACAGGACCCACCAGGCGATCGGCCCGGACAGGATGGCCAGATACGTCAACGGATCGTGGTCGAACAGGATGGGTCCGAAGAACGGGAGGTCTGACAGACCGGGGATCGGAACCGAGGCGAATGCGTTGACGCCCTGGCCGACGTAGTTCTGCCCGAACAGCGCGGTGAGCCCGATTCCGAGAAAGGTGATCACGAGACCCGAGGCAATCTGGTTCGCACCTCGCGTCAGCACCATGAACGCATGAACGAGAGCGAGCAGCGCGCCCGCCCCGGCGCCGGCGAGCGCTCCGAGCCAGACGCTGCCGGTCTCGATCCCGACGACGTACGCAGTCAGCGCGCCCGCAAGCATCGACCCTTCCGTGCCGAGGTTGATGACACCGGAGCGCTGGGTGAACGTCTCGCCGACCACCGGGAACAGGATCGACGTACCTCCGGCGACAGCACCGGTCAGGACTTGTTCGATCATCGGACTTCCTTCTTCTGGGCGAACCCGAGGACGGCGAGCAACACGAGCGCCATCAGGACATTGACGGCAGCTCCCGACAGCCCCGCGCTGATCTTCAGGCCGAAGCCGCCGACCAAGATCGCGGCGAGGGCAACGGACGACCCGATCACCTTGAGCGGATCGTGGCGAGCGAGACACGACGCGAGGAAGGCGATGTAGCCGTAGCCCGCGAGCATCTCCGGGCGCAGCCTCGCCTCGACGCCGCTGATCTCGATCATGCCCGCAAGGCCGGCAAGTGCTCCGCCGACGAGCATCGCTCCGACGGCAAGATCGCTCACCCTGAATCCGGCACGATGCGCCGCTTCTGGGTTGCCGCCGAGGACTCGGAGGCGAAAGCCCCACCTGGTCGAGCGCAGCAACCACCACACCGCGAACGCAGCCACGACCGCGAGCAGGATCCCGGCATGCACACGCTCACCCCACATGATCGGCAGGCGACTGCGGGCGTCGAGCTCCTCGGAGTAGGCCTGCCCGAGCGAAGCCGGATCCTTCCATGGCTCGAACACGAGCCATGTGAGTACGAGACCGGCGACGTAGTTGAGCAACAGCGACGTGATCGCCTCGTTCGCTCCCGTCGCCAATCGTAGAAAGGCGGGGATGGCCGCCCACGCCGCGCCGCCCAGCGCTCCTCCGAGCGCCATCAAGACCAGGGTGATGGGTTGCGGCAACGCACCATCAAGGAATGCCGACGTCGCAAACGCGCCGATCGCTCCGAACACCATCTGACCCTGACCACCGATGTTGAACAGCCCCGCCCGGGCAGGCACCACGACCGCCAACGCCCCCAACAGGAGCGGGGCGGCACGTATCAGGGTCTCGCCGAGCCCGGTGGCGTCACCGAACGACGAGTCCCACATCGCTGTGAGTGCATCGATGGGATCGGCGCCGCGAACGAGCAGAAACGCCGAGTAGATGAGCAGCGCCCCGCCGAGTGCGACCACCCAGCGACCGATTCCCCGCATCCATCGACCCACGTCACGGCCGCCGTCGCCGGCGGGTTGCTGGGCCATGGGCGTTGGCGCGTCGGGGTCCGGGCCGGTCCCCAGGGCTTCGTCGGCGTCGGTGACGGCACTCATGCGGCGGACTCCGTTTCGTGGGCACCCTCGAGCATCAGCTTTCCGATCTGTTGGCGGTCGGCTCCGGCTGCGTCGACGATGCCGGCGATCTGGCCGTCGTGGAGGACCACGATCCGGTCGGCGACGACCATCAACTCGTCGAGATCTTCGGACACCATCAACACCGCGGCGCCGGCTGCCCTGCGTTCCAGGAGGAGCTTCTGGGTCTCGCGCACCGACGCAATGTCGAGGCCGCGGCTGGGGTAGGCCGCCACGAGCAACGTCACATCATCGGCGGTGAATGCGCGGGTCAGCATCACTCGTTGAACATTGCCGCCCGACAGCGCGTCCACTCGACGGTCGATACCTGCCATCGAGAGCCGTTTGGCGACGGGGTCGTCGACATATCTGCGACGCACGGCCGCCCAGTCGACGCCGAGCCCACGCCGGGGCAGGGGCCGACCGTCGAGCACGAGGTGCTGGAGCACCGACAGACCAGGGATGACAGCATCAGCCACAGGGTCCTCCGGAACATCGACGGCGCCGGCACCCACAGCGATCTCGGGTCGGGCGCGCCAGATCTCGTCGCCGGCGACGTGGATCTCGCCCTCCACGAGGGGCCGCAGGCCCAAGACCGCTTCGAGCAGCTCGGTCTGTCCATTCCCCGACACCCCGGCGACCCCGACAATCTCGCCAGAGCGCACCTCGAACGTTGCGTCCCGCACCGCCATGCGACCATCGGAGCTGCGGACCGAGACGCCGTTGACCACGAGTGCCGAGGCGTTGCCACGCGGACCGCGATCGGCGGGCAGCGGGGGGACGCTCCTGCCGACCATGCGCTCGACGAGTTCGTCATCGGTCAGACCAGCGGGGTCCTCACCCCTCACAACGAGTTGGCCGCCTCGCAGCACGGTCACCCGATCGGCGACCGCACGCGTTTCACGGAGCTTGTGCGTGATCATCACGA
>JANPCI010000189.1:0-5284 GCA_031430875.1 Actinomycetes bacterium | reverse complement strand
CACGTCGATCGCCGGCACCCACTGGATCCATCGGCCGTGGCAGGGTTCGATGAGGCCACGGTGTCGCCCGTGCTCGTGGTGGTCGACGATGCCGACCGGGTGGACGACCCCGATGGGCACTTTGCGGCGATCCTCGCCGGTCGTCGACCCGGCGTGACGGTGCTTGCTGCGGCGCGGCTCGAAGCGGTGCGCGTGGCCTACGGGCACTGGGTGCGCGAGATCGCTCGCAGTCGATGCGGGATGATCATGACGTCGGTCGGGGAGGTCGACGGCGAGTTGCTCGGAGCGACCCTGCCGCGGCGATCGGTGATCGCTCCGCGACCGGGCCTCGGCTGGCTCATCGACGCGCAGGGGCACCGTCTCGTGCAGGTCGCTGCCAGAATGCCGACATGACTCGCATCGTCACCGTGGCCGGCGCCCAACTCGGGCCGGTGCAACTCGCCGACGACCGTGCCTCGGTTGTCGAGCGGATGATCGTGCTGCTTCAGGAAGCGGCCAGCCAGGGATCCGACCTCGTCGTATTCCCCGAACTCGCGCTCACCACGTTCTTTCCCCGGTGGTTCGTCGACGACATCACCACCGCCGACCACTTCTACGAACGCTCGATGCCCAACGCCGCGACGCAGCCACTGTTCGACGAGGCGAAGCGACTCCAGATCGGATTCTGTCTCGGGTACGCGCTGCTCGAAGACGCGGCCGACGGCACGCAGCACCGCTGGAACGTGCAGACGCTGGTCGAGCGCGACGGATCGATCGTCGGCACGTTCAAGAAGGTGCACATTCCCGGCCACGCCGGCAACGAACCCGACCGGCCGTTCCAGCACGCCGAGCGCTACTACTTCGAACCGTCGCCCGATGGATTTGGTGTGTGGGACGCATTCGGCGGTCGGGTCGGGATGATGATCTGCAACGATCGGCGCTGGCCCGAGTCGTACCGGCTTATGGGGTTGCAGGGGGTGGAGCTAATACTGTGTGGCTACTACACGCCGCTGCACTACGCGCCCGACCCCAGCCAAGACCCGCTGCAGGGATTTCACAACGGCCTCGTGATGTCGGCCGGCGCCTACCAGAACGGCACGTTCGTCGTCGGCGTTGCCAAGGGCGGCGTCGAGGAAGGCGTCGACTCGCTCGCCGACTCGTCGATCTTCGCGCCATCGGGCGAACTGCTCGCCAAGGCCGAGACCAACGACGACGAGCTGATCGTCGCCGAGTGCGACCTCGACTGGTGCACGCAGTACACCGGCACCCTGTTCGACTTCGCCAAGTACCGCCGCCCCGAGCTTTACGCCCCCCTCGCCGCCGACCCCCACCACCCCTAGGAAACCCGAAAAATGCGCCAGATCGTGCACGTGGTGCACGATTCAGCGCACATTTCGGAGGTTGGAGGGAACCGAGGGGCGTACTCGTGCGTTTGGGTGTGTGACGATCGTTGATGTGGGGACGACTGGAGAGGCCGAACCGTTCGTCGTCGTCGCCATCGACTTCGACGCGTTCTTCGCACGCCACCACGCGGAGATGGTGCGGGCCCTGGCGTTGACGCTCGGCGACGTCGAGTTCGGGCGCGACGCGGCCGCCGAAGGCTTTGCCCGTGCGCTCCAGCGCTGGTCGACCGTGTCGACCTATGACAACCCGACCGGTTGGGTGTACCGCGTCGGGCTCAACTGGGCGCGGTCGCGACGGCGCCGGCTCCGCCGGGAGCGGATCGGGCTGATCGTCGACGGTCCGGCACCGAGCGTGACGCCGAGCGACGCCGCGCTGATCGAGGCGCTACGGCAACTCTCCCTCGAACACCGCACGGTGGTGGTCGGCAAGTTCTACCTCGACTGGTCCGAGGCGCAACTCGCCGCCGCACTCGACATCGCACCCGGCACCGTCAAGAGCCGGCTCAGCCGCGCCCTCACCCAACTCGCTGCACTGATGGAGGACCACCATGGCCGAACCTGACGACATCCGCTCCGGCCTGCACGACGCGGCGGCGTCGATCGACGTCGGCAACTCCGACGATGCCCGCGCCGTCGTCCACGGCATCGCGCATCGACGACGGATGCGCACCCGCGTCGCCGCCGGGCTCGGCGTCGTCGCGCTCGTATTCGGCGGGGCCGTCGCGTTCGCAGTGCTCGGCCAGTCCGACGAGCCGGACATGCTCGTCAGCGCCGACCCGACCGAGGCAACCGATCCGGTCGAGTCTCCCAACGAACCGGTGCCGGTCGACTCGCCGGCTCCCGTTGCACTCCGGCCGGCGAGTGTTGAAGTCATCGAACAGCCCGGCGTGATTGTCGACGCCGAGGCCGCTCCGGCCGAGGTGCAGTTTGGTGCGCCCTGGCGCGACGGCTTTCTGGTCGGATCGATCGTGAGTCCGCCCCAGCCACTGCCCGTCGAGCTCCCGCCAGAAGTAGCCGCGCTGTTTCCGCAGGAGGTGATCGACCTGTTCGCCGCTGACCGGCCGGCGACGATCGACGAGGCGATTACTGTGCTGTCCGAAGCGGGGCTGCTCGACGAGGTGTCGGCGATCATCAGCGCGAACCCCGAGGCATCGGCGGCGATCTACGGTGAACCGAGCAGCGACCCACCGACTGTTGACGCTCGGTTCACCATCGACGGGACCGCGTGGGAACCGATCGAGATGACCCTGCCGCCGGGGGCGACCGACCTGGCAGGAGTGACCACGGCCGGTGATCGTCTGGCACTCGTGTACAACGAGCTGCAAACTCCTGAGGATCCCAGTACCGACGTCGTGACTGTGGCGACGACGACCGATCTCGTGAATTGGACGACGCAGCAGATTGCGCCCCCCGGGGCTCCCGTCGAGTTGCCGGCCGGATTCCAACGGTCGGTTGGCGGGCAGGGCCTCGTCGCCAACGACTCCGGCTGGGCCGTCAGGGTGTTCGAGTCGGTGGATTTCGATGTCCTACAACTCGTGCCGGACGACGTGCGCTCGAAGCTCGAGTCGAGTCGTGGGGGCTACGGATCGAGTGTGGACGCCAACGGCATCACGATCGACTACGCAGCCGATGTCACATTGAACTTCACCGAGACGCTGACCTACACGTGGGAGGAACTCGGCGTGCCGTCCGACGTCGTCCCATATGTGACCGACAACTCGTACCAACCGCAGGTTTGGGCGGCGACCTGGGATGGTCTGCCGGAGCGATCCGACCTCGAGACGGGCTCGGGGCAGATGCTCGCCACGCCGTCGGGGTTCCTGCAGTGGACGGATCAGATGCTGTTCTCGCCCGACGGGCTGACGTGGACGGCGCTGCCTGATCCCGATGGGTACATCTCGAGTGGCTTTGCGTTCGACGGCGGTGTGATTGCGCTCTTGACGAATCCGGATGGATCCGTGGACATCTACCGGCTCGATGAGACCGGAGGGTCACCTCAGGAACTCGACGTGCCGGGCCTCCCGGAGAAGTTCCAATCCGGCATGTTCACGCCGTGGGCTCCAGGATCAGCGCTGATCGTCGATGCTGCCGACCAGACGGGAATTGGTGGCGAGGGCGAGGAGTACCTCGCCGATCTGTGGCTCCTCGCCTCCGCGGACGGTGAGCGGTTCGTGGTCAGCGATCTCGACGACGCCGGCGGGTACGGGGGCCCATCGAGTGTGATGACCAACGGCAACCTCGCGCTGGCCCAAGTCGGTGGCCGCTGGACACGCTTCGATCTCCCCTGACCATTACAACTGGGGTCAGACCCCAGTTGTAATGCGGGCGGCGCGTACGATTCGGTCGTGACCACTCCGCCGGCGACACGTGACTCGAAGGTTGCGTTCGATGATGCGCTGGAGCGGGTGCGTGAAGGTGGCGGCCGGATCACCAAGGCTCGGCGCGTGCTGCTCGCCGATCTGTACGACCACGGCGGCCGGATCACCGCCGAGGAACTCGCCGAACGTCACGACGACATCGACCTCGCCACGGTGTACCGCTCCTTGTCGCACTTCGAGGAGGTGGGGGTGATCGAACACGTGCATCTCGGCCACGGCCCGGCCGCGTATCGCTGGTCGGGTGCCCGCACGATTCCCGCCGTGTGCGAGGGCTGTGGCGCCGTTGTCGACATCCCGGCCGAGGAACTCGACGCCCTCGCCGCTCGGCTCGAGGAGGAATACGGCCTGCGTCTCTCGCTCGGCCACTTCGCGCTCTCTGTGAGCTGCCCGGCCTGCCCGTAACAGGCCATTCACAGCGCCGCCTTTCATCCGGACGGTCGCTTTGACAAACTGTTAAGCGTGACCGAGCTTGCTGACGCGCCCGCCGACCTCGATGAGAGCGACGCCACGACGGTTTCGTTCGTGGTGAACGGCACGCCCGTGACCGTCCAGCGCTCGCATCCGCACCTGCTGGCCGCGCTGCGCGAGGAACTCGACATCACGTCGCCCAAGGACGGATGCTCGCCGTCGGGACAGTGCGGATGCTGCACCGTGTTCGTCGACGGCAAGGCCATCGTCGCCTGCCAGTGCAGTATGGACAAGGTCGAGGGGTCGTCCGTCGTCACGCTCGAAGGCGTCGACGAGATCGAACGCCAGACGTTCGCCGATGCGTTCGCCGCGTGCGGGGGGCTCCAGTGCGGGTTCTGTATCCCGGGTATCGTGATGCGGGCCAAGTCGCAGATCGATAAGAAGGGCTCGGCGCTCACCCGCGAGGGCATGGCACCGCACCTCGGCGCCCACCTCTGCCGGTGTACCGGGTACGTGAAGGTGCTCGACGCGATCGAAGCCGTGGCGCAGGGCACCGTGTGCACGCCGGCGCTTTCCGCCACCGTCGGCGGCGGGGGAGCGAAGTACGAGGCGGCCCCGCTGGCTCTCGGCGATCGTGGCTACATCGACGACATCCGAGTGCCGGGGATGCTGCACGCCGCCCTCCACCTGACGGATCATGCCCGTGCCGACATCGAGGCGATCGATGCGTCCGTGGCACTCGCCGCGCCCGGGGTCGTGGCCGTGTTCACCGCCGACGATCTGCCGGGTGAGCTGCGGGTCGGAATCATTTACAAGGACTGGCCGGTCATGATCCCCGTGGGTGGCCGCACGTCGTACGCCGGTGACGTGATCGCCGTCGTCGTGGCGGACACGCGCGATCACGCGCGGGCCGCTGCCGAGTTGGTCGAGGTGACCTACGACGTGCACCGGCCGAACACCGATGCCCGAGCAGCGCTGCACGACACTGCGCCGCTGTCGGTGTGGGGCACCGACTCGAACGTGCTGTCGACGAGTGCCTACACGCGCGGCGCCGACTTCGACGACGCGTTCGCCGCGAGTGCATTCACGGTGCACGAGACGTTTCAGACGCAGCGC
>JANPCI010000188.1:0-13455 GCA_031430875.1 Actinomycetes bacterium | reverse complement strand
CGGCGAGGAGGACCTCGTCCATGCCGTGCGCGGTTTCGGGCGGCTCTCGTCCGGCGCGATCATTGTCACGATCGCCACCGGTGTCGTGCAGATGATCCTGCTCGACGGCGGCAGCCTCTTCGGATCGTCGCACGGACGCGTCGTGCTCCTGAAGACGGTGGTCGTGGCGCTCATGGTGTTCATCGCCATGTCCGCACGCCAGTACGTGAACGCGAAACTGCCACGCACCGACGAGATGACCATTGCGACGGCCGACCGACTCCGCCGAGCCTTCGGCGCAGAGGCCGCAGCCGGACTGATCGTGCTTGCGCTCAGCGCTTGGCTGGTGAGTCTCAGCCCGCCGAACATCGACACCAGCGCGTCGGTCGACTATGCAATCGTCCTCCAGGTCGAGTCGCCCGAGGCCGACCTCGACGTGACGGTGAAGTTCACCAGCGATGTGGTCGGTGCATCCGGAATGTGGGTGGAGGTCGACGCTCCCGAGAGTGACCTGTCGGGCCTGGAGATCGTGATGACGGCGCCGACCAACGACATCGTTGGCAGCATCACCCAGCCAGTGCCGCTCACCGGGCCGGGTGTCGGGGTGGTTCCGCCGGCTCAGGGCATTCCGTTCTCCGTCGCCGGTGAATGGACGATGACGGTCAACGCCGTCACAGCGAACGGCGTGTTCAAGAGCGACCCGCAGATCTTCACCATCCTGAACCCCGATGGCTCGGTGCCGACCACACAGCTGACGACCCCGCCCGCCGTCACCGTCACGATCCCCGCCGCTGCCACCACCACCGGCTGACGTCACGATTGGTGTCTGACACCAATCGCTACATGGTGACGAAGTCGTGGAAGGAGACCGGTTCGGCGACGTCGAGTTGGTCGTAGGTGCACGATTCGGGGGTCCGATCGGGCCGCCAGCGAAGCAGGCCGACACCATGGCGGAATCGACGACCCTCGAGTTGTCCGAACGAGACCTCGGCAACGAGCCCCATCTTGATCGGGACGAACGACAGATCCTTGCCGGCGTTCCATCGGCTGCCACCACTCGTGGCGGCGCCTACGGCGTCACCGTCCCACTCGGCCCACTCCCGCCACGGGTGCCCCTCGAGCGCGTCGTGGGTCCGCGGCTCGAGTTCGGCGAGCAGTTCGGCTCGGCGCTTCACCGAGAACGAGGCGGCGACCCCGACAGAGTGCATGTCACCATCGGTGTCGAACAGACCGAGCAGCAGCGACCCCACTCCGTTGCCGTCCTTGTGGATCCGGTAGCCGGCCACAGCGCAGTCAGCCGTGCGCTGGTGCTTGATCTTGGCGAGCGCTCGCTTGCCGGGCTGATATGTGCCGTCGAGCGGCTTGGCGACCACACCGTCGAGCCCTGCGCCCTCGAAGCGATGGAACCAGTCGTCCGCCACGGCACGGTCGGTCGTCGCCGGCGTCACGTGGACGACGTCGTTCGCGATCAGCGCCTCGACGAGCGCCGCTCGACGGTGGGCCATTGGCTCGTCGAGGAGTGACGTGTCGTCGATGGCCAGCAGATCGAACGCCACGAATGCCGCCGGGGTCTCCAGGGCGAGGCGGTTGATGCGCGACTCCGCCGGGTGTATCCGCTGCAGCAATGCATCGAAGTCGAGGCCCACGCCTGCACCGCCGGCAACGACGATCTCGCCGTCGACGACGCAACGATCCGGCAGTGCCGCCGCGAGTGGCGCCGTGAGTTCGGGGAAGTACCGGCCGAGCGGTCGCAGCTTGCGGGACACGAGTTCGAGCCGATCGCCGTCGCGAAACACCATGCAGCGGAACCCGTCCCACTTGGGCTCGAAGAGCCATCCGTCGCCGTCAGGGATGGAGCGGGCGAGCTTTGCGAGCATTGGCTCCAGGGGCGGCTGGAAGGGCAGGTTCATCGGCGGACGTGGATCAGGTGTCGAGGCAGCCATCGCCTCGCAGTCTTGTCGATCTACCGGACCGGCCCGGCAGCCACTAACTTCGCCAGGGTGACGAACTCGATGCACGACAAACTCGCCGACCTCGCGGAACGACGCGACCAAGCGATCCACGCCGGATCACCCCGGTCGGTCGAGCGCCAGCACGAGAAGGGAAAGATGCTTGCCCGCGAGCGCATCGACTACTTCCTCGACGACGGGTCGTTCCACGAACTCGACATGCTCGCCCGTCACCGCGCCCAGGGCGCCGGCCTCGAGGACCGGCCGTACACCGACGGTGTGATCACCGGATGGGGGATGGTCGACGGTCGCAAGGTGTTCGTTTTCTCACAGGACTTCACGGTGTACGGCGGTGCGCTCGGCGAGGTGTTCGCCGAGAAGATCCACAAGCTGATGGACCTCGCGCTCAAGGTCGGTGCTCCAGTCGTCGGCCTCAACGACGGCGCCGGTGCCCGCATCCAAGAGGGTGTGGTGAGCCTCGCCAGCTACGGCGGGATTTTCCACCGCAACGTGCTGTCGTCGGGAGTCATTCCGCAGATCTCGGTGATCCTCGGCCCGTGCGCCGGCGGTGCGGTGTATTCGCCCGCGATGACCGACTTCATCTTCATGGTGCGCGAGTCGAGCCACATGTTCATCACCGGCCCGGACGTGGTGAAAACCGTAACGGGTGAGGACGTCACGCTCGAGGAACTGGGCGGCGCGATGTCGCATGCCACCAAGTCGGGCGTGGCCACCTTCGTCTCGGGTGACGAGAAGTCGTGCCTCGACGACGTGAGGTTCCTGCTGTCGTTCCTGCCGTCGAACAACCTCGAGGAGCCACCGGTCGAAGACCTCGGCGACGACCCTGACCGGCTGTGCCCGGAATTGCGCGACATCCTTCCGGCCAGCCCGAACCTGCCGTACGACATGACCGAGGTGATCCGTCACGTCGTCGACGACGGCGAGTTCTTCGAGTACTTCCCCCACTGGGCGAAATCCATCGTGTGCGGCTTCTCCAGGATCGACGGCGCGCCCGTCGGAATCGTCGGCAACCAACCCAAGTTCCTCGCCGGAGTGCTCGACATCGAATCATCGGAGAAGGCCGCCCGATTCGTGCGCACCTGCGACTCGTTCAACATTCCGTTGATCACGTTCGTCGATGTGCCGGGCTTCCTGCCCGGTGTGGATCAGGAGTACGGCGGCATCATCCGCCACGGCGCCAAGCTGCTCTACGCCTACTGCGAAGCAACCGTGCCGCGGATCCAGATCATCACCCGCAAGGCCTACGGTGGCGCCTACGTCGTGATGAACTCCAAGTCGATCGGCGCCGACCTCGCGTTTGCCTGGCCGACCGCGGAGTTGGCGGTGATGGGACCGCAGGGTGCCGTCGAAATCGTCTACCGCCGCGAACTCCAGCAGGCCGCCGACCCAGTCGCCCGCCGCGCTGAACTCGTGCAGGAGTACACCGAAAAGTACGCCACCCCGTATGCCGCCGCCGAGCGGGGCTACATCGACGACGTGATCGATCCTGCCGAGACCCGACAGAAGCTCGTCGCGGGGCTACGAATGCTGGCCACCAAGCGCGAGGAACTGCCGCGGCGCAAGCACGGCAACGTTCCGCTGTGACAGGCCAAGCTCGATGAGCGACGCCAGCTCGATCCCCGGCCAACCCTCACTACCCGGGTCGCCGCCGCCGCCACCATCCGCGCCGCCACCATCCGCGCTGCCACCGCCGCCGTCGACCGTCCCACCACCACCCGCACCGGCGCGCGCAGCCGCTCCACCTCCGCCGTCGGCTGTCCCACCACCCCCCGCAGCCGCGCCGGTACCGCCGCCACCCGTCGCCGCACCGACGCCGGCCGGCTACGACCACGAACTCGCCGAACTCCTGGCACGGATCGACGAGGACGGCGACATCAGCGCACCGGCCGTCGGCACCGAGTTGACGAAGCCGACCGATGTGTCTCGTCCTGAGCGTGCCGGAGCCGCCGTCCTCGAGTCGGAGGGGGGCATCGACTTCGACCCCACGTTCGCCTCGTTCGGGGCGCGAGCGGTTGGGTTGTTGGTCGACTTGGTGATCCTGACCCTCCTGCTCGTGCCCGGCATCGCGCTGATCGCTGCCGGATCGACGCCGCTGATCCTGCTCGGCTTCGCCCTGATCGTCGTCGGTTTCGCCATCGGCACCGTGCTGTACACACGGGCGATCACCACAACCGGTCAGTCAGTCGGAAACCGCATCGCAGGGACCAAGGTCGTCGACGCCCGCAACGGTCGTCCCGTCGAGTCGGGCGAAGCAGCGTTGCGGTACATCCTGCGATTCGCCGTCTCGATCATCTTCTTCATCGGGTTCTTCGTCGCGTTCGCCGACCCGCAACGCCGCACGTTCCACGACAAGATCGCCGGCACGGTCGTCACCCGACCGGCGCGTGAGTCATGGTCGATCGACGACGAGGTGGCGACCCCGCCGAGGGCCTAACGTGACGACGATGTCCGACGCAGCCAACGCCCAGACCTCCGTTCGGCCCCTGCCGACCGACGAGGAGGCCGTCGCGATCATGGCCGCCACCGAGGCGCTGTGGCCACGAGCGGTCGTGAACGGTCCGGCTGTGTCGGGTCGCAACCACGTGTGGCGATTCAGTGGGCGTTGGTGGTCGCGCCCGGTGCCGGCGCGTCGCGATCGTCCCTACCGCTGATCTGGCACACTCACGTCATGGAGATGCCACCGCCACCTGCTCCGCCGCCGACACCACCGCCGCCACCACCACCACCCGGGTTCGGGTCGAATCCACCGCCACCGCAGGCCGGCGCACCTCCGACGATCCCTCCACCTCCCTACGGAGCGGTCGCCACTGCACCGGGATATCCGCCCTCGTACTACCAGCAGGCAACGGTCGGCGGTGAACGCGCCGGCTTCGGTACCCGGCTTGGCGCATGGCTGCTCGACGGTCTGCTGTACGGCCTGCTGACGCTCGTGTTCGTGATTCCCGGCACCGTGGTGATCGTCTCGGCGTTCAGCAACTGCGAATGGATCGAAACGAGCGAAGACTCATGGGAGGCCTTCTGCCCACCAGGCGAACCGAACGGCGGCGCCATCGCCGCGGGGATCGCGCTGATCGTGATCGGCATCCTGCTGACGGTGTTCCTCTACGTGCGGGCGATGGGCAAGACGGGCCAGACATGGGGCGCGAGGATCGTCGGGGTCAAGGTGATCGACGAGCGCACGGGAGCGCCGATCGGATTCGGACGCGCGCTCGGTCGAAGCCTCTTCGCCAACATTTTCTCGTCCAGCGTCTTCTACCTCGGCTACCTCTGGATGCTGTGGGACGACAAGAAGCAGACCTGGCAGGACAAGGTCGTCAACTCGGTGGTTGTCAAGACCTGATGGATGTCACGACGGTCGCCGACGACCTCGTCGTCGTCCACGACGGCCTCGACGTCCGTCGATACGACGGCCTCACCGCCGACACCGAACACGACCTGGATGGCGTGTCGGTTCGCACGCTCGCCCGGCCACACGGCGAACTCCTCTGCCGCTTCGCGACGGTGAACGACGTGCACTTCGGCGAGATCGAGGCAGGGCGAATCGACGATCTGGCCGAGGGGCCGATCCGGCGAGGTGAGCCGGGAGCCGAGCCATACCCGGAGGTGATGAACCGCTCGGCGGCTTCCGAGATGGCGGCGATCGACCCCGCAGCGGTGATCGTGAAGGGTGACTTGTCCCAAGACGGCCGCGCAGAGGAATGGGCGGCGTTCGAGGCGTGCTATCGAGCGCCCTTCAGTGAGCGGCTCCATGTCGTACGCGGGAACCACGACTCGTACCGCCACCAGGCGGAGTACGCAGGCGATCAGTGGATCGAACTGCCGGGTCTGGCGGTAGCGCTCCTCGACACGGCGATCCCGGGAGCGACGACCGGCTCGATCTCCACCGAGCAGTTCGAGTGGCTGGACGACCACTGCGCCGGCACCGATCGACCGGTGTTCGTGATGGGACACCACCAGCAGTGGATCGGCCATCCGGGGATCGGGCGCGGGATCCGAGAGGGTGTCGAGCCGAAGCGCAGCGACGACTACTTCGGGCTGCATCCCGACGCGAGCGACACGCTCGACGACGCGGCCATCCGACACTCCTCGATCATCGGGTATGCAGCTGGCCACACCCACCGCCATCGGGTGCGACCGATGGTCCGGTCGGGGGTTGCGTCGATCGAGATCGGCTGCACGAAGGACTTCCCTGGCACGTGGGCCGAGTACCGGGTCTACGAGGGCGGTGTGATGCAGGTCGTGCATCGCATGTCGACGCCTGAGGCACTGGCATGGAGCGAATCGTGTCGGCACCTGTACGCCGACTTCGGTATCGACTACGAGACCTACGCCCTCGGAACCCTCGCCGACCGCTGCTTCACCATCCCCATGCGCTGACCCGACGAGCGCGACCGAGTTGTAGATCGACGACCGGACCGATCAGACTGTCGCCGATGTCCATCGCCCTGACTCCTCCTGCACCGATCACGCTCATCGATCTGATTGATCGGTCCCGGGTTCGTGACGTCGTTGCCATCGTCGGCTTCGCACTGTTCACGGCACTTGCTGCGCAGATTTCGATCCCGCTCGGTTTCACGCCCGTACCCATCACGGGTCAGACGTTCGCCGTGCTTCTGGCCGGTGGGGTGCTCGGCGCCAACCGTGGAGCACTCTCGATGGGCCTGTACGTGGCACTCGGAGCGATCGGGCTGCCGTTCTACGCCGACGGTGACGGAGGCTGGACCATCGCAACCGGGGCCACTGCCGGCTATCTGGTCGGATTCATCGTGGCTGCGTTCGTGGTCGGCAAGATGGCCGAGCACGGCCAAGACCGCAAGCTCTCGACGTCACTGCCGGCGTTCCTTGCCGGGTCACTGATCATTTACGCCTTCGGCGCCGCCTGGTTGGCATATGACCTCGGCCTCCCGCTCACCGCAGACGCAGGCGAGCCCAGTGCCATCTCGCTCGGCGTCGCGCCGTTTCTCGTGGGCGACATGATCAAGGCCCTTCTTGCCGGCGCCGTGCTGCCGGCAGCGTGGATTCTCGCCGAAGACCGCCGCTGAGCCGGTCTGTCGGGGTCGGGTCCGGAAAGACCGAGCCGGTCTGTCGGGGTCGGGTCCGGAAAGACCGAGCCGGTCTGTTGGGGTCGGGTCCGGAAAGACCGAGCCGGTCTGTTGGGGTCGGGTCCGGAAAGACCTTCATGCCCTGGTCAGGGTGCATCCGCGAACTCTGTGACACCCCCTTGTCATAGTTGACGGCATGGACATCGTCGTGTTGTTGATCGCCGTGTTGTTGGCCGTTGGGGCTGGTGTGGGCGGCTACCTGTTCGCCACTCGGCGTGCCGAAGCTGATCTTCTTGCACGCGATGCCGATCGTGCAGCAACCACCGAGGGCGTGCAGTTCGCCGTCGAGGCCGCTGTGCACCAGGCGGTCGCCCAGGTGCGTGATCAGGCAACGGCCGAACGCGATGCGGCTGTGGCCGCGGCACTCGAGCAGACAGCGATCCTGCAACGCGAGCAGTTCGGCGCGCTCGCACTGGCCGCACGCGAACAGACCAACTCCGACCTTTCGGCGAAGAAGGACGTCATCGACGCTCGGCTCGACCAGGTCCATGCCGAGATGCGCATCGAGCTCACGAAGCTGAGCGAGATGGTCACCACGCTGGGGCGGTCGAGTGCCGAGAACTTCGGGCAGGTCACGTCGTCGCTCGCCGCGCACGCCGAGATCGCCACCACCCTCGCCGACTCCACCCGG
Organism: Actinomycetes bacterium; assembly: GCA_031430875.1. Classification (GTDB taxonomy): domain Bacteria; phylum Actinomycetota; class Acidimicrobiia; order Acidimicrobiales; family Ilumatobacteraceae; genus Sva-07. The sequence goes on along the minus strand of JANPCI010000188.1, from coordinate 5,773 downwards.
GCATTGCGCGAAGCGCTCGCGAATCCACAGGCTCGCGGCAACTGGGGCGAGCGGATGGCCGAAGACGTGCTGCGCCTCGCGGGCTTCCAGGAGAACCTCAACTACGTCAAGCAAACCCAGATCGAGGGTGGCACCGGTCGTCCCGACTACACGTTCCCCATGCCCAAGGGGCACGCCCTCTACATGGACGTCAAGTTCCCCATGGCGGCGTATCTGCGCTACCTCGAAGTCGACACCAACGCCGAACGCGAGATGCACCTCAAGCGGTTCTTGCAAGACGTTCGGTTGCGCGTCAGGGAACTCGCCAAGCGTGACTACTCGGGTGAGAGCGACCAGCCGTCGGTCGACTACGTCTTGCTGTTCATCCCGAACGAGCAACTCACGGGGTTCATCCACGAGCACGATGCAGCGTTGCTCGACGAGGCGATGGGCCAGAAGGTCGTGCTCTGTTCGCCGCTCACACTGTTCGCGTTCCTCGGCGTGATCCGCCAGGCGTTCGACAACTTCATGATCGAGCAGACGAGCGACGAGATCCTCCAGTTGCTCGGCACGTTCTCGGCGCAGTGGCGCAAGTACAACGAGCAGGTCGACTCGGTGAAGAAGAAGTTCGATCAGGTCGATCGGGCCTTCGAACAGCTCACCGGCCCCCGTCGGCGCCAGCTCGAGCGGCCCTTGCGTCAGCTCGACCAACTGCGTGTGCAACGCAATCTCCCCGTCGAGGGGGAACTCTTCGCGGCCATCGAACCCGATGATGTCGCCGATGACGACACCGAGACGCCACCCGGCGGCACGATCCGGATGCTCGGCGCATGATGCCGCCGTTCATCCGTTCGGGCATCCGCCTGGCGACACCGCCTGATTGAATCGGGCCCATGAGCCAGCCCGCGTTCGACTTCGGCGAGGCCGAGTTCGACGATGCCTCCGATCTGACGTACTCCGTCAGCGAGTTGGCCGACGCCATCAACGACACGCTGCGGAGCGGTTTCTCCGACGGTGTATGGGTTCGAGGCGAGATCACCGGCTGGAGCGACAGGGGCCAGCACGCCTACTTCACGCTGGTCGACGACGCCGACCGATCTGATGAATCGGGCAACGCACGTGGCAGGGCCGTCGTCAACGTCCAGTTCTTCGCCAATGCGCGGATGCGACTGCGGCCAGTGCTGAGCAAGAACCGCCTGCATCTCGGCGACGGCCTGAAAGTGCGGGTCTTCGGCACCCTCGACTACTACGCCCCCAACGGTCGCATCGGCCTGAAGATGACCGGAATCGACCCGCGTTACACGATCGGCGATATTGCCCAGTCGCGTGACGAGGTGATGCGACGCCTCGTTGCCGAGGGTCTGCTCGACGCCAACAAGCGGCGCCCGTTCTCGCCGATCCCGCTGCGCGTCGGCGTGGTCGCAAGTGTCGGGACGGCTGCATGGCACGACTTCCACGACGAATTGCAGCGCAGCGCGTTCGGCTTCCAGCTGAGGGTCATCGACACGCGAGTACAGGGCGACTCTGCTGAACAGTCGATAGCCACAGCCATCACGACGTTGGCTCGGCGACACGACCTCGACGCGCTCGTGGTCATACGCGGTGGCGGCGCCCGCAACGAACTCGCCGTGTTCGACGCCGAATTGATCGCCCGGGCGATTGCACTGTCGCCGATCCCCGTTCTCACAGGGATCGGCCACGAAGTCGACCGCAGCGTTGCCGACGACGTCGCCCATACGATGCTGAAGACTCCAACGGCCTGCGCCGGCGAACTGATCGCCCGAGCGGCGCGCTACTGCGCCGACAGCGAAGCCGCCTTCGCGGCGATCGTGCGAGAGGGCCAGCTCGCGTTGACCGCGTCGAACACCACCCTGACGGAGACCGCCCACCGGCTCGCGCGGCGCACGCATGCCGCTGTCGAACGGGCTGACGAACGTCTCGTCATGCGCGTCGATGCACTCGCCCGCACGGCACCCGCCGCACTCGAGCGCGCTGATAGCCGCCTCACCTCCATCCACGACCGAGTGCTCGACCGGGCGACGGCCGTCATCGACCGAGCGGGCGGCCGTCTCGATGTCATCGTTGCCCGCGTCGGCGCCGTCGATCCGGCGGTGCAGTTGGCGCGGGGTTGGTCGATCACTCGACGCAGCGACGGCAGCGTGATCCGCTCCGTCAACGATGTGTCCCTCCACGAATCAATCACCACCGCTGTTGCCGACGGTGTGATCACCAGCGCCGTGACAGCGACCGCCACTGACGAAAAGGATTGACCACCATGGCCGACCCCACCCGCGACCCCACCCCCAACCCCACGCCCGGATATGCCGACGCGCTGGCCGAACTCGACTCGATCCTGCGCGAACTGGAGGGTTCCGACGTCGACGTTGACCACCTCGCGGATCGTGTTGCCCGTGCGTCGACGCTCATCACCGTGTGTCGGGAGAAGATATCTGCCGCACAGCTCCGCATCGAACAAGTCACCGCCGACCTCGATGCCACCCCTGACGACTGAATCTCACACCAGGCCCGACGTGTGTTGCGACACAACGGGACATGAGCTCAACGACCGGCAGTAGCCTGCGAGGACGATGTCCGGATCAGCGCCGACCAGTCTGAGGTCCATCGCCGACCGGGTCGAGGCACGCCTCGACGAGCTCCTCACTGCCGAGCGTGATCGTTGGGCGACGTTCGACGCCGACCTTGCGACGCCGATCGAGGAGATCCGACGACTCGTCCTCTCGGGCGGTAAACGGCTGCGGCCGGCCTTCTGCCACTGGGGATACGTGGGAGCAGGCGGCGGTACCGACGACCAGCTCGACGTCGACGCCGGCGCTGCCTTCGAGCTGATGCACGCGTTCGCACTGTTCCACGACGACGTGATGGATGACGCTGCGACTCGTCGCGGTCAACCCACGACCCACGCCGTCGCTGCTGCAGAACACCAACGCAATGGTTGGGTCGGCGAGTCTCGTCGCTTCGGTGAAGGGGTTGCCATCCTCGTTGGTGACCTGGCCTTCGTCTACGCAGACCAGCTGCTCGAGGCTGCTCCGCCCGAAGCGATGCGTGTCTGGAACGAGCTTCGCATCGAACTCAACATCGGCCAGTACCTCGACATCCTCGGGTCGGTCCAGAGCATTCGCGACGTCGACAAGGCCGAACGGATCTGCCGCTACAAGTCAGGCAAGTACACGATCGAACGACCTCTCCACCTCGGCGCACTGCTCGCAGCTCCCGACCGCGGCGACGAGTTCCTTCCTGCGCTCAGCGCCTATGGCCTTCCACTCGGCGACGCCTTCCAGATGCGCGACGACGTGATGGGAGCGTTCGGCGACGCCGAGCTCACCGGCAAACCGGTTGGCGGCGACCTGCGCGAAGGCAAACCCACGCCGCTGCTGGCGCGAGCAGTCCGCTCGGCCACGCCCGAGCAACGCACCGTGCTCGATCTCGTCGGTCAGCCCGACATGGACGAAAAGACCGTCACACGAATACAGCAGGCGATCATCGACACCGGAGCCCTCGACGAACTCGAGTTGCACATCACTGCATTGACCAATGCCGCAGTTGCGTCGCTCGACGCATCACCGATCACGGATTCAGCCAAGACCGAACTGGTCGCCCTGGCCGATTACGTCAGCTGGAGGAGTGTCTGATGAAGGTCGTCGTCGTCGGTGCCGGCTTGGGAGGACTCTCCGCTGCTGCATACCTGGTCGAAGCGGGCCACGAAGTGACCGTCGTCGAACGCGACTCGATTCCGGGCGGTCGTGCTGGAATGATCGTGTCCGACGGGTTCCGTCTCGACAACGGTCCAACGGTGCTCACGATGCCAAACCTGCTCGAAGCCGCATTCAATGCATGCGGCGCCGAGATGAAGGACTACGTCACAATCAACCCGGTCGACCCGATGTACCGGGCGGTCTACGCCGACGGCTCGACCCTGTTTGTCCGTCACGGCCGCGAGGCAATGACACAGGAGATCCGCGAGTTCTCCGACGCCAAGCAGGCCGAGTCGTTCGGTGCCTTCTGTGACTGGCTGGAGAAGCTGTACAAGGCCGAGATGGACTCGTTCATCGACGCCAACTTCAACACCCCGCTCGACCTGATCAAGCCGTGGAAGTCGGGGCTCGAACTCGTGAAGCTCGGCGGCTTCGGCAAGCTCGACAAGAAGGTGGCCTCGTTCTTCGACGACGTGCGCCTGCAACAGATCTTCAGCTTCCAGTCGATGTACGCCGGCCTCGCCCCATACGAGGCACTCGCGCTGTACGCGGTCATCACCTACATGGACTCCGTCGAGGGTGTCTTCGTGCCAGAGGGTGGCATGCACATGATGGCGGCGGGGCTCGCCGAAGCGCTGGTGGATGCCGGCGTGGAGTTCCGCTACGACTCGCCGGTCACCCGCATCCTGCGGCGCCCCGGCGGTGCCGTCACCGGCGTCGAGATCGGCGCGTCCGAACGGCTCGACGCCGACGCGGTTGTTTGCAACCCCGATCTTCCCGTCGCCTATCGCGAACTGCTTCCCGGCGTCAAGGCACCGCGTGTCGCCCGCAACGGCAAGTACTCGCCGTCGTGTCTGCTGTGGGTTGCGGGCGTCAAGGGGCTGCCGCCGGATGATGCGTCGCACCACAACATCCACTTCGGCAAAGACTGGGACGGCTCGTTCAAGGCGTTGATCGACGATGGAATCCGCATGCCCGACCCGTCGATTCTCGTGACGCTGCACAGCCTCGACGACCGCTCCCTCGCACCCGACGGCTGCTCCAGTATCTATGTTCTGGAGCCGACACCGAACCTGAGCGGCACCATCGACTGGTCGAAGGAGCGCGACATCATCGTCGACAGCCTTCGCGAGCGCGTCGCCTCGCTCGGCTACCCGACCGAGGTCGTGGTCGAGGAGATCTACGACCCGGTCGACTGGGAGCGGATGGGCATGGAGCAGGGCACGCCGTTCGCGCTCGCCCACACATTTTTCCAGACCGGCCCGTTCCGGCCGAACAACGTCAACAAGAAGGTCCCGGGCCTCGTGTTCACCGGATCGTCGACGCTGCCCGGCGTCGGCGTGCCAATGGTGCTGGTCTCGGGCAAGCTCGCCGCCGAGCGTGTCGAGCAGTATGCGCGGCAGCGCTACCGATGAGCGTGCTCCAGCGCCGGAACAAGCCCCCGACGCCGACCACGCACAGCCTGCCGACCGGTCCGGTCACGCTCGACGAGAGCTACGAGCTGTGCCGCCAGTTCAACAAGCGCCACGGCACCACGTACTACTGGTCGACCAAGGTGTTGCCGAAGGTGAAGCAGCACCACGTCCACGCGCTGTACGCATTCGCTCGCTACGCCGACGACATCGTCGACGAGATCCCGTCGCAGGGTGGCCGCGATGTGCCGACCGAGGTGCGTGCGGCGGCGCTCGCCGACTTCGGTGACCGCTTCTTCGTCGACGTCGACGCCGGCAAGTCGAACGATCCGGTCCTCAAGGCGGTCGTTCACACTGTGCGGGCATTCGACATCGACATCGAGGCATTTCACCGGTTCCTGCGATCGATGACGATGGACCTCACGATCGAGTCGTACGACACGTGGGACGATCTGCTCGTGTACATGGACGGCTCGGCTGCAGTGATCGGCGAGATGATGTTGCCGATCCTCGAGCCCACCGACTACGACGCTGCGCTCCCCCACGCCCGTGACCTCGGCAACGCCTTCCAGCTCACCAACTTCCTGCGCGACATCGACGAAGACCTCGACCGTGGTCGCCAATACATCCCGCTCGAGGACAGCAAGCGATTCGGCGCCGACCTCACCA
>JANPCI010000187.1:0-2233 GCA_031430875.1 Actinomycetes bacterium | reverse complement strand
TGGCGGCGATCCGCGACCATCAGGTGGTGATCGTCGCCGGCGAGACCGGGTCGGGAAAGAGCACGCAGCTCCCGAAGTTGTGCCTCGAAGCCGGGCGTGGCATCGAGGGGATGATCGGGCACACCCAGCCCCGCCGGGTGGCCGCCCGCACCATCGCCGAACGCATCGCCGACGAACTCGGATCGCCGCTCGGCACCGATGTGGGCTACACGGTGCGGTTCACCGACCAGGTGAGTGAAGCGACTCTCGTCAAGGTGATGACCGACGGCATCCTGCTGGCGGAGATCCAACGCGACCGGATGCTGCGTCGCTACGACACGTTGATCATCGACGAGGCCCACGAGCGCAGCCTCAACATCGACTTCATCCTCGGCTATCTCAAACAACTCCTCCCGCAGCGACCCGACCTGAAGGTCATCGTCACCAGCGCCACGATCGACACGGAACGCTTCGCCCAGCACTTCGCCCCACCCGGTCTGTTGGGGTCTGACCCCGAAAGACCGGGGGCGCCGGTGATCGAGGTGATGGGTCGGACGTTCGACGTCGAGATGCGCTATCGACCGTACGGGCCGGACGCGGAATCCATCGAGGGCGCGGCGCCGGACGATCGGGATCAGGTGCAGGCGGTGATCGACGCGGTCGAGGAGCTGTCGCACGAGGGCCCCGGCGACGTGCTCGTGTTCCTCTCGGGTGAACGGGAGATCCACGACACCGCCGATGCGCTCCGACGACTCGATCTGCGCGGCACCGAGGTGTTGCCGCTGTACGCCCAACTGTCGTCGGCCGAGCAGCACAAGATCTTCGAACGGGCGCCGATGGGGGGCGCAGGTCGTCGCATCGTGCTCGCCACGAACATCGCCGAGACGTCGCTGACGGTGCCGGGCGTGCGGTACGTGGTCGATGCCGGAACCGCCCGCATCTCTCGCTACAGCCGACGCCTCAAGGTGCAGCGCCTGCCGATCGAGCCGGTCTCCCAGGCATCGGCAAACCAGCGGGCCGGTCGATGTGGCCGTGTTGCCCCGGGCATCTGTATCCGACTGTTCGCCGAGGACGACTTCGACGCCCGCCCCGAGTTCACCGACCCGGAGATCCTGCGCACAAACCTGGCTTCGGTCATCCTCCAGATGACCGCGATCGGGCTCGGCGACGTGGCGCGGTTCCCGTTCATCGAGCCACCTGACCACCGCTCGATCGTTGACGGCTACGCACTCCTCGACGAACTGGCGGCCGTGCGGCCCGCTCCCGATGGCCTCAAGGCCGGTCCGCGCCTGCTCACGAAGATCGGTCGCGACCTGGCGCGCCTGCCGGTCGACCCGCGGCTCGGGCGGATGGTGCTCGAAGCGCAACGGCTCGGGTGCGTGCGCGAGGTGTTGGTGATCGCGTCGGCGTTGTCGATCCAGGACCCGCGCGAGCGTCCGAAGGACAAGCGCGAGCAGGCCAACGAGTTCCACAACCGATTCAAGGTCGATGGCTCCGACCTGCTGTCGATCGTCGCGCTGTGGGACTACCTGCGCACGCAGCAGCGCGAGCTGTCGGGCAACCAGTTCCGCCGCATGTGCCGCAAGGAGTTTCTCAACTACCTGCGCGTGCGGGAATGGATGGATCTGTTCAGCCAGCTACGGCGCATCGCCGGCCAGTTGAAGATCCGGCCGACCACGCACGAGAGCCACCCAGACCACATCCACCAGGCCGTGCTCGCCGGACTGCTGTCGCACATCGGGATGCGCGACCGGGAGACACGCGAGTTCGTCGGCGCCCGTCAGTCACGCTTCGTGATCGCGCCGGGTTCGGCACTGACCCGCCGCCCGCCGTCGTGGGTGATGGCCGCCGAACTCGTGGAGACGAATCAGCTCTACGCGCGCCGCGTGGCGATGATCGAGCCGAAGTGGGCCGAGCAGGCCGGCGCGCACCTGGTGAAGCGGTCGTACGAGAACATCCGGTGGGATCCGAAAGCCGGGCGGGCCGTCGCGACCGAGCAGGTCACGCTCTACGGCCTGCCGATCGTGAGCGATCGCGTCATCGGCTACGACCGCGTCGACGAAGCGCAGGCTCGGGCATGGTTCATCACCAAGGCGCTGATCGAGCGCGATGTCGCCGATGCCGCATGGATCGGTCGTCAGAAGTTCCTTGCTCGCAATGCCGAGTTCCTCGAACGGATCCGGCGGATGGCCGCGAGGGTGCGACGGCTCGAACTCGTCGACGACGAGATGCTGTTCGACTTCTACGCCGACCG
>JANPCI010000186.1:0-6494 GCA_031430875.1 Actinomycetes bacterium | reverse complement strand
GGGGGCGCAGCGCATCTTGGACTGCGCCTGTTCGCCAACGGCGTTCGCCACGCAAAGGATCTGTGATGCAACGCAGCCGGTCGGCAGTGCCCGAACCCCACCCCGACCCCCACCCCGACCCATTGGTCGACGTCGAGCAGTCGCTTGCCGATCGACCAGACGGCAAAGTACGGGTTTCGTAAGGACTGTCCGACCATCGGCGTCTCTTCGTCACCACCGATCGGCTGTCGGCGTTCGACCGCATCATCGCCGGCTTTTCCTACAAGGGCCAGGTGCTGAACCAGCTGTCGTGGTGGTGGTTCGAGCACTCGCGTGACATCGTCGCCAATCATGCGCTGTCGACACCAGACCCGAATGTGCTGATCGCGCGTGAGGCGGCACCGCTGTCAGTCGAGGTGATCGTTCGCGGCTACATCACGGGCGTCACCGACACCGCCCTGTGGACCCGCTACGCGGCCGGCGAACGCCTGATCTACGGGTATGCGTTCCCCGACGGATTGAGGAAGAACACGCCACTTCCCACACCGATCATCACCCCGACAACCAAAGGTGAAGCCGGCGCACACGACGAACCGCTGTCGTCGAGCGCTGTGGTCGAGCAGGGATTCGTTCATGCGGAGCTGTGGGCCGCCGTCGAAGCTGCAGCCCTCGCCGTGTTCGAACGCGGGGCACAACGTGGGCTCGAGGCCGGCCTCATCCTCGCCGACACGAAGTTCGAGTTCGGCGTAGCGACCGACGGTGAACTGTTGCTGATCGACGAGGCACTCACACCGGATTCGTCGCGCTGGTGGATCGCCGACACCTACGACGAACGGCTCGCGGCCGGCGACGAGCCCGAAAGCCTCGACAAGGAGGTCGTCCGCCGAGCACTGGCCGATGCGGGCTACACCGGCGACGGCCCGATCCCGCAACTGCTGTCCGAGGTGTGGACCGCCACGTCGGCGCGCTACATCAACGCCTACGAGCGCCTCACGGGGACCACGTTCGTCCCGGGCGTCTACCCTGCGGGACCACGGATCAACGCCGCTGTCGCGGAACTGGAGATCAACTGACATGACCAAGCTTCACCGACCGATCGCCGTGACTGCACTGGCCGACGACGACTCCCCCAAAGACGAGTGCGGGGTGCTCGGCATCTCGACACCCCACGGCGAAGGCGTGGCACAGCTCGCATTCTTCGGCCTGTTCGCCCTGCAACATCGCGGTCAGGAGGCAGCAGGGATCGCCGTCAGTGACGGCAAGCGGGCTCGTGTCCACAAAGAGGCAGGCCTCGTTGCCAACGTGTTCACGCCCGAAGCGCTGGCGCCGCTCACCGGTTACCACGCCATCGGCCACACCCGGTACTCGACCACCGGCTCGAATGCCGAGCGCAACATCCAACCGTTCCTCGTCGAGACGATGCACGGGCCTTTGGCGCTCGCACACAACGGCAACCTCGTCAACGCGCCGGCGCTGCGTGAAGAGCTGCTGAGCCGGGGGTTCGGGCTCACCGCAACCAGCGACTCCGAGGTGATGACGTTGATGCTCGCCGCGGCGGGCGGCCAAACCTGGGAGGAGCGCATCGAGCGCACACTGCCGGCATGGAAGGGTGCCTTCTCGCTCGTGCTGTTGGCAGCCGACCATGTGATCGCCGTGCGTGACCCGTGGGGGTTCCGGCCATTGTCGATCGGCCGCCTCCCGCATGGTGGCCACGCCGTGGCCAGCGAGACCTGTGCCCTGTCGACGCTCGGTTGTGTCGACATCGAGGAAGTGCAGCCCGGCGAGATGGTGACCCTGATCGGCGCCGAGGTGCACCGCGTACAGGTGCTCGCTCCCCAACCACGAAGCGCGCGCTGCACTTTCGAGTTCGTGTACTTCTCACGCCCCGACTCGGTGTGGGACGGCCGCAACGTCCACCACGTCCGCCAACGGCTCGGAGTGCAGCTCGCCCAGGAAGCCCCCGCCGATGCCGACGTGGTGATTCCCGTGCCCGACTCGTCGATCCCGGCGGCGATCGGATTCTCGAACGCGAGCGGCATCCCCTTCAACGACGGACTGATCAAGAACCGGTACATCGGTCGCACGTTCATCGAGCCCACGCAGGACATCCGCGAGCGCGGCGTTGCCCTCAAGTTCAACGCGCTCCGCGAGAACCTCGAGGGCAAGCGGGTTGTGATGATCGACGACTCGCTCGTGCGCGGTACCACAGCGGGGCCCCTCGTGAAGCTGGTCCGAGATGCGGGAGCGACCGAGGTCCACGTTCGCATCACATGTCCGCCGATCACGCATGCGTGCCACTTCGGCGTCGACATGGGCCACGATGGCGACCTCATCGCCGCCCGGCTCCGCATCGACGAGATGCGTGAGCACATCGGCGCCGACAGTCTGGCGTTCCTGTCGCTCGACGGGATGATGATGGCGGTGGCCGACACCCCCGCTCACGACGACGACGGCTACTGCAACGCGTGTTACACCGGGAAGTACCCGATGAACGTCGGTGACGCGCAGCCCAAGCTGTCGTTCGAAGGTGTGCTCGCCTGATGCGGGTATTGGTCATCGGATCGGGTGGCCGCGAGCAGGCGATTGCGTGGGCCTGTCGGCACCACGGCCACGACGTGCGGATCGAAGCAGACCTCGGAGATGCGTCTGCCGACGACACCGACCTCGTGATCCCGGGGCCCGAAGCAGTACTCGTCGCCGGAGTGGCCGATCAATGCGCACGTCGCGGCATCCCGTGCTTCGGGCCAACCGCCGACCTGGCCAGACTCGAATCGTCGAAGTCGTTCGCCCGCGAATTGGCAACGTCACTCGGAATCCCCGGCCCTGCGTTCGGTCGCTTCACCGATGCCGACGAAGCGATCGAATGGTGGAACGAGCTCGCGCGTCCAGTGGTCGTCAAGCTCGACGGCCTCGCGGCGGGCAAGGGCGTCACGGTGCCATCGAGCGACGCCGAGACCGTCGCCGCCATCACCACGGCAGCCGCCATCGGCACCTTCGTACTGGAGGAACGGCTCTCCGGCCCCGAATGCTCGCTGCTCGCGCTGTGCGACGGCACCCGAGCCGTGGCATTGCCCATTGCCCAGGACCACAAGCGGATCGGCGAGGGCGACACCGGGGCCAACACCGGGGGCATGGGTGCCTACGCTCCCGCCCCGATCCCCTACTCGGCCGACGAACTGGTGGCGACGTTCGTCCAGCCGATTCTCGACCATCTCGCGGCGCAGGCAACGCCGTATGTCGGCGTGTTGTTCGCCGGGCTCATGTTGACCGCCGATGGCCCGCGCCTGATCGAGTACAACGTCCGTCTCGGTGATCCCGAGGCCCAGACCGTGTTGCCCCTCCTCGAGACCGATCTCGCCGAGTTGGCCCTTGCGTGTACTCGCGGGGCCCTCGACGATGTCGCACTCATCGTGCGCTCGCAGGCGGCGCTCACCGTCGTTGCCGCGGCGCCCGGGTATCCCGCTGCCCCTGTGACCGGGGCCATCGTCTCCGACCACATGGAGAGCGGCGTGATCGGTCGCGATGGCACCACGACCCTGCGTTTCGACGCCGCCGTCGATGCCGAGGGCCGGGTCGCCGGTGGTCGGGTGCTGGCGGTGACCGGGATCGGCTTCGATCTTGCGGAAGCGCGTCGCGCGGCCTACGAGCACATGGCGAACATCCACTTCGATGGGATGCAGGTGCGCCGTGACATCGGTTGGCGAGCGCTCGGCGCCGGCATCGCGTCGTATGCCGCAGCGGGAGTCGACATCGACGAGGGCAGCCGAGCCGTGTCGGAGATGAAGGCAGCCGTCGAGGCCACGCACGACAACGGTGTACTCAAGGGCGTCGGCAGCTTCGGCGGCGTGTTCTCGGCGAAGGCGATCTTGGAGCTCGACGATCCTGTACTCGTGGCATCCACCGACGGCGTCGGGACGAAGGTCGAACTCGCCGCTCGACTCGGCATGGTCCGCGGCGTCGGGATGGACATCGTCAATCACTGCATCGACGACGTGCTCGTGCAGTCGGCGCGGCCGCTGTTCTTCCTCGACTACATCGCTGCGAGCGTGCTCGATGCCGACATGGTCGCGGAGGTCGTGCGCGGCATGGCCGACGCCTGTCGAGCGGCCGGGTGCGCGTTGTTGGGCGGCGAGACCGCGGAAATGCCCGGCGTGTACCAGCCGGGTGCGTTCGACATCGCCGGCACGCTCGTGGGCGTGGCCGAACGGTCCGAGCTGCTCCCCCGCCCCGATGTCGCCGCCGGTGACCTGCTGGTCGGCGTCACATCGAGCGGGCCGCACACCAACGGCTACTCGCTGCTGCGCAAGATCTTCGACTGGATCCCGATGGACGTCGTCCCCGACGGCTTCGAGCGACCGCTCGGCGAGACACTCCTCGAGCCGCATCGTTCGTACCTCGACGTGCTGCGTCCCGCGCTGGCTTCGGGTCATGTCAAGGCGCTCGCCCACATCACCGGTGGCGGCCTCCCCGAGAACCTCCCGCGGGTGCTGCCCGACGACGTCGACGCCGTGATCGAACTCGGGTCGTGGCCGGTGTCGCCGCTGTTCCGACTCGCACGGGAGTTGACGCCGCTCATGGCAACCGACGAGCTCTACCGCACGCTCAACATGGGAATCGGCATGGTCGTCGTGTGCGCCCCCGACGACGTCGATGCACTGCGCTCGACCATCGCCGAGCCCACCTTCGTCATCGGCCACCTCGCCCCCGGCACCGGCCACGTCCACCTCACCTGACCCGAAATTCGGAGCGATTCGTGCGCTGGGCGCAAGAATCGCTCCGAATTTCGGTGGTTTTGGAGTGTTTCGGGGGCTGGGTGGATTTTTCGTTCAGGTTCACGTGTCTCCCGGGAATGCATCGCTAGGTTCGACACATGGGAGCCACCGACCCCGACCGCCCGATCCGGGCCAAGCGGCTGGTCGTGCTCGTGTCGGGCACGGGCTCGAACCTCCAGGCGATCATCGATGCCTGCACCGACGAGCGACTGCCTGCTGACGTCGTCGCCGTGGTCTCGAACCGTCCGGACGTCTTCGCCCTGCAACGGGCCGACGCTGCAGGCGTTCCTGCCGTGCACGTCGGGGTGCACCCGGGTGAGGAGCGTTCTGATTACGACGCCCGTCTCGCCGACGTCGTCGCTGGTTTCGACCCCGATCTCGTCGTGCTCGCCGGATGGATGCGCCTGCTCACCATGAGCTTCCTCGGCTGGTTCCCCAACCGGGTGGTCAACCTCCATCCTGCCCTGCCCGGTGACCTGCCCGGTACGCACGCCGTCGAGCGGGCCTGGAACGAAGCAGTCGCCGGCGCTCGCACGCAGACCGGTGTGATGGTGCACCTCGTCCCCGACGAGGGTGTCGACGACGGACCGGTGCTCGGCACCGCCACGGTCGAGATCGATACCGTTGCCGGTTTCGACGCCTTCGCCACGCTCCTCCACGCAACGGAACACCGGCTCCTGGTCGACACACTTATTTCGCTCTGTACCGCTACACCCGACCGCACGGAGGTCTCCGCATGACCGATCAACGCCGCACCGGCCCGAACGACGACTTCTTCGATCGGTTCGAGGCGCTCACGTTCAACGATGTCGTCGTCATCCCGGGCTACTCCGAAACGCTGCCCGACGAGGTCGACACCTCGGCAACGTTCGCCGCCGACATCCAGCTCGCTGTCCCCCTGGTGTCGGCTGCGATGGACAAGGTGACCGAGGGCCGCATGGCAGTCGCCATGGCTCGCCACGGCGGCATCGGCGTGATCCACCGCAACATGTCGATCGACGACCAGGCGTCCGAAGTCCAAAAGGTGAAGAGGTCGCAGTCGGGCATGATCACCGACCCGGTGACCCTCGCACCGACGGCGCTGCTGCACGAGGCCGAAGACCTGATGCACCGCTTCAAGTTCTCCGGCGTGCCGATCACCGACCCCGACGGGCGGCTCGTCGGCATCCTCACCAACCGCGACATCCGATTTTGCGAGGGATCCGATTTCGAACGACCCGTTACCGACTTCATGACCTCCGACGGGCTCGTGACCGCTGAGGTCGGCACCTCGCTCGATCAAGCCAAGGCGATCCTGCAGCAGCATCGCATCGAGAAGCTTCCCCTGGTCGATGCCAGCGGCCACCTCGCCGGGTTGATCACCGTGAAGGACATCCAGAAACGGCTCGACTTCCCGAACGCCTCACGCGACGGTCGGGGCCGTCTTCGCTGCGCAGCTGCGGTCGGGGTCGGCGACGACCTCGAAGAGCGCGTCGAGGCACTCCTTGCGATGGGCGTCGATGCGGTGTCGATCGACACCGCCCACGGGCACTCCGCCAATGTCGTCAAGGCGATCCAACGCATCAAGGGCTCGTGGCCCGATCTGGCGGTCACCGCCGGCAATGTCGTCACCGAGGAAGGCGTCGAAACGCTCGCCAGTGCCGGCGCCGACGCCGTCAAGGTCGGCGTCGGTGCCGGTTCGATCTGCACCACGCGTGTCGTGTCCGGGGCCGGCATGCCGCAGTTGTCGGCAATCTGGTTCAC
>JANPCI010000185.1:0-6071 GCA_031430875.1 Actinomycetes bacterium | reverse complement strand
ACGCTCGCCGCCGGGGTACCTGTCGCCACCTACGCGCTGATTGCGACCGTTCGGATCTCGTTGGCATTCGTGGTGTGCCACATGATCGGGCGCGCCTACCACGACGACGCCATCGGCTGGTTCCGTAAGTACCTCGGCGTCAAGGCCGATTCGGTCGACGCGTTCAACCGTGGGTTCGCCAAGGCCGAGTGGTTCCTGATCCCGTTCTTCGTGGGCTCCAACATCGTGGCCGCTCTCAGCGGTGTGCACCGCACCCCGCCCGTGCGGCTGGCCGTCCTGTTGGCCGTTGGGATCGCCAGTCGGCTCCTGGTCATCTGGTGGCTGGCTCGCACGTTCGACACCCAGCTGGTTCAGATCCTCGAGTGGTTGCAGAAGTACCAGTGGTGGGCGGTCGGCATCTCGATCGGCATCCTGGTGCTGGTCAACCTCCGCAACCTCCGCGGCGCCTGACCCACAACAGGGGTCAGACCCCTTTTGTTAGACCACCGGCGAAATAAGGCTCAACACGATTCGAGTTGCGTCGATCAACGCCGGATCGTTGTTGGCCTTCGCTCGGGCCCGCGACACCGCCATCTGTAACGCCGGTAGGGTGCCAATGTTGAATGCTTCGAGCAGCAGCTCGTTGGTTACACCGGCATCGCGTGCCCACGCCAGCGCCAGCGAGCGTGCCAGCGGCCCGATTCGACCACGGTCGTCGAGCCCTTTCTCCGCCAGTACGAGTTCAGCGGTCTCGACGACCGCTCGGATCATGGCGATCGTCGGCGTCGCGAGTTCGGCCGCATGCGATTGGTCGGCGACGAAACGATCAAAGGCGACCGCATCACCGTCGAACGCACCGAGCACGGTCGACGTCACCATCCACGGCGGAGGCTCCCGAAACCCGAGGTATGTGCGATGGCTCGACCAGCGGTAGCCATCCGGCTGATCGATGCCGGGCAGGTCGAGGGGATTGCGATGGATGTACCGGGCCGCCGCGACCAGATGTGCCTCACTCGTGATCACTCGGGAATGGAAACGCCCGCGGAACAACGCCCCGTCGCGTCCGAGTCGATCGTTGACGTGGCGCGTGTACAGCGAGCCCAGGCGTTGCATTGCCAGGGACAGACCTCCATCGGGGCAGTGGAACAACGTGTGGTAGTGGTTGTCCATCAGGCAATAGGCGTGAGTCTCCACGCCGAATCGCTCGTAGATGTCAGCGAGTCGCGCACCGAACTCGATGCGGTCGCTGTCGTCGAAAAACACATTCCTGCGGTCGGCTCCACGATTCATCACGTGGCTCCAACCATCCTCGACGTCGATTCGTGGTGGTCTGGGCATGACCCCATCATCGCGAGGGGGTGTAACAAAAGGGGTCTGACCCCTGTTGTGGGGTTAGAGGAAGGGGTCGAGGGTGCGGGCGAGGCCGGGGACGTGGGCGATTTTCTTGCAGGCGAGGAGCACGCCGGGCATGAAGCTGTCGCGGTCGTAGCTGTCCTGGCGGATCGTCAGCGTTTGGCCGGTCGTGCCCAGGATGACTTCCTGGTGGGCCACCATGCCGCGCATGCGCACCGAGTGGATCCTGATGCCTGCGGGGCCCGAGCTCCCACGAGCGCCCTCGGCGACGATGTCCGTTGTCGGGTCGGGGTCAAAACGCCCAGTCCTCGCAGCTCCCATACGCTCGGCGGTCTTCATGGCCGTTCCCGACGGGGCATCGATCTTGCGGTCGTGGTGCAGCTCGATGATCTCGGCGGTGTCGAAGAACGGTGCGGCCATTTCTGCGAACCGCATCATCAACACTGCCGAGATGGCGAAGTTCGGGGCGATCACACAATTCGGGCCGCTCGCACCTGCGAACGTCGACTCGAACAGCTCGAAGTCGGCATCGGTGAACCCGGTGGTACCGACCACGGCGTGGATGCCGTGCAGACCCAACCACGCCAGCGTGTTGCGCGCCGCGTCAGCGACGCTGAAGTCGACCACTACGTCACAGGCCGCGTCGGCGAATGCGTGGAGGTGCTCGGACACCGCCATGCCCTCCACCGTTTCGCCGAGTCCGAACGGGTCGACGGCGGCGGCGAAAACGAGTTCGGGGTCAGCGGCGACAGCAGCACAAACGGTTCGACCCATTCGTCCTGCTGCTCCGTTGACCCCGACTCTCATGAGTGCAGTCTGGCCGATCCGGTCACATCGGACCCGATCGGTTCGTTGTTACATCTGGGGTCTGACCCCAGATGTAACACTCTCAGCGATGGCGACGACGGGCACCGCCGCCGCTGCGACCGCCGCCGCCGTCACCGGCGGGGCGCTCCGACTTCGGGCCGAGATCGCCGAGTTCGTCGGCGAGCTGCGCATCGAAGCTGTCTTCGAAGCTCATCTCGACCACGTCGACGCCGCCACCCGAGTTCGACTCGGAGGCAGGCTCGGCGTCGTTCGAGCGCTCCTTGCGGGGCGCACGACGCTCGGACGAGCTCGACTCGCCGCCACCGTTGGATGCTCCATCCTTCGCAGGAGGCGGATCACCGGCAGGCGTGAGGCTGACCTTGCCCTTGTCGTCGATCTCCTCGACACGGACCTCGATCTCCTGACCGAGCTCCAACACGTCTTCCACCGAGTTGATGCGCTTGCCGCCACCCAGCTTGGAGATGTGCACCAGACCATCGCGGCCCGGCAGGATGTTGACGAACGCACCGAACTTGGTGATGTTCACCACGCGGCCCATGTAGACAGCGCCGAGTTCGGCCTTCGGCGGGTCGACGATCGCGAGGATCGCAGCCTTGGCTTCTTCCATGCGCCATGCCTCGACGGCACCGATGGTGACAATGCCACGGGCACCGTCGTCGTCGACGCCGATGTCGGCGCCGGTCTCCTGCTGGATCGTGTTGATGACCTTGCCCTTCGGGCCGATCACTTCGCCGACCTTGTCGAGCGGGATGTAGATCGTCGAGATCTTCGGTGCGGTCTCGGCCACCTCGTCACGCGACTGCGAAATGCAGGCGTTCATGACTTCGAGGATCTCGAGCCGAGCGACGCGGGCCTGGGCCAGCGCGGCGGTCAGCACGTCGGCGGGGATACCGTCGATCTTCGTGTCGAGCTGCAACGCCGTGATGGCGTCCTCGGTGCCGGCGACCTTGAAGTCCATGTCGCCGAATGCGTCCTCGGAGCCGAGGATGTCGGTGAGCGTGATGTACTTGCCGTCTTCGTAGATGAGCCCCATGGCGATGCCGGACACATGGCCTCGGCTCGGGACGCCAGCGTCCATCAGCGACAGGCTCGACGCACAGACCGATCCCATCGAGGTGGAACCGTTCGACGACATGACCTCGGAGACGAGGCGCAGCGTGTACGCGAAGTCTTCCTGGTTCGGAATGACGGGCAGAACTGCACGGGCGGCGAGCGCACCGTGGCCGATCTCGCGGCGCTTCGGCGAACCGACACGGCCGGTCTCGCCGTTTGCCCACGGCGGCATGTTGTAGTGGTGCAGGTAGCGCTTGGAGTCGTTCGGCGACAGCGAGTCGATCATCTGGTTCATGCGGGGCATGGCCATGGTCAGCACGCTCATGACCTGGGTCTCCCCACGCTGGAACAGCGCCGAGCCGTGTGCGGTCGGCAGGACGCCGACTTCAGCGGAGATCGGACGCAGATCGGCGACGCCACGGCCATCCATGCGGACGCCCTCTTCGACGACGCGCTTGCGCATCAGCTTCTTGTTGAGCGAGCGGACGGCCTCTTTGACCATGCCGTTCTGGCCGGCGAACTCGCCCGGCTCGTCCTTGGTGCCACACAGCTCAGCGAGGATTTCGGTCGTCACTGCGTCGGTGGCTGCGTTGCGCTCGGACTTGTCGGCGATCGTGATGACCGGGGCGAGCTTGTCGCTACCGGCCTTCTCGACGGCAGCGAAGATCTCCGGCGTGTAGTCGAGGACCGGGGTCCACTTCATCGGCGTGATCGGGCCATCGGTCGCAATGACCGAGGCCACGAGCTGGCGCTGCAGTGCGATGGATTCCTTGATCCACACCTTGCAGGCGTCGAGGCCGTCGGCGAGGACGTCTTCGGTGACCTTCTTGGCCCCATCGTCGTAGTAGTAGAACGCGTTCTCGGAGCCGCCTGCCTCGACCATCATCACGGCGACGTCGCCGTTGTCGAGTTCACGGCCGGCCACGACCAGCTCGAAGGTGCCGGCGTCGGCCTCTTCGTAGGTCGGGTGGGCGATCCATTCGCCGTCGACGCTGTACGCCATACGCACTGCACCGATCGGGCCCTCGAACGGGATGCCCGAGATCATCAGCGCGGCCGAAGCAGCATTGATCGACAACACGTCGTGCTGGTTGTGCTGGTCGGCGCCGAGCACGGTGGTGACGATCTGGGTCTCGTTGCGGAAGCCGTCGGGGAACGACGGGCGCAACGGGCGGTCAGTGAGGCGACAGGTGAGAATCGCATCGTCGCTCGGACGGCCTTCACGACGGAAGAACGAACCGGGGATCTTGCCGGCGGCGTACGCCCGCTCCTCGACATCAACCGTCAGTGGGAAGAAATCCATGCCTTCGCGAACGCTCTTGGCGGCGTTGGCGGTGGTGAGGACCTTCGTGCCACCGATCGATGCCACAACGGCACCCATCGACTGGGGGGCAAGTTTGCCCGTTTCGAAGGTCAGGGTCTTGTCGGTTCCGGACACGAGTCCGGACACGATGATGGGGTCAGCCACAAGGGCTCCTTTCGTGAGCACTCCCCCTCGGGAGTGCGCCTCTGGAGCGATTGGCCGGTTCCCAGTTGGTCAACCCGACATCGCCTGCACCTTCAGAAAACGGGCAGGGTTCGGATTCAGCAACCGGCAACCGACAACGGATCGCTCATGTTGCGGAGCCGGACGTTCCGACTCCAAGTTCCAAGCCTACCGTGATGTACCCACCAATGCGCGACATGTCAATCACCGACATGAATGCATCACGATGCTCGTTGCGACGAATCAACAAGGATTCTGAGGCGGGATCGGCTGTGGGGAGCGCAAGGCGCGCAGTGAGGAAGCTGCCTCACGGCAGCGACGAACCTGCGCAACGCAGCGATCGCCGCAGCCGGACCGCCTCAGCGGCGCAAGCCCTGTTCGGCGATGATGGTGCGGTAACGCTCGACGTCGATGGCCTTGACGTAGTCGAGCATGCGACGGCGGCGACCGACGATCATCAGGAGCCCACGACGGCTGTGGTGATCCTTCTTGTGGATCTTGAGGTGCTCGGTGAGGTGCGTGATGCGCTCGGTGAGCAGTGCGATCTGCACCTCCGGCGAGCCGGTGTCGGTCTCGTGGGTGCGGTTCTTCTCGATGGTCGCCGTCTTGTTGGGCGTGGTATCGGCCAGATCAGCCATGGTGTGTCGCCTTCCGATTGGTGCTGCCGGTCGACCGGCAGCGTTGGAGGTCGCAGCCCACTCCGGATGGAGTGCTCTGCATCGCGCCCGCGCCGGAAACTCCAGCCCGAACGGACCCGGCAATGCTACGGGCCACGACCCCCGCTCACAACGGGACGGTCAGCGGAAGGGGCCGACGGGTACGCTCGCTCGTCGTGGCACCCCGGATCGAGCTGCGTGACGTCTCGAAGTCGTTCGGGACACTCGACGCCCTGGCACCTGTCAGCTTCGACGTTGCCGAAGGCGAAACGGTCACACTGCTCGGGCCGTCGGGCTGCGGCAAGACCACGCTGCTACGGCTGATCGCCGGGCTGGAGACGCCAACGTCGGGCGAAATCGTCGTCAACGGGATGACACCGGGCGAGGCTCGACGGCACAAGCAGATCGGGTTCGTCCCGCAGGCCCCCGCGCTCTTGCCGTGGCGCACCGTCGAGGCCAACGCCCGGCTGCTCCTCGACATCAACCGCTCGGCGTCGCCGGCAAGACCGAGCGCATCGGTGACCGACCTGCTCCACGAGGTCGGCCTCGGCGACTTCCTCGACGCGCTACCGCACGAGCTGTCCGGCGGCATGCAGCAGCGGGTCGGTCTCGTGCGGGCATTCGCACTCGACGCTCCGATCCTGCTGATGGACGAACCGTTTGCGGCACTCGACGAGATGACTCGCACCGACATGCGCCACCTGCTGGGGCGGCTC
>JANPCI010000184.1:0-6083 GCA_031430875.1 Actinomycetes bacterium | reverse complement strand
CGCAGGCGCTCCGCGCCGATCCCGCCTTCACCGAGGATGACGGATGGCCCGCCACGCCCTCTCTCGCTGCTCGTCGCAGGCGCCTATGCGGCGTTCGGCGCTCCTCGCGGTGCAGGCATGGGACGCGAATATGCGCTGCGCGTCCTGTGTCACCTACCGGCACCTCGGGGACGCTCTTGGAGCCTGCTGGACGCCCTTCGTGACCGTGGGAGACGGCAAGCGGGGGTGCCAGCAGTGTTGCTCAGTCAGCGTCAGCGGTTGTGGCGTCGCCGTTGGCCGGGGCATTGAACAGCCCAATGATCAGCCCGCCGAACGCGGCGAGCGCGAACAACAGCGCGCGGGGATGGATGCGTTCTTTGAACAGGTAGGCGCCGAGCGGCACGATCAGGAACGGCGACAGCGAACCGATGAGAGCGGCGTTGGCGACACTGTTCTTCGTCGCACCGGCGAAGAGGATGGCGAGGTTCAAGCCGAACAGGATGCCGGGGATGAACGCTTGACGTACGTCCGCCGCGGTGACTCGTCGACCGGTGGCGCGTAGGTACAGGTTCCAGATGACGCTGACGGTGGTGAGTCGCCAGAACGCGACGAGGACGCCGGGGGTGTGGGCACGTTTGACGAGTGTCGAGCTGAGCGAGAAGGCGACGACGAGACCGACGTCGGCGAGCGCTCCGAGGGCCCTTGCGCTGACTGCGCGGGTGGCAACTGGCGATGCGTGAGCGGTCATGGTGACTGATCTGCGTCAGCGAGTTAACCACTCTGCCTGACGGCGTAGGCATCAATGCGGTCGCGCGCGGTGATGAAGTGGGACGCGTGCTCCATTCGCCCGTCGGCCAGCTCGAACAGGGCGCCTGCCGTGTCCATGTCCTCTCGTTGCGCCGCCAGACGGGCCAGCGCGTCGAGCGCGAACACCTCGACGTGGGCGGCGTCGGCGGCCCTCGCCTCGTCGAGGATTGCGTGCAACCGTTCCTCCGCGCCGGCGATGTGGTCGGCTGCATCAATTGCGGCGAGCAGGCAGTCACCAAGTGCGGCCTGTTCCCCGCCTCCGGCGGTGCGATGCCAGGCTGCGGCCGCTTCGAGCGCGATGCGCGCCGGTTGGATGCGTCCGAGGGCCCGTAGCACACGTCCGAGATGGACGCGTGCGAGGGTCGCCATGCGTGTGTCGCCGGTGGCTTCCGCTTTGTCGACGGCGAGTTCGAGGGTGTTGGCGCCGATGTCGTAGTCGCCAGCTTGGCAGTACGCGCGACCGAGGTTGCCGGTCTGGTAGGCCTCCGCTTGCAGGAAGCCGAGACGGTGCGATGTTTCGACGGCCCGCCCACAGTGGATGACTGCGTCGTCGAAACGATGCTGCAGGCGTGCCAGCTCGCCGCGCATTCCGTCAGCTCGAGCGTGCAACCACGGATCGTCCACCTGACGCAGCCAGTGCTCGACGTTGGCGCTGGCCTCCACGCTGCGCTCCTCATCGCCTGCCGAGATCGCCGCTCTCGCCGCAAACAACCCGTTCGCAGCCTGATCCCATGTGCGGTCAAGCCCCGCGTACAGGGTGCGGGCGCGGTCAGTGAGCTCCAATGCGTGCCGGAAGCCGCCGTCGTGCGACTCGACGTAGGCGAGGTAGTACGAACATCGCGCTTGTAGTGCAACGTCCCCGATCGCGTCGGCTATCTCGGTGGCCTCGGTGATGTGCCCGCGCGCGAGCGAGAGGTTCCCGGTTGATGCCTCCACCCATCCGGCGAGCAGCAGGGCGGTCGTGCGCTGCACGAGTGGTGCGCCGGTGCCGGCGGAGTCGAGGGCGGCCAGGAGCCGTTGCGCGGCTCTGCTGTCGCCGAGCACGACCCACGCCCATCCGAACCCGGTCGCGATGTCAAGCGCGAGGAGCGGGTCGTGGACCATGGTCCAGGCCAGGGCGGCATCGATGTTGGCGCGCTCGGTCCGAGCGAACGTGAGGTGCTCGGCCTGGTCTCTGCTGCGAACACCTGGGGTCGATGATCTGGCTGCTGCGGCGAACCATGTCGCGTGCGCGGCCAGCGCTGCGTCGGTCATGTCGTTATCAGCGAGTGCTTCGAGCGCGAACGCCCGAACACTGTCGAGGAGCCGGTAGCGAACCTGGCCGGATGTGTCATGGTCGACGATCACCAGCGACCGGCTGGCGAGGCGACTGACGACATCGATCGCCGCAGCGGACGGCACGCCGAGGGTTGCGAGGACGGACTCGATCCCACCGAGGGGTGCTCCTCCGGCGAAGGTCGCGAGTGCCCACAAGCCGCGTTGATCGTCGGGAAACAACAGCTCATAGCTCCACCGGATCGTTGCTTTGAGCGCTCGTCGGCGTTCGGGTCGTCGGCTGGTCGGGTCGTTGAGCACGTTGAAACGGTCGTCGAGGCGGCGAGTGATGTCTTCGACCGACAGGGTCTTGGTTCGCGCTGCGGCGAGTTCGATCGCGAGCGGCAGCCCGTCGAGCGATCGGCACAGCTCGAGAACCGCGTCGTGATCGGCGGCGAGGCGTTGGCTCCTGCGTTGGGCGGTGGCGCGACGAGTGAAGAGCTCGGCGGCGTCGACGAGGTCGAGCGGTGTGAGCTCGAACACGGTTTCGCCGTCGACGCCGAGCGCCACTTGGCTGGTGCAGAGAATATGGATGCCGGGCGATGCGTCGAGCAGACGAACGGTCAGTTCGGCGGTTGCTTCGATGACGTGTTCGCAGTTGTCGAAGATGATCAGCGCGTCGCTGCCTTTGAACCGTTCGTAGAGGGCTGTCTCGCCACCGGTGACGTTCGCCGCGGCAATCAGCGTGTCGATGACGTCGGCGGCGGTCACGGCGGTTTCGAGCCTCGCCAACCACACCCCGCCGCGCCGGGCGCTCGGTGATGCGGTGGATGTACGTCCGATCGCGAGTGCGAGTGCGGTCTTGCCGATGCCACCTGGCCCGACGATCTCGACGAGGCGGTTGAGGGCGACCAGCTCGACGACGGAAGCGAGCTCGTCGTCGCGACCGATGAGCTCCGAGGCGATCGGAGGGAGGTTGCCGGTGACGAGCGTCGTTGTACGTGAGGTCGGTTCGATCGTCGTGTCGTGGTTCAGGATCTGCTGTTCGAGTTGCTGGAGTTGCGGCCCCGGGTCGAGTCCGAGGTCGTCGGCAAGTTGGCGTCGAACCCGGTGGTACGTCTCCAACGCGTCGGCTTGGCGACCGGTCTGGTAGAGGGCTGTGATCAGCAGCACCCACAGGCTTTCCTGGTACGGGTAGACGGCGACGGCCAGTTCCAGGTCGCCGATCACGTCGTTGGTGTCGCCGAGGCGCAGCCGTGCGGAGCATCCGGTTTCGAGGAGACGCAGCCGTGCAGCGTCGACGCGTGCCCGGTGTGGGATCACCCAGTCGCCGTCGCCGGCGTCGCTGAGGATGTCACCGCGGAACATTTCGAGCGCGCGTCCGCATGCATCGACAGCGGCTCGATGGTCACCTCTCGTCGACCAATCGTTCGCGATCGAGGCGACACGCTGAACCTCGATCGCATCGACCGAGCTCGGGTCGACGTTCAACGTGTATCCGTTACGTCCACCGGTCACCGCTGCCGAGTCCCCGAGCGCACGCCGCAACATGGAGATCTTGGAGTGCAGGGTGTTCTTCTCAGTGCTGTCCGACTCCCCCCAGAGATCCTCGAGTAGCCGCTCGGCGCGGATGGTGATGCCGGCGTCGACGGCAAGCCTGATCAGCAATTCGGTCGTCTTGCCTGCGGGCAGCGAGACCACCTCGCCGTCGCAACGAACCTCGACCGGTCCGAGAATGGAGATCGAGTACATCATCGGATTGTAAGGCCGCTGGGTCAGGCCTTCTTGAACAGCGACTCACGAGCGGCGTTCGACGCGATCCAGGCGACGATCAGGCTGTCCGGGTGATCGACCAGGTGGTCGCGGGCGAGGGCATCGACGAGCTCGCTCTGTCCCGCGAGATGAGCGCGCGCGATCTCCACGATCTGCCGATCCCGGCTGTTCACCGCCAGGGCGCCGGCGGAGACGAGGTGGGCCAGATCATTGTCGAGCAGTGCCGCCATCACGATCACCCGCGCGTCGTCGGTCGACCGAGCGTGCTCTCTGATCCGAGCGATCGCCTCACCGTCGCCGCCAATCGCTTGTCGAATCGTGAGGTCAACTCTGGGCTCGTTCATCGTCTGAGCATGCAGGGGTCCTCTGACACTTCGCTGACGCGCCGCAAGTGGGCGCGTGCGTTCGCCGACAGCGACGCGTCAGCGTGTCGGCGCACTGTGTTGGCAGCGAGCAAAGCGCCCGCTCCGACACGAAAGCAGGTTCACAATGCTGAAGAACATCACGTCCTGGTCCTTCCGGCACCGCCGCCTCGTCGTCGCCGCATGGGTCGTCATCTTCGTCGTCATCAACCTCGCCGCGATGGCCTTCGGAAAGGACAACAAGCAGGACTACCTCTCCCCCGGTACCGACTCCAACGCAGCCGTCCAGCTGCTCGACGAACGCTTCCCCGCCCAGGCCGGCGACACGGTCACGATCGTCATCCACGACGAGGCCGGCGCCACCTCGACCCGGGTACGAAGCGTGGCCGACCCCCTCATCGAGCGAGTCCGCGAGCTTCCCCACGTTCTGGCCGTCACCGCGCCGTGGGACCCAACAGGCGCCGCACAGGTATCGGCCGACGGTGCCACGGCGTACGCCACCGTGCAGCTCAACACCACCGGCGCCCGCTTCCCAGCGACTGAGGCAACCGACATGATCGACCTCGCAGCAGACGCCCGACAGCAGGACATCCAGATCGAGCTCGCCGGCCAGGCGATCGACAACGCCCAGCAGGGCAGCATCGGCTCCGAAGGCATCGGCCTGCTCGTCGCCGCGCTCGTGTTGCTGATCGCGTTCGGTTCGCTGGTGGCGATGGGCCTGCCGCTCGCAACCGCGCTCTTCGGCGTCGGCGTCGCCCTCGCCGGCGGCCAATTACTCACCCTGTTGATCGACGTGCCCGACTGGGCCAGCTCAGTCGCAACCATGATCGGCCTCGGCGTCGGCATCGACTACGCCCTGCTGATCGTCACCCGCTACCGCACCGAACTCGCGAACGGCGCCAGCCCGACCGCCGCAGTCTCGATCGCAATGGCCACTGCGGGCCGTTCCGTCGTGTTCGCCGGCATCACCGTCGTCATCTCACTGCTCGGCATGCTCACCATGAACCAGCCGTTCGTGCCCGGCGTTGCGTTCTCCGCCGTGATCGCCGTGCTGGCCGTCATGTCCGCAGCCCTCACCCTCCTTCCCGCGCTGCTCGGGTTCACCGGCCGCAACATCGACCGGTTGTCGCTCCCCTTCCGGCGCCCAGCGTCGAGCAACGCGACGAGCACCCGCGGGTTCTGGTATCGGTGGAGCCGCACCGTACAGCGCCATCCCGTCATCACCGGGCTCCTCGGCGCAGCTGCACTCGCCATCCTGATCGCCCCGATCACGACACTGCGGTTGGGCTACCCCGATGCCGGCAACGACCCCACCGACCTCACGACACGACGGGCCTACGACCTGATGACCGATGGCTTCGGCGCCGGTTTCAACGGCACCTTCGTGCTCGTCGCCGACCAGGGTGACGCTACTGCGATGGCGACGCTGAACGACCTCCACGACACGCTCCTCGCCACCCCCGGCGTCGCCGCCGTATCGCCCCCCATCGCCGGCCCCAACACCGACGCGGCAGTGATCGCCCTCACCCCGGCCGCAAGCCCGCAGGACGAAGCGACCACCGAACTGCTCAACACACTCCGCAACGACGTAGTCCCCGCAGCACTCGCCGGCACCAATGTCAAGGTGGTGGTCGGTGGCATCACCGCAGCCAACGCCGACCAGACCGAAAGCATCTCGTCCAGGCTCCCGATCTTCATCGCCGCCGTCATCGTGCTCTCGTTCCTGCTGCTGCTCGCCGTGTTCCGCTCCGTCCTCGTCGCCCTCAAGGCAGCGATCCTGAACCTGCTGTCGATCATCGCCGCCTACGGCGTGGTCGCCTACGCCGCCCAAGGCGAATGGTTCGGCCAACTGTTCGGCATCACCACCCCGACCCCGATCCCGGCGTTCATCCCGATGATGATGTTCGC
>JANPCI010000183.1:0-14287 GCA_031430875.1 Actinomycetes bacterium | reverse complement strand
GGTGTCGTATCCCCGATTCCTCGGCGGGTTGCTGATCGTCGGCGCGCCTGCCGTCCTCGTCATCATCCAACCCGACCTCGGGTCGGCGTCGGTGCTCGTGTCGATGGCAATGGGAGTGCTTCTCGTGGCCGGTGCCAAGGCCCGCTACATCGCTCTGATCACCTTGCTGTCGGTGATGACGGTGCTCGCGGCGTTCGTCGGCCGGTTGGTGAACAGCTATCAAGCTGCCCGAATCCGGGCGCTCGTCAACCCGGCGGCCGCCAACCAGGACGACCTGTATCAGGCCGAAAACGCCATGCGGGCGATCGGGACTGGCGGGATCTGGGGAAAGGGTTGGCTCCAGGGGCCGTTGACGAACGGTCGCGACATTCCGGTGATGTGGGCCGATTTTCCGTTCGCGGCGATCGGCGAGCAGTTCGGGCTGGTCGGATCGGCCGTCGTGCTCGGGCTCATCGGGGTCGCACTCGTGAGGATCTGGCGAATTGCCAGCCTGTCACGCGACCTGCTGGGGACGTACCTGTGTGCCGGCGTGTTCACGATGGTGCTGTGGCAGACGTTTCAAAACGTTGCGATGACGCTGCGAATCATGCCGGTGACCGGACTTCCGTTGCCGTTCATCTCCTACGGCGGCTCGGGTCTGATCGTGTACTTCGCGATGTTCGGACTGGTGCAGTCGGTGCACATGCGTCGAATGCGTTGAGGCCGCACTGGGTCGCGTCCGTCGGGAAATCGACGGTCATCCCTCCACTCGGCGTTGCAACACGTAGAATTGCCAGTCCAGTGACCAATTTCGACGGACTCATCACCCATGAGCGGTTGCGCGACCAGCGCAGTCGGATCGGTTCACGTACAAGTCGAAACGCCCGCCTGGGGGCGACGCGTCTTCCCGGTACCGCCAACCGGCGGATCCGTACGTCACGAGCAATCAGAGCCCACCGCACAGCGCGGACGGTTCCGGTTGCGGGGAGCGCCACCTGCGCTGCTCTCCTGAGAAGGGACACCCTCCAACATGGATCACTCCGAAACCGACATTCCCGCCGAGGTGGCGGACAGCGCACCGACTACTGACGGGCCTGCGACATTCGCTGCAACGGCCACGGCCAGCGGGTCGCCTGACGAAAGTTCGACATCCGGCGACCCGTCCTCGAGCGGCGCTGCTCGACGACGGGGTTCTCGCGGTGGACAGCGCCGTCGGGGCGCAGTCCAAGGCGGTGAGATGCCAGACGATGACGATGCTGAGGCGTTGGATGATGACGACGACGCTGAGGCGTCGGACGACGACGACGGCGGTGCTGAGGCGTCGGATGACGACGACCGTAACGACATCGAACTTCCGGAGCCGATGAGCGAAGGCCGGGCGTCGGCTGAAGCTGCCGAGAAGGCACTCGTCCGCAAGCCCCGGATCGGTGACACGATGCCGATGCCGACGACACCACCGCCCGGCCCGGCGCGCGTCGCCGGAGACGGCGGCGACAAACCGGTCGGCGAAAAACGCCGCCGCCGCCGTGGTGCTGGAGGTGGAGGAAGTCGGGCAGGATCCGGCGCGTCGACAGGTGATGGTGGCCTCTCGACATCCGAGACATCGACGGTGCGCAACGATCAGGGTGCGTCCGAGTCGGGCACGAAGAAGAGGGGTCGCGCGCGAGGACGCGGCAAGGGCCGCGCCGATGACGGACAACTCGATGATGCAATGCTCGAACAGCGCCGCGGACGTGAGCGCAACGGCAAGCCGATTGGTCGCTACTTCATGGCGGTGCAGGTGCGGCCCGGCATGGCCCAGGTCGGTGTGCTCGAGGGCCGCAACCTGATCGAGCACTACGTGAGCCGCCCGGCCGACGACGTCAGCCAGATCCACGGCAACATCTACGTGGGCCGCATCCAGAACGTCCTGCCTGGAATGGAAGCGGCGTTCGTCGACATCGCCACACCGAAGAACGCCGTGCTCTACCGGGGCGACGTGCAATACGACGCCGAGGACATCGACGAGCGCGGCAAGAACCTGCGAATCGAAGACATCCTGAAAAACAAGCAGTTGATCATCTGCCAGGTGACGAAGAATCCAATCGCCCACAAGGGGGCGCGTCTCACCCAGGAGGTATCGCTTCCTGGCCGGTTCGTGGTGCTCATCCCGAACTCGAAGACCTACGGCATCTCCAAGCGCCTCCCCGACGACGTCCGCAAGCGGCTGAGGAGCATTCTCGACCGGGTCAAGCCCGACGAGCACGGCATCATCGTTCGTACGGCCGCCGAGACCGCCACCGAGCAGGAGCTCGTGGCCGACATGACGATCCTGCTGCAGCAGTGGGACGAGATCGCCGAGAAGGCAGCCAGGGCACAGCGCCCGATGCTGCTGTACCGCGAGCCCGAACTGGCGGTGCGGGTGATCCGGGAAGAGTTCAACGCGGACTACCGCGGTGTGGTGATCGACGACGAGCGTCTGCATCGTGAGGTCCAGCGCTATGTGGCGGCATTCAATCCCGAGTTGGCCGACCGGATCGAGTTCTACGACGCGGCGGCCGAGGGGCTGTCGGTGTTCGAGCGTCACCACATCCACGAGCAGGTTCACAAGGCGCTCGATCGCAAGGTGTGGTTGCCGTCCGGCGGGTCGCTCATCATCGAGCACACCGAGGCATTGACGGTGATCGACGTGAACACCGGCAAGAACGTGGGCAAGTCGAACCTCGAGGACACCGTGTTCGTCAACAACATGGAGGCTGCTGTCGAGATCGCCAAGCAACTTCGTTTGCGCGACATCGGCGGCATCATCGTGATCGACTTCATCGACATGGAGATCCGGGGCAACCGGGCCAAGGTCGTCGAAGCCTTCCGCGATGCACTCGCACGCGACAAGACGCGTTCGCAGGTGTTCGATATCACTGAACTTGGCCTCGTCGAGATGACCCGCAAGCGCATCGGTGAAGGCCTGCTCACCGAGTACTCCGAGATCTGCCCCGACTGCGAAGGCCGCGGCGTCCTCGTCGACTACTCCCTCCTCGAATAACCGTCACACGGTGCCGGGTCAAACGTGACGTTCTAGCCTGAGGGCATGCAGATCGCGATCACCGACGAAGCCAGGGCGTTGCTCGAACGCAAAGGCGGCACGATGTCGATCGACTTCATCCGTCCCACCGGTTGAGGCAAGGTCGCTGAGGTGTCGGTCGACACCAACGTCAAGGGCAAGAACCTGGCGCCGTATCGCAAGCTGCGTCACGAGCAGTTCCAGATCCTGATTTCTCCGACGCTGATCGGCATGGCCGAGTCGATGCGAGTGGTCACGAAAGGCCGTCTGTCGAAGTCGCTCGCCGTCGAATTCCGCGCCGCCGACGGGCCAGCCGACGACACGTGCGCCATCTGACAGTCCGCGTAGGGTCTGGGGATGGCTGATCTTCTGACATTGTCGTCCCGGGTCATCGACTCGGGCGTGGTCGACGAACCGGTCAACCGGATCACCAACGAGCTGTCGGAGTTGGCCGACGGGTTGGCGATCGTCGAAAGCTTCAGCCACAGCATCGTGCTCGACGCGGGCGAAGGGCTCGTCGCCTTCGACGCCTCGCACGCTCGAACGGGTGCCGACGTCGTGGCGGCCATCCAGGGCTGGACCACGACGCCCGTCACCCACCTCGTGTACACCCACGGCCATGCCGACCACGTCGGCGGGAGCCCTGACTTCGCGGCGGCGTTCGATCGCATGACCGTGGTCGGCCACCGCAACGTCGACGGGCGGTTCGACCGCTACGCGTACACGAACGACTGGAACGTGCGCATCAATGCCCGCCAGTTCGGTGGTGTCCGTGGTGATTTCGGAATGGGAGCCACGCCTGAGTTCATTCCGGCCACGACCCTGCGCCCGGATCATGTCGTCGACGATCACGACTCGGTCACCGTTGGCGACCACACGATCGAACTCCACCATGCCCGCGGTGAAACCGACGACCACCTGTGGGGCTGGGTCGCCGAGCGCAAGTGGCTCTTCACTGGTGACTTCGTGATCTGGAACTTCCCGAACGCCGGCAATCCACAGAAGGTCCAGCGCTATCCGATCGAATGGGCCGCGGCCCTTCGAGCGATGGCCGAGCGTGGCCCGGAGTTACTCCTGCCCGCTCACGGACTGCCCATCGAGGGCCGCGACCGCATCGCATTGGTGCTCACCGACATTGCTGCGGCACTCGAACGTCTCGTCGCCGAGGTCGTCGACATGATGAACGCTGGCGAGGTGCTCGACACGATCGTCCACAGTGTCCATGTGCCCGACGACGTCCTGGCCAAGCCCTATCTCCGGCCGCTCTACGATGAGCCGGAGTTCGTCGTCCGCAACATCTGGCGCCAGTTCGGTGGTTGGTGGGACGGCGCCCCGAGCCGCCTCAAGCCAGCTCCGGACTTGGCGTTGGCGACCGAACTGGCCGAGTTGGCCGGCGGTGTGACGGTGCTCATCGAACGGGCGATGCAGCTCAGCGAGGCCGGTGATCTTCGTCTCGCGTGCCACCTTGCCGACCTCGCCGGATGGGCCGCACCGGCGGATGCCGGCGTGCACGCGTCCCGAGCTGTGATCTACCGGGCCCGGCGGGCAGCGGAGAGTTCGTTGATGGCCAAGGGCATCTTTGCGGGCGCCGCAAGGGAGTCAGAGGCCGTCGCGGGTTGAGCCGGAGAGTTTGGCCGCTAGCATCGGATACCGCTATGTACGCAGTCATCGCCTCAGGCGGCAAGCAGGAAAAAGTGGCCGAAGGCCAGCAGGTTCGAGTTGAACTGCTCGACGCCGATGAGGGCAGCGACGTGTCGCTGACCCCCGTCATGGTGGTCGATGGAGCAACCGTTCTCGCCACGCCAGATGAGCTCAAGGGCGCATCGGTCACCGGCAAGATCATCGGCCAGGTCAAGGGTCCGAAGATCAACGGCTACACCTTCAAACGCCGCACCAACAACCATCGTCGCTACGGCCATCGTCAGAAGTATCACCTCGTCGAGATCACCTCGATCACGGTCTGACCGCCGACACACGGATTCGAACGGAGTAGAGCACTCATGTCAAAGACAAAAGGTGGCGGTTCAACCCGCAACGGTCGCGATTCCAACGCCCAGCGCCTCGGCGTGAAGGCGTTCGGCGGTAGCTCGATCACCGCCGGCACGATCATCGTGCGCCAGCGCGGCACCAAGTTCCACCCCGGCAAGAACGTCGGCAAGGGCAAGGACGACACGTTGTTCAGCCTCGTCGACGGCACCGTCCAGTTCGGTCAGATGAAGGGCCGCAAGTCGGTCAGCGTCATCACCGCCGACGCCTGACGCCGAAACACGTTGAACGCCGACGACGGCCGGGGCCTCAAGCCCCGGCCGTTTCGCGTCTGGCGGTCGACGATTCAGGCGTCGGCGAGTTTGGCTTCGAGGGTGTCGACCTCGATGTTCAGTGCTGCCGGGAGGCGGTCGCCGAATCGGGCGTAATGCTCGCGGATCTGAGGGATGGCAGCCTGCCAGCCGTCGACGTCGACTGCCAGCAGCGCGTCGAGGTCGGCGTCGTCGATCTCGAGTCCGTCGGTGTCGAGTGCGTCCTTCGTCGGCAGCTTGCCGATCGGAGTGTCGACCGCCTCGGCAGTACCGGCCACCCGCTCGAACACCCACTTGAGCACGCGGCTGTTCTCGCCGAAGCCCGGCCACAGGAAGCGGCCGTCGTCGTCGCGACGGAACCAGTTGACGAAGAAGATCTTGGGCAGGTTCGCCGAATCGGTGGCCTTCTCCATGCCCAACCAGTGAGCGAAGTAGTCGCCATAGTTGTAGCCGCAGAACGGCAGCATCGCCATGGGATCGAACCGGAGTTGGCCGACAGCACCCTGGGCTGCCGCGGTGGTCTCCGAGGCCATGATCGAGCCGAGGAAGACACCATGCTCCCAGTTGTTGGCCTCGGTGACGAGCGGAACAGTGGTGCGGCGACGACCGCCGAACAGGATCGCCGAGATCGGCACTCCGGCCGGATTCTCCCACTCGGATCCGATCGACGGGCACTGCACCGCAGGTGCAGTGAAGCGAGCGTTCGGATGGGCGGCGGGCGTCTCCATCTCAGGATTCCAAGCATTGCCCTTCCAGTCGGTTGCCCGAGCCGGGGCGGTATCGGTCATGCCCTCCCACCACACGTCACCGTCGTCGGTGAGCGCCGTGTTGGTGTAGATGCAGTTGCCCCACAGGGTCTCCATGGCGTTGGAGTTGGTGTCCCAGCCGGTGCCCGGCGCAACACCGAAGAAGCCGGCTTCGGGATTGATCGCGTAGAGCCGACCGTCGTCGCCGAACTTCATCCAGCAGATGTCGTCGCCGATGGTCTCGGCCTTCCAACCGGGAATCGTCGGAACGAGCATGGCGAGGTTGGTCTTGCCGCACGCCGACGGGAAAGCACCGGCGATGTACTTGGACTCGCCCTCGGGGTTCGTGAGCTTCAGGATCAGCATGTGCTCGGCAAGCCAGCCGTCGTCGCGGGCCATCACCGAGGCGATGCGCAATGCGAAGCACTTCTTACCGAGCAGGGCGTTGCCGCCGTAGCCGGAGCCGTACGACCAGATCTCGCGGGTCTCCGGGAAGTGCACGATGTACTTGTTCTCGGCGTCGCACGGCCACGGTACGTCTTTCGCTCCGTCGGCGAGCGGAGCACCGACGGAGTGCAGGCATGGCACCCAGTCGTCGTTGCCGAGGGCATCGAGGGCGCCCTGACCCATCCGGGTCATGATGCGCATGTTGGCTGCGACGTAGGCCGAATCGCTGAGCTGCACGCCGATGTGGGCGATCGGCGAGCCGAGCGGACCCATCGAGAACGGCACGACATACATGGTGCGGCCCTTCATCGAACCCGTGTACAGCTGCTTCATCTCGGCGCGCATTTCGTCCGGATCGCGCCAATTGTTGTTCGGGCCGGCGTCGTCCTCGTTCGCCGCGCAGATGAAGGTGCGGTCCTCGACTCGCGCCACATCGCCCGGATCGGAGTGCGCCCAGTAGCTGTTGGGGCGCTTGGCTTCGTCGAGTTTGGTGAAGGTGCCGGAGTCGACCAATTGCTGGCACAGGTGCTCGTACTCGTCGGCGGATCCGTCGCACCAGTAGATGTCGGCCGGCTGCATCACTTCAGCCCATTCCGCTACCCAGTCGATCAGGCGCTGGTTGGTCGTGGTACCGCTCATCTCGTGACTCCTCATTGAGTTCATGGTGTTGAGTTCATGGTGTTGCGTTCGGTAGGGGTGTGTGCCCGCATCGAAGCGGGCATGTTGATCACCGCTCCCCAGCGTAGGTCGCGATGTTGCATTCGACGAAACACAGCGGGGGGCCGAAGGTCACGAATCAGCGCCCGGGGCGGCGGGGCTCGCTCAGGCGCCGGGGGTCTTCATGTCGACCTCGGAGCCGAGGCGCAAGCGCGTTGCCTGGCCGACATCATCGAGTTCGAACACCACACGCTGGCCTTGGCGCAACATGCGGAAAATTGAGCCCTCCAGCGCGTTGGCGGCGAGTTCGTAGTCGTTCAGATCGGTGTCGGACATCACGAGTCCGTCACCGGTTGCGGGGTCGTAGGCCTTGATGACGCCCTGCATGTCGTTGGTGGCTCAGCCGGCCTTGACGATCTTGCCGGACTTGATGCAGCCCGTGCAGACGTTGACGCGCTTTGCAGCGCCGTTGACCTGGGCGCGTACCCGTTGGATGTTCGGATTCCAGCGACGCTTGGTACGGCGATGCGAGTGAGACACCGACATGCCCCACGACGGGCCCTTGCCACACACTTCACATTTCGATGCCATTGGATTCTCCTGCGGGCCGCCGGGAAACCCGGCTCGATCACGTTGGGCGGGTCGTCAGACGACTCGTTTGTCATCCCTCGACGTTTCCGCCTGTCGGGACAGCCATGAAATGCTACCAAGGCGCACCGTCGGCGCCACGCCGAGCATTCAATTCGATCCTCAACCGATCCTCAACCGACTCTCAGCCGGCCGTCAACCGGCCCTCAACCGGCCGGGGGCATCGGTGTGCCCGGATGTCTCATAGGCTGCCCGGTCGTGCCCACCCTTGAACGGTTGAACACCGCTGCGCTTCGCGATTCGGTCAGAACCTTTCGCGACACCGTTCGCGAGCACTCCCACGGCCTCAATCGGCTCAATGTGTATCCCGTGCCCGACGGCGACACGGGCACGAACATGGCGCGCACGCTCGATGCCGTGGTCGCCGAGATGGACGCCGCCGCCCACGACGACCACGACGCAACCTGCGACGCGATCAGCTACGGCTCGCTCATGGGGGCGCGCGGCAACAGCGGGGTCATTCTCAGCCAGATCCTGCGGGGTTTCGCGGGCACGCTCAAGCATCAGGCCGACGTGCAGGGCGCGAAGTTCGCCGAGGCGCTGCAGGCTGCGGCCGCAGGTGCGTACGACGCTGTGCTCAAGCCGATCGAGGGCACGATCCTCACCGTGTGCCGCGAGAGCGCCGAGGCAGCCAAGATCGCTGCCGATGCGGGCGGCTCGCTCGCCGAGGTGGTGCGCGCCGCGCGCATCGGCGGCAAGAAAGCGCTCGACAACACGCCCGAACAACTCCAGGTGCTGAAAGACGCGGGAGTTGTCGACGCCGGGGGAGCGGGCTTCTTGCTCTTGCTCGATTCGGTGCTCCATGTCGTAGATGGCGAACCGCTCCCGGTGGCTGAGCCCGACGACGGGACCATGGGCGCGGTCGGCGCAGCGTTCGACGCCGTTGCTCACCGTCACGCTGCGGCGCTCGGCGAACTCGACGTGAGCGAGCAGCGGTACGAAGTCATGTACTTCCTCGACCTGGCCGACGACCGAATCCGTGACTTCAAGGCGGGATGGGGAGCGATCGGCGATTCGATCGTGGTCGTCGGCGGCGACGGTCTGTGGAACTGTCATGTCCACACCAACGAAATCGGCGCCGCGATCGAGGTCGCGCTCGACCTCGGCGGGCGACCGAAGGCCATTCGTGTGTCTGATCTGTTCGAGGAGGTCGACGAGGAACACGCCAAGCGTGAAGCCGAACTCGCCGTGACGGCGCGCGATGCGCCGGTCGCCGTCGTGTTACCGGAGGTGACGACCGCAGTGGTCGCCGTCTGTTCGGGCGCCGGACTCGTCGAGTTGTTTGCCCAACTCGGTGTGCAGGGCGTCGTCACCGGTGGCCAGACGATGAACCCGTCGACGGCGGAGCTCCTCGAGTCGGTGCAGCGGGTCAATGCCGATCAGGTCGTGATCCTGCCGAACAACAAGAACATCATCCCGGTCGCCGAGCAGGTCGGGGCATTGACCGACAAGACCGTTGTGGTCGTACCGACGCGCTCGATGCCCGAAGCCCTTGCCGCACTCGTTGTGTACAACCCATCGGCCGACGCGGCCGAGACGGCGGCTGAGATGATCGAGGCAGCCGAGTCCGTCATCACCGGCGAGGTCACGCAGGCAGTACGCAACAGTACGAGCCCGGTCGGAGCGGTGGCCGAGGGTGACTGGATCGGACTGGTGCGCGGTGACGGCATCGCATCGGTGGCCGTGACCGTCGAAGCGGCATCGATGGAGCTGCTCGACCGGATCGTCGGGCAAGGTGCCGAACTCATCACCATCATCACGGGCGCCGATGCGCTCGACCCCGCCACGGAGTCGATCCAGGCGTGGCTGCGTGACCATCGCGGCGACGTTGCGGTGGAGGTGCACCGGGGTGGACAGCCCCTCTATCCGTATCTCTTCGGAGTCGAATGACGTCACTGTCGCTGCGCGAGCTCGCCGGGATCGATGTCGGCCGGTTGAAGGGCGTTGGTGACAAGAAGCGCGCGTCACTGGCGAGCATCGACGTCGACAACCTCCTCGATCTGCTCACGTTGTACCCCCGGCGTTGGGTCGATCGATCGAACGAGGCGCGAATCGCCGACCTCGTGCCGGGCAACGAGGCGCTGGTGCTCGCAACCGTTCGCTCGGTCACCAAGCGCAGCACGCGCAATCGCCGCACGATGGTGACGGCCAACGTCGGCGACGGCTCGGGGCGCATGGAGGTGGTGTTCTTCAACCAGCCGTGGCGTGAGCGGCAGTTGCGTGAGGGGCTGCAGATCGCGCTCTTCGGTAAGGCCGACGTGTACCGGGGCGGACTGCAGATGTCGAACCCCGTGGTCGACCTCATCGGTGATCGCACCGGCCGCATCGTGCCGATCTACCCCCAGAGTGAGAAGGCGCAGATCAACACCTGGGAGATCGCCGGGTGGGTCGAGGAGGCGTTGCGTCGGTGTCGCGAGCGAGGAATCGACGACACGTTGCCCGACGACATCCGTGGCCGTCTCGGGCTGCTGACGCGCTTCGATGCGTTTGCCAACATCCACCTCCCCGACAGCATCAAGGACAAGGAGCAGGCGCGACGGCGTCTTGCATTCGACGAGCTCCTCCGGGTGCAACTGGTGCTGGTGTTGCGCAAACGAGCGATGGAGCGCGAACAGCGCGGGCTCCAACACGAAGTCGATGGCGATCTCGTGCACCGTTTCTACGACGCCCTGCCGTACGCGCTCACGGGTGCCCAGCAGCGAGTGATCGGCGAGATCGAAGTCGACCTCGCCGCGCCGCACCCGATGCACCGCCTGCTGCAGGGTGATGTGGGTTCCGGCAAGACCGTCGTCGCCGTGGCCGCGATGCTCGCCGCAGTGCAGGGCGGGCATCAGGCAGCACTGATGGCGCCGACGGAGGTGCTGGCCGACCAGCACGCCACGGGTGTGCGGGCGCTACTCGACGGGGTGAGCGTTCCCGACCCCGACAACCTGTTCGGTGATCGACCGTTGCGGGTCGAGTTGCTGACGAACCGAGTGACCGGTTCCGATCGCAAGGAGGTGCTGGCCGGCTTGGCCGATGGCACGGTCGACATCGTCATCGGAACGCATGCGCTGATCCAGGATGCGGTCGACTTCGCCAGCCTCGGCTCGGTGGTCGTCGACGAACAGCACCGTTTCGGCGTCGAGCAACGGGCGGCGCTTCGAGCCAAGACGGTCGGTGGAGTTGTTCCGGACATGCTGGTGATGACGGCCACTCCGATCCCGCGCACTGCGGCGATGACCGTGTACGGCGATCTCGATGTCAGCGTCCTCGATGAGCTCCCGCCCGGACGTACGCCGATCGTGACGAAGTGGGCCGAGGGTCCGCTACTCGAAGCCGAGGTGTGGGCCGACATTCGATCGCAGGTCGCCGACGGTCGTCAGGCGTATGTGGTGTGTCCGCTGATCGGCGAGAGCGAGAAGTTGGAAGTGGCGTCAGCCGAGGAGACCTTCGACCGACTTGCAGCCGATGAGCTGGCCGGCCTGCGGCTCGGTCTCTTGCACGGGCGATTGTCGTCGGCGGAGAAGGAAACGACGATGGGTGCCTTCCGGGCGGGGGAGTTGGATGTGCTGGTGGCGACCACCGTGATCGAGGTGGGCGTCGACGTTGCGAACGCGACGGTGATGGCGATTCTCGACGCCGACCGCTTCGGCATCGCCCAGCTGCATCAGCTGCGCGGTCGGGTGGGTCGGGGTGCGCACGCCTCCACGTGTTGGCTGGTCACCCAGCAGCCGGGCGACGACGAGATCGGTGGGGGGAACCCCCGGGTAGAGGCGCTCGTGGCCACGACCGACGGCTTCGAGCTGGCCGAGATCGATCTCGATCTGCGGGGCGAGGGCACGTTGATGTCGACCTCGCAGAAGGGTCGCAGCGACCTGAAGCTCGCGTCGCTACGCCGAGATCGCAACCTAGTGGAGCTGGCCCGTGAGGTGGCGTTCGAGATCGTCGACGCCGATCCGGGCCTGACGAACCATCCGGGGCTGACCGACGAACTCGATCTGCTGTTCAGCGAATCCGACGAGCAGTTCCTCGCCAAGAGCTGATCAGTCGCCGCGGGCCAGTTCCTCGTCGTCCTCGTCTGACATCACCAGATCCCATCGATCGAGGCAGTCTTCGCATCGATAGGCGATGACGTCGCCGGGCTCCCAGATGCCGTCCTCACGGGGATGGGTCAACAAGAAGCAGCGGCCTCCGCAGTCGATGCAGATGATCTGTGGTGTCGGCGTGAGCACGCCACCAGTCTTGCCTGCTCGAAGGCGGGGGCATGCATCTGCTCGTATCGTTGCGGGATGCGAGTCGTGGCGGGTGAACTGGGTGGACGCCGATTGGTCACACCCCCCGGCACGTCGACGCGCCCCACGACCGACCGGGTCCGTGAGGCAGTCTTCAACTCGCTCGGAAGCGCCGGTGTACTCGACGGCGCACTGGTGGCCGACCTGTTCGCCGGCTGTGGCGCCATCGGGATCGAGGCCTTGTCGCGTGGCGCCGAACGCTGCGTCTTCGTCGAACGAGACCGCAATGCGCTCCGGGCGCTCGACGACAACCTCGACGCACTCGATCTGCGCGACCGGTCGAAGGTCGTGGCGGCCGATGCCGTGAGCGCCGCGGCCACGATCGACGCCGACATCGTGTTTGCCGATCCGCCGTACGACTTCGACGACTGGGCGCAATTGCTCGGCCGTGTGCGCGCCGACCTCGTGGTAGCAGAATCGGGTTCCACGATCGGGCCGTTCGACGGCTGGGAGTCGACCCGGGAGAAGCGGTACGGGCGGACCCGCGTCACGTTCCTCGAACGGCGTGCGGCGATGGATGTAGGGTCTGGATCCCAATGACGACCGGACCAACGCAACTGCGGGTGCTGTATCCCGGCAGCTTCGATCCGATCCATCTCGGCCATGTCGACATCATCGAGCAGGCGCATGAGCTGTTTGGATCCGTCGTGGTGGCCGTGATGCACAATTTGGCCAAGCCATCGGGGCTGTTCCCTGTCGACGAGCGAGTTGAACTTGCCCGTGCGGCGCTCGCGCACCTCGCGGGCGTCACCGTGGTGGCTCAAACCGGCCTCGCCGTGCAAGCGGCATCACGCGCTGACGTCGACTTCATCGTCAAGGGCCTGCGGACACCCGGCGACTTCGAGATCGAACAGCAGATGGCCCACAACAACTACGCCGTGACCGGCATCCGCACCGTGTACCTTCCCTGCCGTCCCGAATTCGCATACATCAGCAGCCGCTTCGTGCGCGAGATCGCGAAGTACGGTGGAGCGATCGACCATCTCGTCCCGGCGCCCGTCGCCGACGCACTCCGCCGCACTTTCGACGGCGACCAGAACTGAGCGA
Source organism: Actinomycetes bacterium (assembly GCA_031430875.1). Taxonomy (GTDB): domain Bacteria; phylum Actinomycetota; class Acidimicrobiia; order Acidimicrobiales; family Ilumatobacteraceae; genus Sva-07. Next base: position 1,152 of record JANPCI010000183.1, on the reverse strand, counting down.
ATCATGAGCCACGACGACCACAACGGCGATCAGTACGACGACGACTACGACGACATCGACGATGAGTACCCCGATCCGGGCGTGCCGGGTGGATATGTCGGCGACGCTGAAACACTCCTACGTCGGGCGATCGACATCGTCGCAACGGCTCCGACGATGCCGCTGTCGTCGTCGCCCCGCATCGATCGTGACGAGATCATCGAACTCCTCGAAGAGTCGCTGCACCGACTTCCCGAGGAGCTGCGTCAGGCTCGCTGGATGCTCAAGGAGCGACAGGAGTTCGTGGCCAAGACCCGTCGCGAGGCCGATGAGTTGCTCGAAGCAGCCCGGGTCCGCGCCGAGCGGATGGTGCAGCGAACCGAGGTTGTCCGTGCCGCCGAGCAGCGCGCTCGCCAGGTTCAGGAAACGGCCGAGGCCGACTCGCGCCGGCTGAAGCACGAGACCGAGGACTTCCTCGACCAGCGGCTCGGCTCGTTCGAGATCCTGCTCGACAAGCTCCAGAAAACGGTCGGCGCCGGCCGTCAGCGTTTGTCGATCGGTGGTGCCGTCGACGACACGTCGGGGCTCGGCGTCGAAGAAGACGACCCCACCAAGGGGTTCTTCGACCAGGACCACTGATCGGGCATCCCCCGGACATGGCCGATCTCTTGCGCCCATTGCGCATCAACGCCGTCGAACTGCTCCGCCAGCCGGGTGCGACGCGCGATATTGCCGTCGTCATCGACGCGGAACCGCTCGATGCCTCGCACGAACATCTCGATGGCGACATCCATGTGGCCTTGCAACTCCGGGCGATGAATGACGGGATCAAGGTGACCGGCACGGTCACTGCGGCGTGGGCCACGGTGTGCCGGCGGTGTCTCGTCGACGTGGCAGGCACTGCTGTCGGGTCGGTCGACGAGCTCTACCAGATCGACCCGATCGATCCGGAGGCCTACCTGATCGTCGACGGCCAGCTCGACCTCGTGCCGCTCGTGCGGGAGACCGCGCTGCTGGAACTCGACCGCGAGCGGCAATGTCGCGAAGACTGCGCCGGGCTGTGCCCCGTCTGTGGGATCGACCGCAACACCGACTCGTGCGGCTGCGACACGAGCGTCGACGACGGTCGCTGGGCCGCGCTCGAGGGATTCGTCGCCGACGACGACTCCTGAC
>JANPCI010000182.1:0-16224 GCA_031430875.1 Actinomycetes bacterium | reverse complement strand
CGAACGAGTCGGAAAATTGATCGGCAGCGTTCCGTTCCACCTCATGGATCAGCTCGACGACGCGCTCCGCATCCACCTCGACCTCTGAAACGGCCTGCGGGTCGCCCGAGTACGGTTCGAGGCCATGCTCGTGCCGGAGATTGATGTGACGGACCTGGCGGCGTCAACTCGCTTCTACGTCGAGGTGCTCGAGTTCCGGGTGCTGTTCGAGCGGTCAGCTGAGCGTTTCGTGTACCTGGAGCGCGACGGGGTCGAGCTGATGGTCCAGGAAGCTCGCGGACCGGGCCGTCGGTTTCGTACGGCTCCGCTCGAACCGCCGTTTGGTCGCGGCGTGAACTTTCAGCTGCGCGTCGACGACGTCGATGCGACGTTCGCCAGGGCGGTGCAGGCAGGCGCTGACATTGTGGTTCCGATGGAGGAGCGTTGGTACCGAGTCGATGTCGCCCAGAGCGGGGGCCGCTGGAGGATCAAAGGGCCGACGCACGCCGGCAACCGCCACTTCGTCCTCGCCGACCCAGACGGATACCTGTGGCGCCCGTTCCTCGATCTTGGCGTGAAGCCTGCGGATGATTGACGTCGTCACCGATTCAGGTGAGCTCGGACTCCCTGGCAAGGGCCGCCTCGTTGGCGGCGCCATCTCGATCGGCGAACGCCTCCTCAACTCTGCGCGCCGTCAGGTGCCCTGAGCCTCACGACCGCCCCTCGCCTGATCGCCAGGGCCGTCGCGATGATCCACGCGTCGCTCACGGTGAGGCCAACACGCTGGAACAGTCCGGTGGGTAAGCCGGTGGTCGTGAGCGCCAGCGCGATTGTTGACGCAACGCCAACAGCTAACCCGTAGTGAGCGAGCCTCCGATGGCCCAGGGCGAGTAGGGGCGAGGCCGCAAGGAGCGGCGTGGCGGAAAGCGTCAGGTATCCGATGCCGGCGAAGATGCCGTGCAGCCGGTCGACTGTGTCGGAACGGTCGAGGGGTGCAGCTGCGACTGCCAGCGTTGCCAGTCCCGTGGCGGTTGCAGTGATCCATGCTCGTCCGCCGACGGTGGAGCGCAGCGCCCATGCGTACACCGGGAGCGACAGGCCGAACGTGACGAATCCGGCGGTCATCAGCCAGCTAGTGTCGGCGCCGACCCCTGCCAACTGGCTGATGGCGTCGTCGATCGAGGAATACGGCGATGAGGTGACCAAGGCGCTGATGACCCACGCGCCGATGAATCCCGCGGGTCCGATCACCCCACCGAGCGCGGCGGGTCGTTACCCGTCGATCCGAGCACTACGGGCGGTCCCGGACGTTGGGGCAGTTTCGGGTACGACCAGCACGGCCCGAACCGGATTCGGTTGCCGTAATGGGTTGCCTCATCCGAAGCGGTACAACACTCACCAGCGTTTCCCGCATCTGAGGGAAGCGTTTCACGCACATCAGCGCGTGAAAGTGCGGTGAATGCGGGCATGCAAGACTCACTTTCATGTGGTTTGGGGTGCTTGGGGGCATCGAGGCGTGTGGGCAAACGTCGCTCCAGCTCAGCTCGCGGCGTCAGCGTGCCCTACTCGGGATGCTGGTGTGCCATCGCGGCCATCTTGTGTCCGTCGACCGGCTCGTTGAGGCAATCTGGGAGGACGACAGCGAACCGCAGCGGGGCAAAGCCGCGTTGCAGACCGTTGTGTCACGGCTGCGAACTGCAATCAGCGCTGCCGGTGGCGACCCACGGGTGATCGCCAGCGACGAAGCCGGCTACCGGCTGGTTGCCGACGCGACACAGATCGATGCATCGGTGTTCGAGGCGCTGATCGGCGAAGGTGCGGCGTATCTCTCGGGCGGCGCGTCGGACCTTGCCGCCGACGCTCTCGAACGTGCCGTGGGCCTGTTCCGTGGCGAGCCGTATGAGGAGTTTGCGCACTGTTCGTGGGCCCGCTCCGAAGCGACCCGTTTGAGCGAGCGGTACGCAGACTCCATCGAGCTCCTCGCCACCGCGCTCCTCGATCGCGGCGCCCATCGCGAGGCCATCCCACGACTGGAGGCGGCGATCGAGGCGTACCCGTATCGGGGGGGTTGCAATCAGCACTGATGACGGCGCTCTACCGGTGCGGTCGCCACACCGATGCGCTTCGTTCGTACCGCACGTTCCGCAATGTGTTGGTGGAGGATCTCGGCCTCGAGCCGTCACGCGAACTTCGCGAGCACGAAGGCCGCATCCTTCGTCACGACCCGGCACTCGATGCGCCGATGAGCGGGCGTCCGCTTCGCGGGTACCGGCTGCATGAGCAGACCGGGTCGAACCACCTGGGTTCCGTGTGGCGGGCCACACAACCCGGAGTTGGGCGCGAGGTCTCGGTCACGGTCGTTGATCCGAACCTGGCCTCGTCTGCTTCGTTGCTGACCGACTTCGACGCCATGGCGCATGCCCTCGGACAGCTCGACCATCCCAACATCACCGGCGTGTTGGACGTGTGGAACGACGCCAGCGGGACGTACGTCGTGACGCGGCTCGCACGCGGGACGACACTCGCCGAACTCCGCACGTCCGGCTCGATGACGGTCGCCGCGTCCGAGACGGTGATGCGACAGGTCCGCGCAGCACTCGATCATGGGCACGGCTGCGGCGTGGGCCACGGGGGCCTGAACGAGGCGGAGATCGTGATCGACGCTGATGGCAACGCTCACGTGACGGGGTGGGGTGTCATGCCGACCGCTGAGGTTCTCGCCGCCGACGACGAGGCCGTGTCGTTGCTCGCCGCCCGACTCGGCGTCGATCAACCACTGCCGACTGGATGCCGCCGCAATCCTCATCGGGGCCTCGCGGCGTTCCACGAAGCAGAGGCACAATGGTTTTGGATCTCGATGGCTCGCGAGTCATGGTCACCGGGGAACTCGGGCGGGCCGTTGTGCTCGATCCGACCTGGCGGTCGTCGACGGTTGTCGATCTCGGTACCGGGACAGTGGTCGCCCGGGAGGACGGGAGCCTGATCGGTGCCGCTGACCGCTCGTTGGCAGTGGTCGATCTCGAGGGGAGCGGCGTGCTCGGCCGACCACTCGGCGGGGGTCTCATCGGAGCGACGTCGAGCAGCGCCGATGGTGCACGCGTAGTGGCGCAACTGCCCGATGGAGCCGAGGTGACCGATCTGGGTTCGGGTGCGACCTACGCGGTCCGCGGCTCGACGTCCGCCCGCGCCACACCGTTGCTGTCACCCGATGGTGCCACGGTTGCACTGCGGTCCGCCTACGAGGTGGAGTTCGTCGACGTGGGAACCAATCGCGTGCTCGGTGATCCGATCACGGTTGTCGGCGCCGGGCCATCATTCTCGCCGGACGGATCACTCGTTGCTGTGCCCAGCTTCCTTGGAATCGTCGTCCGGCATCGACATTGCAACGGGCGAGCGCGTTGGTCCACCGAGCCGAATCGCCGAACTCAGCTCGTTCACCCGAGGACGAGGACGCATCGCCGACGATGATCTGTTCCTGTTCCCGGTAGGTGCACCTGCAGTCTCTGTCACCACCGACCCGGCGGAGTGGGCCCGCATCGCGTGCGAGGTCGCAGGCCGGAACCTGGCCGAGTCGGAATGGGCGACGTATCTTCAACCCCTCGGCCCATGGCGGCCGACGTGTCCGGTGGCCACATGACCCAGTGGGCGGCTCGAGTCGCCGGAAGGTCCGCGAGCGAGCTTTCACCACGCTGTCAGCAGCAGATCACCACTGGCGGACGGCGTGAATGCGTCGATCTGCATGATGCACGGCCAGGCAGAGGTACTGCCGGCAACGACAAGGAGAAGTCCATGTATCGACCACACACGAACCAGCGGCGACGAGTGACAACAGCCGCCGCGCTGACCGCGCTGTTCGCGCTCGCCGTCGGCGCCTGCGGGAGCGACGACACCACAGCAAGCGACAGCTCACCGCTTCAGGCGTCGGCCGACACCACTGCGTTGCCGGCCCCGGTGACAGAACCACCGGCGCCGGTCACACAGCCACCGGTGATCGAGAGCACGCCGCCAACCGAACCCACCGGCACCGGCGACGAGGGCGTGGAAATCGCCCAAGCAGCGCTGTTGCAGCCGGACGACCTCGGCGACGGCTGGCAGGACCTCGGCTCGGAATTCACGTTCCCCATGACGGCTGAACTCGCTGCATCGGTGCCGAGTTGTGCCCCGTTCGTTGATGTCGTCCTCGAGGGCAACACGGGCGTGTGGGCGCACACCACGCTTGGCCGGAACACGGACATCGCATTCACGTCCATCACGGTGTTCCCGACCGAGGCGGAGGCGGCCGCCATGGTCGCTGCTACCGCCACACCCGAGTTCGACCAGTGCTGGGCCGACTTCAACGAGGTCGCCATCGTCGCAATGGGAGTCGGCGTCGACTCAGCCAGCTACGAAACCGTGGAGCCACCCGACGTCGAACTGGGCAGCGACTCATCGTCACTGCAGGCCCTCGACGGAACGCTCACATTCGGAGCCACCAGCGTTCCCGACACATGTGTCTGCGCCTTCGTTCAGCAGGGCCGAACCGTTGTCGCCGTTCACTCAGCGGCGCCCATTTTCACTTCTGCGGCACGCCGCGACGTGATCGCCGCAGCGCTGGCCCGAGTCGACGAGACAGTCGTCTAGCGAGCGATAGTCTGCGACATGAGCTTCTACCGATCGCGGATCCTTCCGTACTTCATGAACGCAGTCATGAGTTCCGACGAGAATCGCGAGATCCGCTCTCGTGTGTGTGCGGACCTCGACGGGACGATTGTGGAGATCGGGTTCGGGTCGGGGCTGAACGTTCCGTACTACCCGGCGGGTGTCCACACCGTCCATGCTGTGGAGCCGGCCTCCCGTTCGGTTGCAAGAGCGGCCGAACGCATCGAAGCCAGCCATGCTCACGTTGATCACACCGGCCTCACCGGCGAACGCATCGACCTCCCGGACGCGTCGGCCGACGCCGTCTTGTCAACCAGGACGCTCAGTTCCATACCCGACGTCGTCGCCGCCCTCGCCGAGATCCGACGCGTCCTCAAGCCTGGCGGCACCCTTCACTTCGTCGAGCACGGCATCTCGCCCGATCCGAAGGTGGCTCGCCGCCAGGGTCGCATCGAGCCGATCAGCAAGCCGATTTTCGGTGGTTGCCACCTCACCCGAGACATCCCTACCCTCCTCAGCCGCGCCGGGTTCGTGATCGACACCATGACCACCTACGCGCATGCCAAGGAGCCCAAGCCCTTCGGTTGGACCTTCGAGGGGCGCGCCTCGGTGGCCTAGCCATACCGGACCCACCCTCGGAGCCTGCGCGCAATCAATCGAGTTCGAGAACGAGTCGCAGCGCTTCGTCGAGTGCGACCAGTTCATCGTGGGCCAATCGGCCAACGAACGTGCCAAGTCGTTCCGGCGCGACGGCTGAAGTCTGCTCGACCAGTACCTGCGTTGCTTCGTCGCCGACGATGATCGTCGGTCGGAAGATCCGTTGCGGCGACGATTGCGATGTCGGTGCGACGAGCACCGTCGACAGCATCAAGTCATCAGACTGGACGATGACGGCGTAGCGCTCGCCTTGCTGCTCGTGTCTACGAGTTGCACGAGGTGCGCGGAGGCGATGGACGTCACCACGCACGGAGTTCGTCCATCTCCGCAAGTACTCGGCGGCTCTCGGCGCGGTCGTGGTCGTTGTTCATCATTTCGAGCGACTCAGCACGCATCTGCTCGCGTCGGCGCAGCCGAACAGCATCGACAAGTGCCTGGCGGATCGCATCCGACGTCGTCGATCCATCGGCCGTGAGTTCGGCGAGGGCGCGCTCTGAGCGTTCGTCGGTTCTGAAGTTGACGACTGCCATCACGCGAGGGTACGACGAGACGTAAGACGTTACAACGACATATGTCCATTTCGGGTGATGTCGTCGACCTCGATCTTGGGCAGCCCGAGGGGAGCGATGCTGGCTACCTCCATCCTGTCGTCGTCATCACCGCGCAGCTGTCCTCCTCGATCTCCCCTGACAATCAGCCGGCCGCGCTGGATGCCATCGCCGTCTCGGGCCGGGGCCCGCCGGTACGGTGCAGCTGTCGCCGTCAGTCCGACGGCGAGAACGATCACCGCGAACCGAGGGTTCCATGGAAGCGCTCCGGATGACACGTTCTGATTCGGTGCGCCTCGTTCCCGATGCGCGGCGCGTCATCGCCAAGCCGTTCCTGCCGGGCGAAGAGGTCTATCCGGACGGATCCTCGCGCCTGCGGTTGGTGCTCGATCGGATCATGGGGATGACGGAGCAGGCGGTCACCGAGACGCTTGTCGAAGCTCGTCGGAACTTCGCCGGTCGGCATCGCGATCTCGACGCCGTTCTCGAGCGGCACGCCGGGATCATTGCCGAACGTCTCGGTGAATTCGAAATGGTCGACGCACCGCTCTCGCTCGATCGTCTCCATCTGATCGGGGCGTACTTCACGCACGAGTACTCGATCGAGGCTGCGGCGCTCGGGAATCCGTCGATCGTCGCCGCTCCGGATCAATCAGGTCTCGAGTCGGGCGCTGTTCGTTTCGTGATGAGTCTGCGGGCGATCGGGGAGGGCCACCGCTCGTCGATCGAGTTTCGCACCGGTGTCATCAGGGCGGATGCCTCGGTCGCACTCGACCCGGCCAGCGAGTACGCGGTCACGGGGGAACGCACGCCGCATTCGTACGACAAGCACTTTTTCACCACGAAGCTCGATGACATGGCGATGTTGAACGAAGTCGAGGAGCGAGTCCTGACTCGTTTGGAGGACCAGTTCACCATGGCCGAGCTCGAAGCGGCGGTCGATGCCCTCGACGACATCGATCGCTCGATCTCGGGTGAGACCACGAGAGTGCTGCACTGGTTGGCATCGTCGAACTACCGCACATCGTTCCCCGAATCGATCGACATCTCGGAGCGTGTGCTGTTCCCGAGCGGCCCCACCGAGAGCCACGGCATGGAGGACGCGCGATTCGTGCGGTTCACCGGCGACGATGGCGCGATCACGTACTACGCTACCTACACCGCGTTCGACGGCCATCAGATCCTGCCGCAGCTCATCGAGACAGCTGACTTCACGCAGTTCCGTGTCGCGACGCTCAGCGGCCGCTCTGCGCACAACAAGGGGATGGCGATCTTCCCGCGCCAGATCGACGGCAAGTTCGTGGCGCTGGGCCGGCACGACAACGTGAACAACTTCATCATGACGTCGAGCGATGTCCGTGTCTGGCACGAAGCAACCGTGATCCAGGAACCCGAGCGACCGTGGGAATTGACGCAGCTCGGCAACTGCGGATCGCCGCTCGAAACCGACGCCGGCTGGCTCGTGATCACCCACGGCGTCGGTCCGTTCCGGCGCTACACGCTCGGCGCGCTCCTGCTCGACCTCGACGACCCGAGCCGGGTGATCGGTCACCTGAAGGAACCGTTGCTCAGCCCCGACGACGACGAGCGCGACGGCTACGTGCCCAACGTCGTGTACTCCTGCGGCAGCATGATCCACGCCGGCCACCTCGTGCTGCCTTACGGCTACGCGGACGTCGGCGCGCGCATCGCCACGATCCAGCTCGACGAGTTGCTCAGCCGGTTGACCGACCCGCTGAGCTGACCACACGCTGGCCCGGCGCGCTGCCGGCCAGTCGGGGGACGTACTGCATTGTGCTGATGAGTGCCAATGTGGACTCGGCGCCCTGGTTGAGGTTTGGGCCCGTCGGCGTCAAGCCGTCGTAGCCGCCGTTCGTCTCGACGTCCCACATCACTGCGCCCACGTCGTTGTCGCCGGCGAACCATCCGATCGCGAGGTTGATGCCTCGCTGCCATTCGTCGTCGCCCGTGGCCGCGAGTGCGCGTGCACAGGCGTCGGCCATCGCTGCGATTTCGATCGGCTGTTGGTCGAACCGTCCGGTGCCGTCGCCGGGGCCTGCCCCACCGACCGGTGTGGGCGAGAGGTGGCCGTCGACGGTTTCACGTTCAAGGAGCCAGCGCAGCAGCGTGAGCCCGTTGTCGAGGACGTCGGGGCGATCGAGGATCTGGCCGGCCGCGATGAGCGCCTCCGGCAACGCCGCGTTGGCGTACGACAGTCGAGGCTCAGGCCAGGGCCAGTCACGCTCGATCGACAACGGTCCGATCGTCGTGATCGTCTCGGCGAGCAGGTCGCGAGCTCGGCCGTGACGTACATCGTGTTCGGCGACCTCGGCGGCGCCGAGAGCAGCGAACGCCATCGCACGACGATGTGGTGATCGTTGCTTCGCGCCATGGTCGAAGTACGACGCGGCGCTTGAACGCATCCCCTGGTCGTCGCCGCGGCGCGCCGCGGTTCCGAACGCCCAGAGGCTACGACCCCAGCAATCCTCGACGCCGTAGCGGCCCCGCCAGCGACCGTTCGAGTCGCGTCGGTTGCGGGTTCGCCCCGTCGCGCTCTGCGACTCGGTGAGGAAGCGGAACGCGGTCCGGACGAGATCGCGCAGCGCCTGACTCTCGCCGGGCTCGCGAACGGCGACGATCAGCAGTCGCGCCACGTCGTCGGTGCAGTAGCCGTGCTCGCGTCGTGGTTCGCCATGGTCGGCGTGCTCGAACATCCCGATGCCGTCGGTCATCGACAGCACATGACCGAACGACGCCAACGTCACGTGGTCACCGATTCGCGCGACGCCACGACCTGGTTCGCGAGGACGCAGTACCGCCGAGCGACGGCGGGCCACGATAGGCCTGGTGCGAGGCGACGCGCCTCGGCGGCCATTGACGCTGCCAGCCGAGGTTGCGTGAGCACTGTTCGGATCGCCTGGCCGAGCGCCACGGGATCGCGCTGCGGTACGACGATCCCCGCGCCGCTCGCCAGCAGTTCCACTGCATGTGGGAACGCGGTCGCCACGACCGGTCGACCGGCGGCCACCGCATCCACCAACACGCCGGACGTGACCTGATCACGCGAGTCGTAGGGGAGTACCACCAAATCCGCGGACTGGATCAACCGCGTCAACGACGCCAGGTCGCGGTACGTGTCGTCGAAGGTGACATGTGCCGCCGACGCCGACCGTGCGGCGCGGTCGACGAGCATCTCGCGGTAGGACTCGCCTTGTCGCTCGCGCACCTTGGGGTGCGTCGAACCGGCGATGACGTACTCCGGGTGGGGATCCAGATCGCTGAACTCGGACATGGCGTCGATGGCCCACTCGATCCCCTTGCCCGGACCGAGCAGGCCCCACGTCAACAATCGGGCGGGATCACCGGGCTGGCGTCGATCAGCCGTCGGAGTGTCCATCGGTGTCGCAGGCGGTGTCGTGGCGCCGTGCGGAATCAGCGTGACCTTGGCGTGATCGACGTCGAATCCCTCGAAAAGTCTTGTTCGAGCAGTCTCGGTCATGACCACCACCGCATCGGCTGCGGCGCACACGCGCTCGAGGACGCGCCGTTGGTTCGCTGTCGGATGGCTCAGGACCGTGTGCGCCACCACGACGATCGGGACATCGATCGCGGCCATCAGTTCGATGATCGACTCACCGTCGGCACCGTCGTACAAGCCGTACTCGTGCTGCACGATGACGACGTCGTCGGCGTTCAACGCATCGATCGCCGCGGATCGATGTGGCGATGTTCGACCGTCGAGCGATCCCACTACCAAGACGTCTTCGAGTTCGGGTGGCGGGCCGACTCGAACAACGTCGACAGAGGCACCCGTGGCAATCAGGCCCGCCGACAGAGCGGCCGCGAACGTGGCGATCCCGCACGATGTGGGTGGGAAGGTCGACAAGATCCCGAAGGATCGAACCTGGCCTTCGCCCGGGGTGACGGGTGGAACCGTAACGGCGGTGTGCACGACAGAACTCCTTGATCGGCTCGGTCGAGACGACACGCCTGCGGAGGGCGACAGCGCAACTGGCCGTCCAGCCCAAGCGGGGCGCACACGTCCGAGGGACGTAAGGTCACTGTACTGGACCAGGTTCTCGAACCGACGTCGCGGTACCCTGAGCCCATCCTTCCTCGCTATCACGGCACCGATTCCGGTCCACCGCTGCGGGTCGCAGTGCTCGCTCCGATCGCCTGGCGGACTCCGCCGCGCAACTACGGCCCGTGGGAACAGTTCGCATCGTTGCTCGCCGAGGGTCTCGTCGCTGCGGGCCACGACGTCACCCTCTTCGCCACCGCCGACTCTGTGACCACGGCGACCCTGCACGGCACCGCGCCGACGGGATGGTCCGAGGACCCCGCGATCGATCCGAAGGTTGCCGAGTGCCTCCACATCGCCGCGGTGTTCGAGCGGGCGGACGAGTTCGACGTCATCCACAACGGTTTCGACTTCCTCCCACTCACCTACAGCGGCCTCGTCGACACACCGGTGATCACGACGATCCACGGCTTCTCGTCACCCCGCATCGTGCCGGTCTACGTGCAGTACGACGCGACCACCCACTACGTTGCGATCAGCGACGCCGACCGTCACCCCGACCTCCACTACGCCGCCACGATCCATCACGGCATCGACACGGCCAGCTTCGCCGTTCATCGCGCACCTGGCGATCACCTGCTGTTCTTCGGGCGGATCCACCCCGACAAGGGCACCGCTCACGCCATCGACATTGCGCGGCGCGCCGGCCGCCGGCTCGACATCGCCGGCATCATCCAGGACGAGCGGTACTTCCGGGAGGAGGTCGAGCCGCACCTCGACGGCGATGACGTCCGGTACCTCGGCGCCGTCGCCGCGTTGGATCGCGCGGACGTTCTCGGGAGCGCTCATGCGCTGCTCCATCTGATCGACTTCGACGAACCCTTCGGCTACAGCGTCGTGGAAGCCATGGCGTGTGGGACGCCGGTGATCGCGCACGATCGAGGCTCGATGCGCGAACTCATCGACCACGGCACCACCGGGTTCCTCGTCTCCGACCCCGAGGGGGCCCTCGAAGCGGTCGATGCCGCCACGGACCTCGACCGTGACGCGATCCGCGACATCGCAGTGTCGCGCTTCGACACCACCACGATGATCGACCGGTACGTCGCCGTCTATCGAGAGATGCTCGGTACCTGACACTCCCCCCACCTCCGAAATATGCCAGGAGAATTTCGGATGTTGGGGGGCGGTGGGGGTTCGTGGGCTCAGGCGTCGCGGATCTTGCGGTCCATGTTCTGGTGGTAGTGGGCGATCTTGCACTCGCGCTCGTTGAGGATGTTGCGCGTGTAGGCGCTCGATCGTTGGGTCCGTCGGAGTTGGTCGTAGATCTCGATGTCTTCGCCGACGACGTGCTTCAAGCGCTCCCAGTGGACCATCGTGGTCCGGTGGTACGCCGCGTACTCGGGGTCGCCGAGGTCGCCGGGGTAGATCAGTTCCCAGCACAAAAAACGGGTGCGGTCGACGTCGATCGGGATCGGGGTGAACACCTGGACGTGATCGGGATTGCAATTGAACACCGTGTTCGGGAACACCACGTAATGGCAGATCGCGTAGCGGTGATGATCGGGGTCGGCAGCCAACTCGTCGAGGCGTTCGGCCCGCGGGACGAAGCACATGTAGTTGTCGCCGACGATGTGGAACGACGTGTCACGTGCGGCCTTGACCCACTCGGGCGGGACGCCGTGCAGTTGCTTGGTGTGGTAGATCTCGTTGAAGCCGTCGACGATCGCCTTGTAGCTGACCGGCACGTCCCATTCGACCACCTCGTGGAGCACCATGTCCTCCATCCGGAACCGGCCGAGGTCGGCGGCGATCTCCGGGCCGATGCCGTCGAGCAGCGGCGCTGCCTCGTCGGGCCCGGCGAGGTTGATCCACACCCAACCGCCCCACTCGTCGGCCGCCACCGCGGGGGAGCGCAGACCATCGAGCTGATTCGGATCGAAGTCCTCACGCTCGGGCACACCCACCACGAGCCCGGTCGTGTCGTAGACCCAGCCGTGGTACGGACACGTGAAGCGGCGGGCGCCGCACCCGACGAGTTCGCCGACGATCGCCGGGCCTCGATGCTGACACACGTTGTGGAACGCGGCGAGCGACCCGTCGGGCTGTCGGGTGACGACAACGGTCTCGCCGTGGCCCTCGAAGGTCAGCCAGTCGCCGGCGCCGACGAGTTGCTCGGAGCGGCCGGCAATGATCCAGTGGCGTGCGAGCACGCGTTCGCGTTCCAACTCGAAACGCACGGGATCCAGGTACACCTCGGCGTCCATCGTGCTCGGGCCGTAGTCGGGGAGCGTCTGCACGCCCGGGCCCAGCCGGACGGGGACGTCGCCACGTGTCGGGATGTGAACCATTGGTGCTCCTGTGCAGTCTGCGGGCGGATCGTCACCCCGGATCGCGGCATGACATTACGATCGTTATGTATAACAGTTGTGATATTGTGCGTCAATGCCGAAAGTCGTCGACGTCGATCAACGGCGAATCGAACTCGCCGACGCGGCGGCGCGCGTCATCGCCCGGTCCGGCATCGACGGGGCCTCGCTGCGTGAAGTGGCCGCCGAAGCCGGCTGGACCACCGGCGCCCTGGTCCACTACTTCGCCAACAAGCAGGAACTGCTCGCCTTCACGTTGCAGACCTCGCTCGCCCGGCGGCGATCCCGGCACGCCGACCACGCGTCATTGTCGCCGCGGGAGGCACTCCACGCGATCCTTCGCAGTGCGCTGCCGATCACGCCCGAGACGACGCTGCACTGGATCGTCACGTTGGCCTTCGCCGCGCAGTCGAGCGCCGACCGTGACCTGGCCGACATCCAACGCGAGGCATACCTCGACTTCCGCGATGCGGTCTCGGCGCTCGTCGCCGGCGAGCGTCGCGCACGAGGCGCGGCCGATCGCGAGGCCGAACGGTTGATCGCCCTCGTCAACGGCATCGCCCTCCAGGCGCTGTTCGCCCCCGACCTGTGGACCGAACAACGCCAGGTCGATGCGCTCGAGGCCGGGCTGGCGAGATGACCGCGCTCGCTCGCACCGTTCGCACTGCCGAGACCGAACGACTCGTTCTCTCCCACTTCACCCTCGACCGCAACCATCCCCTCGACGACCGCATCCGCGCCACCGGTGCCGCGGGTTTCGACGGGATCGGCCTCTACGCCGGGCAGTATCGGCAGCTCCTCGCCGACGGCTGGTCGGCCGGCCGTGTCCACGACCTCCTCGACGAGGCCCGAGTGTCGATGCTGGAGGTCGAGGTGCTGTCGGGGTGGGGTGCCCGCTACCCGACTGAGGACTACGTCGAGTTCGAGCGGTTCGTGTGGGAGATGGTCGACGAGTTCGACGTGCCCTACGTCCAGGCGATCGGGCCCGTCGACGCGGCATCCGATGGGAGCTTCGGTGAGGCCGCATTGCGATTCGGGCAACTCTGCGACCGCGCCGCCGAGCACGGGGCGATGATCGGGCTCGAATTCCTGCCGTTCACCAACATTGTCGACGCCGCCGACGCACTCACCATCGTCGAGACGGCCGGGCGCACCAATGGGGGAGTGTGCGTCGACATCTGGCACCACGTTCGTGGCGCGAACGACCTCGGCCTCATCCGTCGGATCCCGACCGAGCTGATCGTCGGCGTCCAGATGAGCGACGGGCCCGCGGCGCCGGCAACGTCTGACTACAAGGACGACTGTCTCCGCAATCGGGTGCCGCCAGGCAATGGCACGTTCGACGTCGACGGCTTCGTGACCACCCTGCTCGACCTCGGCGTCGACCTGGCGTGGGACCTCGAAGTGTGCAACGACCATGCGTGGGGCCGACCCGCCGACGAGCACGTCGCGGCGTGCGCGAACGGTATGCGCACCGTGCTCGAACGATGCCTCGCGGCCGGTTCGCCACATGATCAAACGATGAAGGGAAACGAGACATGACCATGTTCGACGATCTCCGGGCGCGCCTGAGCAACAACGTCCGCACGGGGTTGCCCGACCAGGCCGACCAGCCGATGCGCGTCCCGGCCAGCTCGTACAGCGACCCCGAACAGTTCGAACGCGAGATGAGCGAGATCTTCCTGCGCGTTCCGTTGATGGTGGCGCTGGCATGTGAGGTTCGTGAGCCGGGCGACTACGTGGCGTTCGATCTCGTCGGTCGCCCGCTCGTGGTGGTCAGGGGCGACGACGGCCGGATCCGGGCTCTGCTCAACGTGTGTCGCCATCGCGGGGCGAAGGTCACCGACGAGATCTGCGGCACCGCCCGTCGCCTCACGTGCCCCTACCACTCGTGGAGCTACGACACCACGGGTGCGCTCGTCGGCGTGCCGGGGCGCGAGTCATTCGGTGACATCGACGTGGGCGGGCTCGTCGAACTCCCGACCGAGGTGCGCGCCGGCGCCGTCTTCGCCACCCTTGACCCCGACGGCGAACTCGACCTCGACGCATGGCTCGACGGCCTCGACGACTCGTTGGCTGCGCTTCGCCTCGATGAGTTCCATCCGTATCGCACGCCGACCTACCTCGACAGTCCGAACTGGAAGCTCGCCGCCGACGGCTACCTCGACGGATACCACATCGGCTACCTGCACCGGAACACCATCGGGCGCAAGGCGATCACCAACCGCAACACCTACGACTTCTTCGGACCGCACGTGCGGATCGGCTTCGCCTCGAAGGCCATCGAAGAACTCGATCCGGCCGTCCCGACCGATCGCCCGGTGTCGGACTACATGAGCCTGGTGCACTATGTCTTTCCGAATGTGTCGCTGTCGGGCGGTCACGGTGACACGCTGATGATGAGCCGGCTGCTCCCCGGACCCACGGTCGACCGGTCGCGAACGCTGCAATTCCAGTTCTACCGCGAACCCGTCGTCGGTGACCTGGTCGCGATCGCCGAGGAGAAGCGCCAGACCTATGAAGCCGTCGTGCGCGACGAGGACTGCGCAACCATCTTCCAGATCGGCGAGGCACTACCCGCCGTGGGCGACGGGCACTTCATCTTCGGTCGCAACGAACCGGGCAACCAACACCTCCACCGCACGATCGCCGAGCGCACACCCCACGCCTGACGTACACGATGTGTCGGACACATCGTGTACGGCTCAGGTCAGGCTGCCGCTCGTCTGGGCCTTCTTGACGGCGGCCTTCACGACGGGGATTTCGTCGTCGGCGAGCGGTTGCATCCACTGCTTGCGAGCAAGCGCAGCCTCGATGAATGGCGCCAGCTCGGCCTGCTTGCGCCGCTGACGATCGGCTTCCTCGGCGGCGAACTCGGGCATCACCTCGGCGGCGAACAGCTCGAGTGACGAACAGATGTCGGTGTGACGGTTGCGGCCGGCCTGCTGGATGAAGATGACCTGATCGACGCCGACGTCGCGCATCTCGCGAAGGTGGCGACGGGCATCGTCCGGGGTGCCGATACAGCTCGCGTAGGTGCCATTCTGCGCAGCGGCAGCGGCGATCCGCTTGTCGGTCGAGTCGGGCGAACGGCGAGCCTGGAACTCACCCCACAGATCGGTCCGCCCAGGAGTCTGATCGTGAGCAACGAGCGCATTGAGCGCATACCCGAAGAACTCGAATCCCTCCTGGCCACGCCGGATCGCCTCGGCTCGATCGTGGTCGAGCGAGAACCCGGTGACGAGCGCGACGTTGGCGTTCACCGTGTGGCCGATGGGCACACACTCGTCGCTCCTGATGATGTCGTAGTAGATCTCGACCCAGGCCTTTGCCTCGTCGGGATCGATGAAGCTGAACGCCAGCGCTCCGAGCCCGTTGCGCGCCGCCACCTTGATCGTGTCGCGATTGGTGCACGCCATCCACATCGGCGGATGCGGCTTCTGACGCGGCTTGGGCAGCACGTTGCGACACGGCATCGAGAAGTGCTCCGACGTGTACCCGGGATATGGGTCGAGCACCATCATGTTGGCGATCTGCTCGGCAGCTTCGAGCGACATCGCCCGCTTCTCTTTGGCCGGGATGCCGAACCCGTGCAACTCCAAACGGGTCGCTCCCTCACCGATGCCGAAGTCGACCCGACCGTTGGAGATCAGGTCGAGCGTGGCGAGCCCCTCCGCCGTGCGGGCCGGATGGTTGTAGTTCGGGATCACCTGACGGATGCCGTGCCCGAGCCGGATCCGGCTCGTGCGAGCCGCCGCAGCCGCGAGGAACACCTCGGGCGCCGAGGAATGCGAGTACTCGTCGAGGAAGTGGTGCTCGACCTCCCACGCATAGTCGAACGCGAGCCGGTCGGCGAGCTCCACCTGGTCGAGCGCATCGCGCAAGAGCTCGTACTCGTCGTCAGCGCTCCACGGCTTCGGGAGCTGATGTTCGTAGAAGATGCCGAACTGCATCCGTGCAGCACAGCACATCGGCCCCCTCGAACGCCGATCGAAGCGCCAGCGATGAGCGA
>JANPCI010000181.1:0-22935 GCA_031430875.1 Actinomycetes bacterium | reverse complement strand
ATGCCGGGCGCGTTCGGATCGGTCTCCGAGGCCGACCTCGCCGCTGCGGCGAACGCCGAACCGGGAACCGATGGCATCGACCTGGTCAGCCAGGTCACCATCGATGCGGGCTACACCGTCGAAGCCCTCGATCCCGACAGCACCACGAGAATCGTTGCGATCGACTACGGCATGAAGCGGAACATCGCGGTCAACCTGTCGCGTTTCGGCACCGTCGAGGTGGTCCCTGCCTCGACGAGCGCTGCCGACATCCTCGCTCGCAGCCCCAACGGCGTGTTCCTGAGCAACGGCCCCGGCGACCCTGCGATGGTGCCGTACGCGGTCGACGCAATCGGCGGACTCATCGGCAACGTCCCGATCTTCGGGATCTGCCTCGGCCACCAACTCCTCGGTCGGGCGATCGGCGCCGGCACCGTCAAGCTCCCATTCGGGCACCACGGGGGCAATCATCCGGTCAAGAATCTCGCCTCCGGACGCATCGAGATCACGAGCCAGAATCACAACTTCGCTGTCGACCCCGACTCGCTGGCTGGCAAGGCGACCATGACCCACGTCAACCTCAACGACGGTGTCTGCGAGGGCCTTGCGGTCGCCGGCGAGCTGGCCTTCAGCGTGCAGCACCATCCTGAGGCCAACCCGGGTCCGCACGACTCGCACTATCTGTTCGAGCAGTTCGCCGACATGATGCGCCACGCCGGCGCCGTTACGGGGAGCCGCTGATGCCCAAGCGCACCGACATCCACTCGATCCTGATCATCGGGTCGGGTCCCATCGTCATCGGCCAAGCCTGCGAATTCGACTACTCGGGCACCCAGGCCTGCCGGGTACTGCGAGAGGAGGGCTACCGGGTGATCCTCGCCAACTCGAACCCGGCGACGATCATGACCGACCCCGACTTCGCCGATGCCACGTACATCGAGCCGCTCACGTGGCAGGTCGTCTCGGCCATCATCGACCGTGAACAGCCCGATGCGGTGCTCCCGACCCTCGGCGGCCAGACCGGGCTCAACATCGCCATGGAGCTGTTCGAGCGCAACCTGATCGGCGTGCCGGGCACCCCCGAAATGATCGGGGCCAACGCCGAAGCCATCGCCACTGCAGAGGACCGCGAACTGTTCAAGCAGGCAATGGTCGGCATCGGTCTCGATTGCCTGCGCTCGGGCACAGCCCACACGATGGAGGAAGCCCGTGTCGTAGCTGCCGACATCGGGCTCCCCGCCGTGATCCGTCCGGCGTACATCCTCGGGGGTCGCGGGACAGGCATCGCGTCGACGCCGGAGGAGTTCGAACGCATGGCGTCGAACGGTCTTACGGCGAGCCCGATCAGCGAGATCCTCATCGAGGAGTCGGTGTACGGCTGGAAGGAATTCGAGCTCGAGGTCATGCGTGACCACGCCGACAACTGCGTGATCATCTGCGGCATCGAGAACGTCGACCCGATGGGCGTTCATACGGGTGATTCGATCACCGTTGCGCCCATCCAGACCCTCACCGATGTCGAGTATCAGGAGATGCGTAACTCCGCACTCGCGTGTATCCGGCGCGTCGGCGTCGAGACCGGCGGGTCGAACGTGCAGTTCGCGGTTGAACCGGGCACCGGCCGTCAGGTGGTCATCGAGATGAACCCGCGCGTCTCTCGGTCGTCAGCCCTCGCCTCGAAGGCGACCGGGTTCCCGATCGCCAAGATCGCCGCCCGGCTCGCGGTCGGCTACACGCTCGACGAGATCCCCAACGACATCACCCAGACCGCCGAACGGTCCACGCCGGCGAGCTTCGAGCCGGTGCTCGACGACGTCGTCACCAAGCTCCCGCGCTGGGCGTTCGAGAAGCTGCCGGGTACCACCGGCGTACTCGGCACTCAGATGCAGTCCGTCGGTGAGGTGATGGCCATCGGTCGGACGTTCCCCGAGAGCCTGCAGAAGGCCCTGCGGTCGTTGGAGCAGGGCCGCCTCGGGCTCGGCTGCGACCCGGCGGCGGGGCATCTCGACGAGTTGAACGACGATGAGCTTCTCGCTCAGGCCGCGATCCCGACCGCCGACCGCATCCAGCAGGTCGGCGAGCTCCTGAACCGGGGTGTCTCGATCGAGGTCGTCAATACGGCGACGAGCATTGATCCGTGGTTCCTCGATCAGATGTCGATGATCGTAGAAGAGCGCGCGGAACTGGCGCTGACCGGTTTCGACGCCATGACGAGGCGCGACTGGCGACGCGCCAAACGTCTCGGATACTCCGATGGTCAACTCGCGCACCTGTGGGAGCTGCCCGAGAGCGAGGTCCGCACCGCCCGAGAGGCAGCCGGCGTCATTCCGACGTACAAGACCGTCGACACCTGCTCGGCCGAGTTCGTCGCCGAGACGCCGTACCACTACTCCACGTACGAGGACGAGAACGAGGTTCGCTCGTCCACCGGCCGAAAGGTCGTCATCCTCGGGTCGGGCCCCAACCGGATCGGCCAGGGCATCGAGTTCGACTACTGCTGCGTCCATGCATCGTTCGCGCTGCGCGAAGCCGGCTTCGAGACGATCATGATCAACTGCAATCCGGAGACCGTGTCGACCGATTACGACACGTCTGATCGCCTGTACTTCGAACCGCTGACACAGGAAGACGTTCTCAACGTCATCGCCGCCGAACAGCCCGAAGCCGTCATCGTGTCGCTCGGTGGCCAGACGCCACTGAAGCTGTCGGGACTGATCCCCGTCGAGCTGGTGGCGGGCACGTCGCCCGATTCGATCGATGCCGCCGAAGATCGCGAACGCTGGAACGCGATCTGCAACGAGTTGCGCATCCCGCAGCCTCCGGGCGGCACCGCAGTCGACCTCGAACAGGCGTTGGCGATCACCGACGACATCGGTTTTCCCGTGCTGGTCCGGCCGAGTTATGTGCTCGGCGGGCGCGCCATGCAGATCGTGCACGACCGCAATCACCTGGCGCGTGCCATGGACGAGTTGGCCGGATTCGGCAGCTTGGGCAAGGAGGGCGGCTTGTCCGCCGAGCGGCCGGTGCTGATCGATCAGTTCCTCGCCGACGCTACCGAGGTCGACGTCGACGCGATCCGCGATCACACCGGCGAGGTGCTGATCGGTGGCGTGATGGAACACGTCGAGGAGGCCGGCGTGCACTCCGGCGACTCGGCGTGTGCAATCCCACCGCCGACTCTTCCCTCGTGGGTGGTGGAGGTGATCGAGTCGTATACGGCGGTCATTGCCAAGCGGCTCGATGTTCGTGGTCTGATCAACGTGCAGTACGCCGTGATCGGCACGACGGTGTATGTGATCGAGGCCAACCCGCGGGCCAGTCGGACCGTACCGTTCGTCGCCAAGGCGACGGGTGTCCCGCTCGCCAAGGTTGCCACCCGCGTGATGCTCGGAGCGACGCTGGCCGAACTGCGCGCCGAAGGTCTGCTGCAACCACCGGTTGGCGGTCATGTTGCCGTCAAGGAGGCCGTCCTGCCGTTCAGCCGGTTCCCGGAGGTCGATCCGGCGCTCGGGCCGGAGATGCGTTCGACCGGCGAGGTGATGGGAATTGCCGACACATTCGGACGGGCGTTCTACAAGGCCGAGGTCGCTGCGGGAACGTTCCTGCCAACAGAAGGGACGGTCTTCTTGTCGCTTGCCGACCCCGACAAACCCGCCGGCCTCGTGGTCGCGCAACGGTTCCGGGCGCTCGGTCTCGGCATCGTTGCCACCGAGGGCACCGCTGCCTACCTGGCGGCGTTCGATGCGCCGGTCGACCAGGTGGTCGCAAAGGTGCAGGAGGCCGGATCCGATGGCGGTGCCGGCGGCCAAGACTCACTGGCCCGGGTGACCGCCGTCGATCTGATCGCCGATGGCAAGATCAGCTTCGTGGTCAACACGCCGCGTGGCCGCCTCGGACGTAGCGACGGTGAAGCCATTCGCAAGGCGGCGAGCCTTCACGGCGTGAGTTGCGTCACCACCGTCGCCGCCGCGCTGGCCGCAGTTCAAGGTCTCGCCGAGAACGACGGCGACGGACTGACGGTCAAGACACTTCAGGAGTACCACGGGCAGGAGTACCACGGCCGCCAGCGCGACACGGTGATGGCCGCCTCGAGCGCAACGTGATCGACACCCGGGTCCGGGTCGGATCGATCGAGCTGTCGACGCCGGTGATGACGGCGTCGGGAACGGTTGGCTACGGCACGGAGTTCGGCGGGTATCTCGACTTCGCCGCGCTCGGCGCGGTCGTCACCAAGTCGCTGGCTCCGTATGAATGGGCCGGCAACCCTCCGCCACGACTGCACCCGACGCCGCAGGGGATGATGAACGCCGTCGGCCTCCAGGGTCCGGGCGTGCGGTACTGGCTCGATCACGTCCTCGACGACCTTCTCGCCACCGGGGCAACCGTGGTCGCCAGTATCTGGGGTCGGTCGGTCGCTGACTATGCGCAGGCCGCCGACATGCTCGCCGCGGCTCCGCCGGGGGTGGTGGCCGTCGAAGTGAACCTCTCGTGCCCGAACCTCGAAGGGCGAGGTTCGATCTTCGCCCACGACGCGGCACTGTCGAGCGAGGTGATTGCGGCAACTGCCGGATGCGGCCGACCCCGCTGGGCAAAACTGAGTGCCAACACCGATCGGATCATCCAGGTCGCCGAAGCGGTCGTTGGTGCCGGCGCCGAGGCACTCACCTGTATCAACACCCTGTTGGGGCTCGCCTACGACCCCGACACGCTGTTGCCGACGCTGGGAGCCGGCGGGGGCGGGTTGTCAGGGCGCGCCATCCATCCGGTGGCAGTCCGCGCCGTGCACGACGTGCACCAGGCGCTCCCCGACGTTCCGATTGTCGGCGTCGGTGGTGTGGCATCGGGATGGGATGCCGCGGAGCTGATGTTGGCCGGCGCCTCGGCCGTACAGGTCGGCACCGCATCGTTCGCTGATCCCCGAGCGACGCTGCGGGTACAGGAGGAACTGTGTGCATGGGCCGTGAGCAGGGGATTGACCAGCCTGGGCGAGCTCACCGCGATAGCTTGAGCGTCATGGCAACACCCCCACAGTTGACCCCCGAACAACGAATGGATGCACTGGCCAAGGCCGCATTGGCCCGCACCGCTCGCGCCGAGATCAAGGCCCGCCTCAAGATGGGCTCGATGAGCCTGGCCGACGCGTTGGCCTCCGACGATGTGAACGTCGGCAAACTCAAGGTCGTCTCACTGCTCGAGTCGCTGCCCGGCGTCGGCAAGGTCAAGGCCCGCAAGATCATGGAAGATGTCGAGATCGCCGACAATCGGCGTGTGCAGGGCCTCGGCACCCAGCAGAAGGCGAAGCTGCTCGAACTCCTCGCCAGTTGAGGTCGCCAGTTCAGGTCTCCAGTTGAGGTTGCACCAGTGATCGTCGTCGTCTCCGGCCCCGGTGGGGTCGGCAAGGGAACCATTGTCGACGCGCTCGTGCGGCGCGACCCTCGGCTGTGGCTGAGTCGGTCGTGGACCACCCGTGAGCGTCGCCCGGCCGAATCCGACGATGCGTACGTGTTCACCGACACCGCGACGTTCGAGGGGCGCATTGCCGAGGGTGGTTTCCTGGAGTGGACCGAGTTCCTCGGCAACTACTACGGCAGCCCCACGCCGGCTCCCGACAGCGATCAGGATGTGGTGCTCGAGATCGAAGTCGACGGCGCCCAACAGGTGAAGCGGGTCTACCCCGAAGCGCTCCTGTTGTTCGTCGTCCCGCCGTCGCGAGAAGAACAGGAGCGACGGCTGCGGGGCCGAGGTGACCCGGGCGACAAGGTGCTCGCACGCCTGAAGAAAGCCGAGATCGAAGAGCCGATCGGTCGTGAGTTGGCCGACCACATCGTCGTCAACGACGACCTCGATGCGACCATCGCCGAGATGCTCCACATCATCGAAGCCGCACGACCCAGTTGACCAGGCGGTATGATCGTCGGCCTATGGCGCTCGACCACGACACGATGATCAATCCTCCCATCGAGAGTCTTCTCGGTACGGTCGATTCGAAGTTCACGCTGGTCACCCTCGCTGCACGTCGGGCGCGCAACATCAATTCGTACTTCAACCAACTCGGCGACGGCCTCGGTCACATGATTCCGCCGCAGGTGTCGTCGGTGGCCCGCAAGCCGCTGTCGATTGCCTTCGAAGAGATCTCCGATCACAAGATCATCTGGGCGCCGCAGCCTGAAGAAGTCGTCATCGACGACGAAGAGTTCGACGCAGAGGCGCAAGCGCAGGCCATCGCCGACGCTGCTGCCGACTCCACCGACGGCTGATATCTACCCCCAGTCACTCGGGAGGGGAACCGATGCTCGAAGGCAAGCGGATCGTTCTGGGGGTGACCGGCGGGATCGCCGCGTACAAGGCAATCGAGGTGTGTCGCCGGCTTGTTGACGCGGGCGCCCACGTGGTGCCGATCATGACCGCCGGCGCCGAGCACTTCATCGGGCGGACCACGCTGAGCGCTCTCGCGTCCGAGCCGGTGCAAACTGAGCTGTGGGACAACCCGACCACGCCGATCCCGCACACCCGGATCGGCCAGGGGGCCGACTTGATCCTCGTCGCTCCGGCCACGGCCCGCCTGATCGCCGCCTACCGCATGGGCCTGTCGACCGACCTGCTCACGAACACACTGATCGCCACTCGGGCACCCGTCGTCGTGTGTCCGGCGATGCACACCGAGATGTGGGAGCACCCCAGCGTCGTCGAGAACGTGGCGGTGCTGCGAGAACGCGGCGTGCACATCGTCGAGCCCGAGTCGGGGCGGTTGGCTGGTGGCGACATCGGCCCAGGCCGTCTCGCCGACGTGACGTCGATCGTGGCCGCCGTCGAGCGAATCTTGGGGCCGGGTGATCTCGAGGGAACAGCAGTCGTGGTGTCGGCAGGCGGTACCCGCGAACCGATCGATGCCGTCCGGGTGATCGCCAATCGCAGTTCGGGCAAGCAGGGTTACGCCATTGCTGCCGAAGCTGCGAGTCGGGGCGCACGGGTCACCCTGGTGTCGACGGTGTCGCTTGCAGTACCTGCCGGCGTCGTGATGGTGGCGGTTGAGACCGCTGACGAGATGGAGCGAGCCATGGTCGCGGCCGCGGCCGATCACGATGTGATCGTCATGAGCGCCGCAGTGGCCGACTTCCGGCCCAAGGTGGCCGCTGACGGCAAGCTGAAGAAGCGCGACGGCACGCCGGAGATCATCCTCGAGCCAACGCCCGACATCCTTGCGGGCCTCGGGGCCGCCAAGCGGGCCGGTCAGGTGCTCGTCGGCTTCGCCGCCGAAACCGACGATCTGCTCGCCAACGCCACCGAGAAGCTGCATTCGAAGCATCTCGACCTGATCGTGGCGAACGACGTCAGTGCCCCACTGGTTGGGTTCGCACACGACACAAACGCGGTTACGCTGTTGCGGCCCGACGCGGAGCCTGTCGAGATCGACCTCGCATCGAAGCGAGATGTCGCTCGGGCCGTCATCGACACCATCGTCTCCATACGCTCCACACATCGACAGGACCCTGCATGAGCACGTACACGTTCACTTCCGAAAGCGTCACCGAAGGCCACCCCGACAAGATGGCCGATCAGGTCTCCGACTCGATCCTCGACGCCATCCTCACCGAGGATCCCGACGGCCGCGTTGCCTGCGAGACCCTCCTGACCACCGGCCTTTGCGTCATCGCCGGTGAAATCACCACGTCGGCCTACGTCGACATCCCCAAGATCGCCCGAGAGACCATCAACGGCATCGGCTACGACAACGCCACCTACGGCTTCGACGGCAACACCTGCGGCGTGATCGTCTCGATCGACGAGCAGAGCCCCGACATCGCCCAGGGTGTGGATGCCAGCGAAGAAGTCCGGTCGGGTCACTCCGGTGAGGACATGCTCAGCCTGCAGGGTGCTGGCGACCAGGGCATGATGTTCGGCTACGCCTGCAACGAAACCGACGACCTCATGCCACTGCCGATCTGGACGGCACATCGCCTTGCCGAGCGCCTTGCCGAGGTCCGCAAGTCGGGCCAGGTTCCGTACCTACGCCCCGACGGTAAGACCCAGGTCACCTATGAGTACCACAACGGTTGGCCAGTGGCGCTCAAGGCTGTGCTCATCAGCACGCAGCACCAGGATGGTGTCGACCGCGACTCGGTCATCCGCCCCGACCTGATCGACCAGGTCATCCGCCCGATGATCCCCGAACAGTTTGCCGACGACGACTTCGAGATCTACGTGAATCCGACGGGTCAGTTCGTGCGCGGCGGCCCCTACGCCGATGCCGGCCTCACCGGTCGCAAGATCATCGTCGACACCTACGGCGGCATGGGACGTCATGGTGGCGGTGCGTTCTCGGGTAAGGATCCGAGCAAGGTCGACCGCTCGGGTGCGTACGCAGGTCGCTGGGTCGCCAAGCACGTCGTCGCGTCAGGCGCGGCCGACCGCTGTGAAGTGCAGCTCGCGTATGCCATCGGCATGGCGCAGCCGGTGAGCATCCTGGTGGAGACGTTCGGAACGTCGCATGTCGACCCGGCCGTCATCGAGCAGGCTGTGCGCGCCACGTTCGACCTGCGCCCCGCGGCGATCGTCCGTGACCTCGACCTCAAGCGCCCGATCTACAAGCGTTCGGCCGCCTACGGCCACTTCGGCCGAGCCGGCTTCCCGTGGGAAGAGTTGAACCGTCTCGGCGACTTCAAGTCGGCCGTCGGCGTCTGAGCGACACAGGCGGCGATCGGTTGGCGGCATCCGCCGCCACGATCGTCGCCAACGTCGTGCCCGACGTCACCGGGCTCGACAAGCAGTTCGATTATCTGATCCCTCCCGAGTTGTCGGCGAACGTCGCCGTCGGCACGCTCGTGCGGGTCGAGCTCCATGGCCGTCGTATCGGCGGCTGGGTTGCCGCGATCAGGGACGCGCCGTCAGATGGCCGCTCGATCGACTCGCTGAAGTCGATCGCGCTGAAACCGATCATGCTGAAACCGATCATGAAGGTCACCGGCCACGGACCGGCGCCGGACCTGTTCGACCTGGCGGCGTGGGCGTCAGTTCGGTGGGCGGCACGCCGCATCCGGCCGTTCCTCGTGACGGCGTCGCCAAGCCGCGCCATCGTGACGCTGCCGCCCGATCGGTGCACGGGCATGGCTCCCGGTCCCGCATCGCCGGCGACACGCGATCTGCTCGCAGCCGGCGGGGGAGTACTGCGACTGCCTCCGCGAGCCGACGTGATGCCGACCATCCTGGCGGCGGTGGGCTGCGGTCCGGCGCTGGTGGTTGCTCCCGAGCACGACACAGTGGCGCTGCTGGCAACCCGACTTCGTCGAGCCGGTCTTTCGGTCGCTGTGGTCCCCGACGACTGGGCATCCGCTGCCGGTGGTGTCGACGTCGTGATCGGGACCCGGTCGGCCGCTTGGGCGCCGTGTCCCGGGCTCGCCGCGGCGGTCGTGATCGACGAGCACGACGAAGCGCTCCAAGAGGAGCGCACACCGACCTGGCACGCTCGCGACGTGGTGGTCGAGCGGTGCCGGCGAGTCGGCGTGCCGTGCGTGCTCGTCTCACCCGCACCGACGCTCACGGCGGTCGTCGAGTACTCCGGCGCCCGCGGCGTCGTGCACCCACCGGCGAACCGCGAGCGCTCCGGATGGCCTCGGATCGTTGTGGTCGATCGCACCGACGAGGATCCGTGGAAGCGTTCGCTCGTCACGTCACCACTCATCGAACGCCTCCGTGACCCCGACCTGACGGTTGTCTGCGTCAGCAACATCACCGGGCGTGCCCGTGTCCTCGCGTGTCGGTCGTGTCGGACGCTGATTCGCTGCGATCGATGCGATGCCGCGGTCGGCCTCGACGACGCCGGTCGCCTGTCGTGCCGCCGCTGCCAGGCCCGACGACCACCGGTGTGTCAGGAATGCGGCGCGAGCCGGTTCGCCAACCTCCGGCCCGGCGTGACGCGCCTTCGCGAGGAGCTCGAGGCCGCGGCGGCTCGACCCGTCGTCTCGGTCACCGGATCCGATGCCGATTCGCCGAGACGAGCCGGCATCTACGTGGGGACCGAAGCGGTGCTCCATCGGGTCACCTCGGCCCACGTCGTGGCATTCCTCGAGTTCGACTCCGAGATGCTGGCTCCGCGCTTTCGAGCGTCCGAGCAGGCCCTGGCGCTGATCGTGCGAGCCGGGCGGATCGCGCCCGAGGTACTCATCCAGACGTTCACACCCGATCACGAGGTGCTCAGCGCGGCAACACACGGTGATCCGGCGAGCATTCTCGGCGCTGAACGTGAGCGACGCGGGTTGCTCGGTCTACCGCCGTTCGGCGCGCTCGCCGTGGTGTCGGGCGCTGGCGCAGACGAGTACGTCGCCCAGCTCCCCCCTACGGTTGCGGTTGGAGGTGACGGCGTCGACCGTTTCCTCGTGCGGGCGTCGGACTGGACCACGCTCGGCACGGCCCTCAACGCCGCCGAACGCCCGACCGGCTCACGCATCCGTGTGGAAGTCGACCCCGCCCGCATCTGATCCTGGGACCAGGGCGTCGAAGCGTGCGTTGTCGATGTTGCCGCCGGAGAGGATGATGCCGACGCGACGGTTCCGGAACCGGGACGGTTGGTCGAGGCCGTGGTCGAGGACCGCTGCGAGGCCGGCGACACCGCTGGGCTCGAGACGGCGACCGAGGAGGTCACGAACAACCCGCATGGCCTCGATGAGCTGCTCGTCGGTGACCGTCACCACGTCACTCACGAGCCGGTGGTTGATGGCGAAGGTCGCCGCGCCCGGTGCTGTGACTGCCAGTCCGTCGGCGATCGTGTCGGGCTGATCGATTCGCACCGGGTGGCCGGCAGCAAACGACTGTCGGGTGTCGTCGGCGCCGGCCGGCTCGATACCGATCAGCTCGCATGACGGGTCGAGGTGGTGCATCGCCGATGCGCAGCCGGCCATCAGGCCGCCGCCCGACATGGGCACGAGGAGCACGTCGAGGTGACCGACCTGATCGTGTAACTCCAGCGCGGCGGTGCCCTGGCCGGCCATCACCTGTGGGTCCTCGAACGGATGCACGAACGTGGCACCGGTTTGTGCGACCTGTCGGAGTGCCCCGGCGTCTCGATCCGGCGTTGCCCGATCAAACGTGACGATCGACGCTCCGTACGACTCGATCAACGCCCGCTTCGCCGCGGCGACGTCGTCGGGCACGTGAACGGTCGCAGACATCCCCAACAGATGGGCGGCGCAGGCCACCGCAGCGCCGTGGTTGCCCGACGACACAGCGATGACCCCTCGTGGCCGGTCGGCGAGTGGGATCAGCGACAGCCGATTGAATGCGCCACGGAACTTGAACGCACCCGCTCGTTGTTGCGACTCGTCCTTGCAGAACACGGCCGCACCAGTGAGCGCATCGAGCCGATCGGAGCGCAACACCGGCGTGACGACGGCCTCGGGGGTGATCAGGGCGGCGGCTGCGCGAATGTCGGCGATGTTGATCGCTGGGCTTGCGGTCACTCGAGCTGGTCCGCCCGTGGTCGGATCTCGAGAATTCGGAAGCCGGCCTTCGATCCTGCCCGCCAACAGACGTAGCCGCGTTCGATCAGCCACCGCTGCAACGAGTCGGCCCCGAGGTGCTTTTGGACCACGAGTGCGGCGTTGCCCGTTGGTTGGAGCCGGCCGAGCCACGAAAGGAGTAGCTCGTGGAGCGAGTCCTTGCCGATGCGGATCGGCGGATTCGACCAGATCGTGGTGAAGCGGACATCGGAGGGCACTTCGTCCGGATGAGCGACGGTGATGTTGTCGATCCTGTTGCGCCCGGCGTTACGACTGCAGAGCTCGCGGGCGCGACTGTTGACGTCGACCGCCCACACGGTTGCATCGGGCGACCGGCGGGCCATCGTCAGCGCGATTGCTCCCGAACCACAACCGAGATCGAGGAGGTTTCCCGTTCCTGCGAGTGAAAGATCCGAGCGCAGCAGCATCGATGTGGCCGTGTCGAGATGGCCGTGGGAGAACACCCCGCGGTCAGTCTCCATGGTGAACGCGGTGTCGGGCAACGTGACATCGACGACCAGCGGCGCCGAGGCCACGTTCGGATCTTCGTCGAAGTACTGGTCACTCGGCACTTCCCCTAGCCTGACACGGATGTCGTACACCATCCGCACCTACGGCGACCCGGTATTGAAGTCAATGGCGTCGCGTGTCGACGACGTCGACGGCAAGATCATCCGGCTCATCGACGACATGTTCGACACGCTCGTCGATTCGGGCAATGGGATCGCCCTCGCTGCCCCGCAAATCGGTGTACAGAAGCAGGTTGTCGTGTGGGACATCGACGAGAAGCCGTTGGCGATCATCAATCCGGAGGTCGTTGAATCCGATGGTGAGTGGGTGTACGACGAGGGTTGCCTGTCGATCCCGGGTCTGTATGTCGAGATGCTTCGTCCGAAGATGGTCCTCGTTCGCGGTCTGGATCTGAACGGCGAGACCATCGAGATCGAGGCTGACGAACTCGAAGCGCGGATGTTCCAGCACGAGATCGATCATCTCAACGGGGTGTTGATGTTCGACCGCCTCGAAGGCGACCAGCGCAAGGAAGCAATGAGGGAGTACCGCCGGATCGAGGAGGAAACGGCCAAGCAGGCGTCGCGCCCACCCATCCGGCGGCGCCTGGGCCTCGGATGACGGGTCTTGGATGAAGGGCCTCGGATGAAGCTCGTCTATCTGGGCACGCCCGAGATGGCGGTGCCGCCCCTTCGGGCGCTCGTTGACGCCGGTCACGAGATCGTCCTCGTCGTCACGCGCATCGACAAACGACGCGGACGGGGGAGCGAGGTGTCGCCCAGCCCGGTGAAGGCGGCGGCGCTCGAGCTCGGGCTCCCGGTGTCGCACTCGGTCGACGACGTACTCGAAGCGGTGTCAGAATGGGGCGCCGAACTCGGTGTCGTGGTCGCCTTCGGACAGATCATCAAGCCGCACGTGATCGACGTGATGCCGATGGTCAACATCCACTTCTCGCTGCTGCCTCGCTGGCGTGGTGCTGCTCCGGTCGAGCGGGCCCTCCTGGCCGGCGACGAGGTGACCGGCGTGTGTGTGATGGCGGTTGAAGAGGGCCTCGACACGGGTGGTGTGTACGCCCGCCGCGAGGTGCCCATCGGATCCGAGACCACGGCGGTCGAACTCCGCGCGGAGCTCGTCGAGGTCGGCACGACGCTCCTCGTCGACACGTTGGCCCGGCCACTCGACAGTTGGGTTGATCGGCCCGAGCCACAGGTCGGCGAGGTCACCAATGCCGCCAAGTTCACCGCATTCGACTTCGAGATCGACTGGTCGAAGCCGACCGACGATATCCATCGACTCGTTCGCGTCGGCGGCGCCTGGACGACGTTTCGAGACAAGCGTCTGAAGATCAACGCTGCCCGGATCGATGACGGCGTTCTCGTCCCGACGATCGTGCAACCCGAAGGGAAGGCCGCAATGAGCTTCGAATCCTGGCGCCTCGGCGCCCGTCCGACTGCCGACGAACTGTTCGGCTCCGAGTGACAAGCAAACTGCACACCGATCGATCGGGTCCGGGCGGTGAACGCACAGCTCGACGTGTCGCTCTCGACGCGCTCCGGCGGATCGAGTCGGATGGCGCCTACGCGAATCTCGTGCTCGGGCCGATGCTGGCCACGTCGGGCCTGACCGACATGGATCGACGCTTCGTCACCGAGCTCGTCTACGGCACCACTCGGATGCGTCGGGCGTGCGACTCGGTGATCGATCGATTCGTCACCTCGCCGCCCGACGATGCCACCCGGTCGGTGCTGCGCCTCGGTGCGTACCAGCTCGTGTTCGCCGGCGTTCCACCACATGCCGCGGTCGGCGAAACGGTCGGCCTGGCACCGAAGCGGACCCGAGGATTTGTCAATGCCGTGCTCCGTAAGGTCTCGCGGCTCTCGATCGACGAGATGTCGTGGCCGTCCGACGGGGCGCGCCTCAGCTATCCCGACTGGATGGTCGATCTGTTTCGCGCCGAGTTGGGTAACGCCGACGCGACGCTGGCGCTGGAGCGAATGAACGAGCCGCCTCCCGTGACCGCCCGCGACGACGGCTATGTACAGGACGAGTCGTCGCAGTGGGTCGCAGCTGCGGTCGAAGTGGAGTTCGGCGCACGCGTGCTCGACATGTGCGCGGCACCCGGTGGTAAGGCCACGGCGATCGCGACTACAGGGGCCCGAGTGATCGCGGCCGACCAACGACTCGGGCGGGCCCGCCTCGTGCAGGAGAATGCCACGAAGCTCGACCTCGAACTGCCGGTGGTCGCCGCCGACGGTGGGGCGGCGCCGTTCCGGCCGGGATCGTTCGAGGCGGTGCTGCTCGACGCCCCGTGCTCGGGGCTCGGCGCGCTCCGCCGTCGGGCCGACGCCCGCTGGCGGATACAACCGAACGACATCACCGAGTTGGCCGAGTTGCAGGCGCAGCTGCTCGAGTCGGCCGCTGAACTCGTTGCGCCGGGCGGCCGGCTCGTCTACAGCGTGTGCACCATCACGGCGGCCGAGTCGGTCGACCATTTCACCCCTGCAGGCTTCGAAGTCGACTCGACGCCGCCATCGATCGGTACCTGGCGACCATTCGAGCAGGGCTGGCGGGTTCTCCCACACGACGCCAACACCGACGCCATGGTGCTGATTCGGTACCGTCGGATCTCGTGACCGACATGCCCCAGGCAAAGGTGCTCACCGTCAGCGATGGTGTGGTGCACGGCACGCGTGACGATCTCAGCGGCCGAGCGCTGGCGGCCCATCTGACGGCCAATGGCTTCGGGGTGGTCGATCATCAGGTGACCGCCGACGGAGCGGATCTTGTGGCCGCCGCCCTCACCGAGTTGTCCGACGGATTCGCGGGCCTCATCGTGTCGACGGGCGGGACGGGTTTCGCTCCGCGTGACCAGACCCCGGAGGGCACCAGGGCGGTCATCGAACGTGACGCGCCCGGCCTCGCCGAAGCGATGCGACTGTGCAATCCGCTCGGACGACTCTCACGAGGTGTCGCCGGCATTCGAGGCGACGCCATCATCGTGAACACCCCGGGCAGCACCAAGGGCTGCATCGAGCAGCTCGACGCGATCATCGATGTGCTCCCGCACGCCCTGCGCCTCCTCCACGACACCGAAACCACCCACTGACCACCGACCCGCGCCCGCCTCCACCCAGCAACCCCCCGGTTTGCGTGACACTTCGGTTGGGCCGCCCCAATGGAACTGCAACCCAAACCGGTGGGGTGGGCTGGCGGGCTCTCAGTTAGCTTCAGCGGCATGCTGCGACTCGTCCTTCCGAAAGGCTCGCTGGAGAAGGCGACGCTCGAGCTGTTCGAAGCAGCCGACCTACCAGTCGTTCGATCGTCCACGGTCGACTACCAGGCCACCATCGACGACCCGCGCATCGAGTCAGTGCGCATCTTGCGGCCGCAGGAGATCCCGGTGTACGTCGCCGAAGGGCTGTTCGACATCGGCATCACCGGGCGCGACTGGGTCGAGGAGACCGGCAGCGTGGTCGAAACCCTCGGCGAGCTGAAGTACTCCAAGGCGACCAGCAACCCGATCCAACTGGTCGTTGCAGTTGCCGGCGACAATCCGGCCGGTTCGGTCGATGATCTCCCCAACGGCGTGCGTGTCCAGTCGGAGTATCCCGAGCTGACAAAGCGCTTCTTCGCCGACCACGGCATCGAGGCCGACGTGCGCCTGTCGTACGGAGCGACCGAGGCGAAGATTCCCGACATCGCCGACTGCGTGGTCGAGATCACCGAAACCGGACGTGCGTTGCGCGCCGCTGGCCTCAAGGTGATCGACACGATCCTGCTCAGCTATACCGAGGTCGTTGCCAACCCGCAGAGCGCGAACGATCCCGACAAGCGCAAGGCGATGGAGCAGATCATGACGTTGCTCAACGGCGTGCTCGACGCCCGTGGCCGGGTGCTCTTGAAACTCAACGTGAGCGAGGAACGCCGGGACGACGTTCTCGCGGTGCTGCCATCGATGAAGTCACCCACGATGTCGCCGCTCGCCGGTGGAGGGTACGCCGTGGAATCAGTGGTCGAGAAGAAGCTGATCAACCTCATCATCCCGGCACTGATCGACGCCGGCGCCACCGACCTCGTCGAGATGGCGATCGCCAAGATCGTGCCATGACAGAGCTCGCCCGTGGTGCCGGCCGCCGTGGCCCGAGTACCGGCCGCAGTGGTGTGGTGATCGCGTTCGACGAGCAGTCGGGCCTCGGGACCATCGACGGCGTCAACGGCAGCACGTACGCATTCCATTGCATCGAGATCGCGGACGGCTCCCGATCAATTGCGGTTGGCGCCCCCGTGAGTTTCGACCTGTTGGCCAAGTTCGGTCGATGGGAAGCCGCCAACATCAGGTCGTGAGCAACGACCCAACCACCGATCGCGAACACCAGATCATCGACGTGCTGATGGCGCTCCGAGCGGGTGAGGTGACCACCTACGGCGACGTGGCCGAGGTCGCCGGCCATCCGAAGCAGGCTCGCCTCGTGGGTCGCATCCTCGCCACCACCGACGCCGATGTGCCGTGGTGGCGGGTGGTCAACGCCTCAGGCCGGCTCGTGGCCGGCAATCCTGTACTGCAAGCGCGATTACTACGGGACGAAGGTGTGGTGGTCGTCGAGGGGCGCGTGACCGATGCGCCATCGGGGCGATTCAGCCAGACGGTGACCCGGTCGGTCACCCGGTCGGTGACCCGGTCGGTGGCCCGGCCGGTGACGCGGTCGGTGACGCGGTCGCGTCCATCTGACCCTTGATCTGGACGAACGCCAAGCGGATGTTGCCGAGCGCATCCTGCATCGTCGATGCTTCCTCGCCCAGTCGGGCGCCGAGGCCGTCGACGAGGCACGCAACGGCATCGATCGCGAGCGCCGACTGGCGCAGATCGGGCGGGTTCGCCGACAGGTGAATCGCCGCCAACTCGTAGAGCCCCATGACGTGATTGGTGATGACAACTTCCGCCGGAACCTCCGACAATCGGGAGCGGACCTCGTTCATCTCCCGCTGGGCTGCAGCCAGAGCGTCGAGCTGATCGTCGTCGAACTGATCGTCGTCGAACTCCGTGTCAGAGGTTTCATCACTCACGTGCGCTACCCTACCGATCACAATTGAGGCGAAGTGGGGGCAACTCCCACCTGGCCACGATGAAAGTCGTGCGCCCAGGTCACAAGGCTGAGGCAAGATGGCTTTTGTCATCTGGTCGCTCCGCGTGCGGTTCGCGTCGAGCGCCCACAATTCAGACACTGGGGAGGCCCATTGCACAGGAGTGATCAGCCATAGCACCGCGACAGGAACAACGTGGTGACCAGCACCGGATCAACGACCGCATCCGATCCCGAGAAGTCCGACTCATCGGACCGACCGGCGACCAACTCGGAATCAAGGCCGCTCCCGACGCGCTGAGAATGGCCAGGGGTCTCGAACTCGACCTGGTCGAAGTGGCCCCGAACGCCAACCCTCCCGTTTGCCGGATCATGGATTACGGCAAGTTCAAATACGAAGAGGGCCAGAAGGCCAAGGAAGCCCGAAAGAAATCCACCAACGTCTCGGTGAAAGAAGTGAAGTACCGGCCGAAGATCGGCAAGGGCGACTTCGACACCAAGACCCGCAACGTGATCCGCTTCATCGAAGAGGGCCACAAGGTCAAGATCACGTTGCAGTTCCGTGGGCGCGAAATGGCACACCCAGAGCTCGGATCGAAAATTCTCGATGACGTGCTCGAAGCGGTGGGTCCGGCAGCCAAAGTCGATACGCAGGCGCGACTCGAGGGTCGCAGCATGTCGATGACGCTGTCGCCCGACAAGCAGGCCCAAGAGGCAATGAAGAAGGCGGCAATCGAAGCCGAGCGCAGGGCCCTGGCCGAAGCGTCCGAAGCAGAGGCGGAAACGCCCGAAGCCGAGGCGCTCGAAACAGGCGAAGCGCCTGAATCGATCGTCGCCAGCGAACCAGAAGAAGGAGTCCCCGATGCCGAAGATGAAAACGTCGAAGACGGCAGCTAAGCGATTCAAGACGACCGGCACCGGTCGTCTGCGTCACGAACAGCAGAACAACCAGCACAAGTTCGAGTCGAAGTCGTCGTCACGCAAGCACCGCCTCGACCGCGATGCCGATGTGCACTCGACCGACGAGAAGAAGATCAAGCGCCTCCTCGCTCAGCGCTGAGAGGACCAACCGAGAAATTCATGGCGGGCCGAGTCCCGACTGAACGTTCCGAGGAGGAATCGAAATGGCACGTGTGAAGCGTGGTGTGGCATCAAAGAAGCGCCACAAGAAGGTATTGAAGAAGGCCAAGGGCTACTACGGCAACAAGAGCCGTTCGTTCCGGGCCGCCAACGAGCAGGTCATGCGGTCGGGCAACTATGCCTTCCGTGACCGTCGCGCCCGCAAGGGCGAGATGCGTCGTCTGTGGATCCAGCGCATCAACGCCGGAACCCGCCAGCACGACATGAGCTACAGCCGGTTCATCGCCGGTCTGAACGCTGCCGGCATCGAGGTCGACCGCAAGATCCTCTCGGATCTCGCCATCACCGACCCCGCCGCCTTCGGCAAGCTCGTCGAAGCAGCCAAGGGCGCACTCGCCTGAACGCACTCGCGTTCAACAGCAACAAGGTTCAAGAACTGCGGCGCCTCCTGGGGCGCCGCAGTTCGCGTTACGACGAGCGCCGCTTCGTGGTCGAGGGCCCAGTGCTGGTCGCCGAAGCTGTTGCCGCGGGTTGGACGTGTGAGGCCCAGTTCGTCCCCCAGGGCTCCAACAGCGCTCTTGACGGTGCGGGAGTGGTGTTCGAGCTCGCCGACGGGGTGCTCGAGCGTGTCGCGTCGACCGAGACGCCACAGCCACCCCTGGCAATCGTCGCGATGCCAGATGTCGGTTCGGCCGATTCGGTGCTTGCGGCATCGTCGTTCGTGGTCGTGCTCGACCGGGTCAGCGACCCCGGCAACCTCGGCACGATCCTGCGCTCGGCCGAAGCCGCCGGCGCCGATCTCGTCGTGCTCACGCCCGGCGGCGTCGACCCGTACAACCCCAAGGTGGTCCGAGCGTCGGCAGGAGCACTGTTCCACGTCTCCGTTGTGACTGCAGGCATCGACGTCGTGGCCGCAGCGGGCCTCAAGACTTTCGGCACGACGAGCCACGACTTCCTGGGACGGACCGTTACCCCGTACACCGACGCCGATCTCACGGGGCGTATCGCCATCATCATGGGGAACGAGGCCGCCGGCCTGCCCGATGAGTGGGACGACACGGTCGGCCCAGTGCGATCGTGGATCATGATCCCGCACGGCGGCCGCAGTGAATCGCTCAACGTAGCGATGGCCACGACAGTGATCGTGTTCGAGGCCGCCCGCCAGCGAACTGGTCAGTGATCCCCTTTTCGATCAGTTCTGGGCCCGCAGCACGACGAGGTACTGGCCGCCACCCGGCTCGACGTCGGCGCTGACCGCGAGATCCGGCTCCAACCTCGAGATGCGATCGACGATCCAGTCGGCAGCATTCGTAGCGTCAGCTTGCTCGAGACAGCGCCCGACGATCTCTCGCCCGCCCTTGCGCTGGAGGCGATCGACGGTCGTGAGGATCACGGCAGGATCAGCGACGAACAGCTCGGCGGGCCACTCGATGACCGGCTTCGTGCTTCCCTTGCCGGTGTTGCACGACCGATGGGCGAGGCGTTCCTGCCCGGTGCCGTGCCCCTTGCCGCCGCCTTTGCCCTTCGCTTTGGCCTTGCGTTCCGTCGTACGGCTGTCGATGCTCGGACCTCTCGGGTCGTTCACCGACCGGTTGGGATCGACAGGCTCATCGCACAACCAGCATCGCCAACCGTCCTGTTCGCCGATGTCCTCGAGACGCATCAGATGACCCCGAAGACGATCATGGCAGCGGTGGCGATGGCGATTCCGATGCGATACCACCCGAAGACCGCCAGCGGACGCGTCCGCAGGAACGTCACCAACCATCGCACGGCGATTGCTGCTGTGATGAACGCCACGATGCCGCCGAGCAGCGGCGTACGCCAGCCGTACTCGTCGAGGATCGTCTGGCCGTCCTTGGCGAGGTCGTAGAACGTTGCGGCCGACAGCGTGGCGAGCCCGAGCAGAAAGCTGAACTCGACCGCCGCAGCCATGCTGGCGCCGATGGCGAGCGCTGCCGCGATGGTGACGAGGCTGCGACTCATGCCCGGCCACAGCGCCAGGATCTGTGCAACGCCGATGATCACTGCGTTGCGCGCAGTGAATGCAGTGAGTTCGGTCTTCCCGGGACGTGGGTTCCACCAGACGAGGAAGATGCCCCCGGCCATCCAGGCAACCACGACCGGCCACGGTCCGAACAGCTCCTCTTTGATCGTGTCGCCGAGCAGGAGGCCGACCACTGCAGCTGGCACGAAGGCGGTCGCCAGTCGAAGCAGGAGGCGCCGACCGTCGGCGTCACGCCCTGCGGCGCCGGCTGCAAGCTGGCCGAGTCTGCGCCAATAGAGCACCACGACGGCAAGAATTGCGCCGATCTGGATGGCGATCACATAGGTATCGGCCGCCGCTTTGGCCTCCCCCTCGCCGAGATCGAGGAGTCGCTGCGCGACGAGGAGGTGTCCCGTGGATGACACGGGGAGGTACTCGGTGAAGCCCTCGACGGCACCGAGAATGATCGCCTTGAGTGGCGTCAACGGGCCTTGCGTGTTGATCGACAACAGCACGACGGCCACCACGGCAACTACGGCGCCCGCGACGAACCCGCCGACTCGGTAGCGCGAGGTCCTGGTTGGGGTCAGGTCGTCTCCGCCGGCGGACATCGGGATGGACGGTAGCCGTCGCTCACGTGGTCAGGTGATTTCGTTGCCGTCGGGGTCGATGACGTGCCAGTCGCCTTCGTCGTCTCGGGACACCTCGAAGCCGCGTTCCTTGAGCTGGTTGTGGCTCTGGCAGAGTCCGCCGCCGTTTCTTGGCACGGTGGCGCCGTGGGCTTTCCATCCGAGGGAGTGATCGGCATCACACCAGGCAATGGGTCGGTCGCAGCCGATCCAGACGCAGGTGGTCAACAGCAGCATGACGGCGTCGCGTGATGATCCGCGAAAGAGTCGGCTGCGGCGGCCGAGGTCGATGACGGTGCCGGATGAGTCGTAGACGACACGGCGGATGTGGCCGATCAAGGCGGCGTTGATGGCGTCGTCGGGGTGGAGGCGTCGTCCCGTTTGGGTGCGGATCACGACGTCGCGGTAGCGGCGCGGGTCGGGGGTTTCGCCGCGCAGGTGGGCTTCGAACGATTCCTGGTCGACGAGCACGTTGACGGTGGGTCGGGGCTGCTGCGATCCGGGCGGGGTGGATGCGGCGGCGCGGGCCATGGCGACGAGTGCGTCGGCGCGTCGTTGTGCTTCGGTGCGAATGAGATCACGTGTGGTGGCGTTGTCGCCGAGCCGTTGTCGGGCTTCGGCCCAGTCGGTGTGCCATTCGGCTTCGACGAACCAGGAGAAGATCTCCGCGAACTCCGCCCCGGCCAGCTCGGCAAGGTTGCCGGTGAGGGTCCAACCCCCGTCGGGTCGGGGCCGCAGCATCACGTCACGGTTGGCCTTCTGCCGTTCGTTCCTTGCGAGGTCTCCGGCCGGGTCGGCGAGGGCTTCCCAAGTGCGGGCTCGACGCTCGAACTCGTCGAACGACTGCTTGATGGCGTCGTCGAGCAGAGCGGGAGCATCACGTTCCAGTACTGCCGACTCGAGACGAGGGTTGGCAGCGATGCGAGCCATCAACTCGCACTGGGCGACACCGACCACACCATCAGCTTCAGCGGTCGCCCAGTCCGGGAGGGCCTCGTGGAGGCGAGCGGTCTGGACTCGTCGGTGTGCTTCAGGACACGACAGCCGGCACATGTGTTTGATCACGGTCTTCGCGGAGAAGAATCCCTGACCACGAAACGGGTTGCGGCGATCCACCGCACCCGCGGCTGCGACCGTTGTGGCCTCGATCGATCGGCGCAGTTCTTCGACGCCTTCCAACCATCCGCGCAGCTCGGCCGCGTCCATCGTCGAACAGTCAATATCGCCGAGCGTGACCACTGCCGTCGTTGCTCGGCGAACGGCCCCAGCCGCGAGTTCACCGACGGGTGCGGACGCGATCGACTCGACCAACCGCAGCCGAATCGCATCGAGGCGTTGAGCGCCCGTTCGCGCCTCGCCCTCATCTTCGATCTCGCTCACCCGCACGGAACTCATACCCCAATCATGACGAGGGGGTCTCACAGAGTTAGCCGGACGGGCGGTCTCCTCGACGCGCTTACGGACGTGCTTCGAGGATGAGGTTCATCGGCGTCTCTGCTGCTCGTCGGAAGCTGGTGAACCCGGCCTCCTCGAACACGTGGCGCAGCCGGGCCTCCCCGGCCTGGGCGCCGAGTCCGAGCCCCACATCCTGCGACAACGAGTTCGGCACACAGATCGCCATCGACGCCGCGTACATCAGAGCGGCCATCGGGTTCTCTTCGATGTTCTGTGCGTGATCGTCGAGAGCGTTCGGCTCGACGAGCAGCACGACACCGCCCTCGGCCAGGTGTGCGCGGGCGTGACGCGCGGCGGACACGGGATCACCCATGTCGTGCAGGCAGTCGAAGAAGCAGATCAGATCAAACGTTCCTTCGTAGTCGGTCGCCTTTGCCACCTGGAACGACGTGCGCTCGGCCACGCCGGCTTCGGCCATACGAGCACGAGCCGTCTCGATCGACGGAGCGTGGAAGTCG
This sequence comes from Actinomycetes bacterium, assembly GCA_031430875.1. Taxonomy (GTDB): domain Bacteria; phylum Actinomycetota; class Acidimicrobiia; order Acidimicrobiales; family Ilumatobacteraceae; genus Sva-07. The sequence goes on along the minus strand of JANPCI010000181.1, from coordinate 264 downwards.
ATCCCCGTGAAGGTCGATGCCGGAAAGGCTTCCGCCATCGCGACCATCGAGGCTCCATGTCCGCAACCGACGTCAGCCACGTTGGCTCCCTGGCGCAGGTGTTCGGTCACCCCGTCGAGCGCAGGGATCCATTCGGCGGCGAGATGGGCCCGATAGCCGGTTCGGAAGAACCATTCCGTTCCCGAGAACAGGCACGGATGATGATCACCCCACGAGAGGCCTCCGTCTCCGAGGAATGCAGCCTTGACCTTCTCCATGTCCATG
>JANPCI010000180.1:0-15667 GCA_031430875.1 Actinomycetes bacterium | reverse complement strand
GGCGATGGTTTCTGGCTCTGACAGCAGCTCGGTCCGTTCGGGATCGAGGGTCGCCCTCACCGACTCGATCGCCGCGAGGCGGCTCGTCACCAACTCCTCGCGCATGAGTCGCTGGTACTCGGCCTCCTTCTCCTCATCCTCTGGGTAGGCCACGGGGAAGAGGCGCAGGAGCAGCGCGTTGTCGTCGCCGGTCAGCAACGCCTCGAGTTCGCCCATCAGTCGGATGAGTAGCTCGCGTTCGTCGACGTCGAGCGTGATTCTCCAGCCGCCGGCGACCGCCTCGACCGGCGGGACGAACTTACGACGCCGGGCCATCTTGTTCCATGGTGGCCCACAGGCTGTGTTCGTGGAGCCGGAACACGTGCATCTCGGCCTCCTCGCGCCCGCACGACGCGACGACGGCCCGACCCTTTTCGTGAACGTCGAGCATCAGCTCGGTCGCTTTCTCCTTGGAGTAGCCGAACAGCTTCTGGAACACGTAGGTGACATAGCTCATCAAGTTCACCGGGTCGTTCCACACCAGCACGATCCACGGACGATCGATCATCACGAGGTCGTCGAGGTCGGGATCGATCACCTCCGTGGGCTGCAGCGTCGTCGGCATTGCCACCAGTGTGCCGCCTCCAACCCGACGATGAGCGAAGCCCCGATATCCGGAGCGTTCGCTCATCGCTCTGTTGCGCTCCAACCCGACGATGAGCGAAACCCCGATATCCGGAGCGTTCGCTCAGCGCTCGCGGGGGGAGTGGGGTGGCGGAAGTCTCGGGACTGGCGTTGGCCAGTCGGGAGACTTCCGCCCTACGATGCTCTGGTCATGGCCGTCGGCAGTCGCCCCCTTGTTCCGTCCCGGCTGGCGCCGGGTGGCGTCGCCCACGGCAGCCGTCGCACCCCCACCACGGTGATCGGTGCGTACGTTGCGTTGACCAAGCCACGGATCATCGAACTGCTCCTCATCACCACGGTCCCGACCATGGTGCTCGCCGAACAAGGATGGCCGGCCTGGTCGCTCGTGGCGGTCACGCTGCTCGGCGGGACGCTCGCGGCCGGCGGCGCCAACGCCATCAACATGTACATCGATCGTGACATCGACGCCCTCATGGAGCGCACAGCCGGTCGGCCGCTCGTCACCGGGATCATCCCGGCGCGCAATGCGCTCGTGTTCGCCCTCGCATTGCAGGCGTTGGCCTTCATCGTGTTGTGGGCCGGCGCCAACCTGCTCTCGGCCGTGCTCGCGCTCAGTGCCGCAGCGTTCTACGTCGGGGTCTACTCGCTCTGGCTGAAGCGCACCAGCCGCCAGAACATCGTGATCGGCGGTGCTGCGGGCGCCGTGCCCGTGTTGGTCGGCTGGGCTGCCGTTCAAGACTCGCTGTCGTGGACGCCGATCGTGCTCTTCGTTGCCATGTTCCTGTGGACACCACCGCATTTCTGGGCGCTTGCGGTGAAGTACGCCGACGACTACCGCGCCGCCGACGTGCCGATGCTGCCCTCGGTGGCACCCATCGAGGACGTCGTGCGCCAGATGATCGCCTACACGGTGGCACTCGTGGTCACCACGCTCGTGCTGATCCCGGTGGCCGACCTCGGCTGGATCTACGGCGTGATCGCGGCGGTACTCGGCGCCATGTTCATCGGCGGCACGATCCTGTTGCGCCGCAACCCCACCCCTTCGGCCAGTATGCGGTTGTTCGGGTTCTCCATCACGTATGTGACCGTGTTGTTCGGCTCGATGATGCTCGACGTGTTCGTCGAGTACGGCTGGTGATCGATCCGCGATCACGCAGCCACACCCTGCGAGGATTTCGGGCGCATGGGTCGGTTGTAAGTAGTCTGTGGCGTCGTGCCGTGCCACGTTTCGAAGTCAGACAAGTGAGTATCCACCCCGTATGACCACCATCGAATCCAGTCCAGAAGTCGTCGCCGCCGTGTCGACCGCGTCCGTCGACGCGGACAGCTGGCTCGACCACTTCATCGACGTGTTCACCTCCACCGACCACAAGGTGATCGGTCGGCACTACTTCTTCTCCGGGCTCGTCGGGCTCCTCGCGATCGTTGTCATCAACGTTCTGGTCGCGATCGAACGACTCGACGGCGCCAACATCACTCTCGATGTCGAGGTCCTCCCGCAGCTGCTCGATGCCCAGCGCGTCGGTCTGGTCTTCGCCGTGCTGCTGCCGCTCGCGATGGCCATGAGCGTTGCGTTCGTTCCCCTGCAGGTGGGCGCGCGTTCGATCGTCTTCCCCCGCCTTGGCTTTGCCGGCTTCTGGATGTGGCTCGGTGGCGCGATCATCACCGTCGTTGCGCTTGTGAACAACGGCGGCACGCTCGGTGGCGACAGCGACATGGTCGACCTCTTCATCGTCGGGCTCGGTCTCATGGCCATCGGCCTGCTCGCGTCGGCTGGTTCGGTTGTCACGACCATTCTCACCACGCGCGCTCCTGGCATGACCATGCGGCGCATCTCGCCGTCGAGTTGGTCGGCGCTCGTGTTCAATCTCGGTCTCGTCCTGGTCCTGCCGGTGTTCGTCGGAACGCTCACCTACCTCTTCATCGATCACCGCAACGCCCGCACCGGCTTCGGCGGCAACGAAGGCATTCTCGATTGGGTCGGCTGGATCTTCACGCAGCCGGCCACGTTCCTGTTCGCGATTCCCGCCATCGGCATGCTGGTCGAGATCTTCCCGATCACCTTTGCCAAGCGCACACCGGCACGCGGCATCATGTTCGCCGGCCTGGCACTCGTCGGTGTTGCAGCCTTCGGTGCGATCACCCAGCAGAACATCCAGAACCTGCCGTGGGCCGGCAGCCAATTGAGCACGAGCGACCTCGACGAGAAGGCCCGCGACCTGGTGCCCTACATCATCTTCAACGGGCTGCCGATCGTCGGCGTGCTGCTCGTGTTGCTCGTCGCACTCCAGATCGCCCGTCCCACGGCGGGCATGAAGGTCAACGTCACTCCAGCAGTGTTCTTCGCCTTCTTCGGCTACGGCATGGTGTTCGTCGGCATGCTCGGCAACCTCATGTACGCCATCGATGATGCGGGTGTGCAGGGCACCGTGTTCGAGGAGGCCTCGCTGGTCTACATCGTCTACGGCGCCGCGCTCGGCGCCATGGGGGCACTCGTGCACTGGGCCCCGAAGCTCTGGGGAAGCGAAATCTCGGCCAACGCGGCCATCCCACTTGCATTCCTCGGCGTCACCGCCACCATCCTCGCCACCTTCCCGCTCTACATTGCCGGTCTGCTCGGTCAGCCCGCCGGAGTTGCATTCGACGACGACGACCTCCAGATCTGGAACATCCTCAGCCTCGTCGGCCACGGCCTGATGGCGGTCACGGCACTGGCGTTCGTCGGCGTGATGCTGAGCTCACTGCGTGGACGCGATCACGACGTCGGGGACGATCCGTGGAATGCCCAGACCATCGAGTGGGCCACCACGTCGCCGGCACCTCGTGACAACTTCGTCGACGTGCCGATCATCCACTCCGCCGAGCCGATGCTCGACCTACGTGCCGGCACAGCCACCTCGACCAACGGGAGCGACTCCTGATGTATGCCTTGCCCGCCGTAGCGCCTCCAGCCCCGCAACGACAGGTGCTCGTCGGCGTGGCACTGGCTGTGATGGCCGCCGTGATGATGACCGGCAGCATGCTCGCCGTGTGGGCGCTGCAGCGCCGCGAGGCCATCGACCGCGAGGGGTCGTGGCTGCCCGATGGCGTCACGATTCCGGAGGTTCCGACGAACGTCATGCTGTTGGCCTTCATCGGTATCTGCGTTTTCGGCCAATGGGCGGTGTACAGCGCCAAGAACGACGACCGTGGGCACACGATCCTCGCGCTCGGCTGCACGTTCCTGGTCGCCGTGCTCGTGATCAATGCACAGGCCTTCGTCTACACCCAGATGAGCCTCGGCATCGGCGACGGCACGTACGCGGCGATGTTCTACGCCATCACCGGGTTCTTCATGCTGCTGATGATCGTCGGGCTGCTGTTCACCACGGTGGCTGCATTCCGGTTCATCGGTGGACGCACCGCCGACCGTGAACTCCTGACCGCCCACGCCCTGTACTGGTACGCCATGTCGGCGATGTTCGCCGGTATCTGGTTCCTCGTCTACGTCACCAAGTGAGCCGCTGAATGTTCACCACCGGATCAAAATTCTTCATCGGCGCCGCCACTCTTGCCACGATCTCGGCAATCGCGTACGGCGTCACCCAGGACGGCATCATGGGCACGGTCGGGCTCAGCTCGGCGGCGCTGGCCCTGTGGTTCCTTGCCGGCATCAACCTGTTCACCCGCGACAACAACTACTGGGCCGACGAGATTGCTTCCATCGATGCGGCGCCCGCTGCGGTTCGCCCCCCGGCCAACAGCGTGTGGCCGTTTGCCTTTGCCTTCGGTGCAGCAGTGCTGGCGGTCGGCCTGGTCACCTACCAGGCGGTGTTCGTCGTCGGCATCGTGCTGCTCCTCGTCTCTGGCGCCGAGTGGACCGCCGAGGCTTGGGCGCAACGAGCATCAGCCGACGCCGGCCACAACGCCGACGTTCGCGACCGGATCGCCAACCCGCTCGAGTTCCCGCTGGCCGCCGCGATCGGCGTCGGCGTGGTCATCTACGCCTTCAGCCGGGTGATGCTCTTCTTGTCGAAGACCAACACGGTGATTGCCTTCTCCGTGCTCGGTTCGATCATCATCGCCCTGGCGTTCTTCTTCGCGTATCGTCCGCGCGTCAACTCCAAGGCTGCCGCGGTCGTCATCGGCGTCGGTTCGCTGGGTCTGATCGCCGGGGGCGCCGCGGCCGGCCTCAGTGGCGAGCGTGACATCTACGTGCACGAGACCACATCGGGCCTCAATGAAGAAGGCGCCGACATCTGCACCAGCCCCGAGGAGTTCGAAGCCGACGAGAACGCGTCACAGTCGGTGGCAGCTACCGCTGCGGTGGCGGCAACGATCACACTGGACGCTGACGGGAACCTGACCTACTCACTCAACGGGCCGAGCGCCACCGGAGCCGCCGGGATCACGCTGCCCCGGTCGAACCCCAACAACATCCTGTTCCGGAACCAGTCGGCTGAGCCCAGGCGCTTGTCCGCCAACCTCGGCACGATGGTCGAGGAAGGCACCGAGGAAGAAGTGCCCAACCTGTTGTGCACCACGCTTGCCGATGAAGGTGGCGTACAGAACATCCAGTTGAATGTGGCACTCCCGAGCATCACGTCGCCCGACGGGTACTCGTTCTTCGTGCCCGGTGTCGAGTCGGCCCGACTGAATTTGATTGTGCCGTGAGTAACCCCCGATCGAAAAGGCCTTCGTTGAAATCCTCGGCTACCGTCAGCCCAATGAATCGTCGTGTCCGAATCGCTGCTGCGCTCGGCCTCGTTCTGCTTGTTGCGGGCTGTGCCCAAGACGCCCCGCAGGACATGATGCAACCCGCCGGGCCGAACGCGCAGTCGATCTACGACCTGTCCTGGCCGGTATTCGCCATCGCGGGCATCATCGGCGTGATCGTCATGGGTTTCATCGGCATCATCGTCGTCAAGTTCCGCGACCGTGGCCAAGCACTCCCCGAACAGGCCCACGGCAAGCCGACGCTGGAGATCGTCCTCACGATCATCCCGGCCCTCATTCTGATCGGTGTCGCCATCCCAACGGTGAGCACGATCATGGCGCTCAACGACACCTCAGACACCGAATGCGTCATCAACGTCACCGGCCAGCAGTGGTGGTGGGAGATCGACTACCCCACGCAGGAGGGCTGCGGTGCGGGTATCGACGAACCGATCATCACGTCGGGCCAGATGGTCATCCCCATCGGCACCCCGGTGCTCGTTCGTGGTACGAGCCGCGACGTCATCCACTCGTGGTGGATCCCGCGTCTGAATGGCAAGCGCGACATGGTGCCAGGGCGAGTTCACACGAACCGCATCGAAGCCGACGAGCCCGGCATCTACGCCGGCCAGTGCACCGAGTTCTGCGGTCTGTCGCATGCCAACATGCGTATGGAAGTCATTGCGATGACGCCCGAAGACTTCGAGGCGTGGAAGCTCAATCAGATCAAGCCCTACGAGTCACCTGCCGCTGACACCCTCGCTGCCGCCGGCGAGCAGACCTACATCTCCCAGTGCGCCCGCTGCCACCAAGTCAATGGTCTCGAAGACGCCGACGGGGCTCCGATCGTTTCTCGTCCCGATCTCTCCGTGTATTCCGGAGCGGCTCCCAACCTGACCCACCTGATGACACGCAACACCTTTGCCGGTGCGGCGTTCAACCTGTTGTCGCCGGCATGTCGGCCCAAGGTCTGGGACGCTCCGTCGGCGACGGTCGGTGAGGAGTATCTCAAGGGTGTGACGCCCGACTGTTTGAACTCGGTGGAGCTGCGCGAGTGGTTGCGTAACGCCCCGGCCAAGAAGCCGATGTACACCGACCCCGAGAAGCTCGAAGCGACCGATGGCCTGGTGCGTGGCATGCCCAACCTCGCCCTCAGTGAAGACCAGATCGACGAACTCGTCGCCTACCTACTCGAACGCCAGTGATGGGAGCCCACTAAGTCATGGCCATCATCGAACGACCAGCTGACACCCTCGCCCTGAGCGGCGCAGGTGGCCCCGCGGTCGTCACCGCCTCCACTTCGTACGGCAACTTCCGTCGTCCAGTAGAGACCACAGGTTGGAAGTCGTGGGCGTTCACGGTCGATCACAAGAAGATCGGCATCATGTACGGCGTCGTCGCCATGGTGTTCTTCTTCATCGGCGGGTTCGAAGCCCTGCTGATCCGTGCGCAGCTCGCGCAGCCCGACGGCACGATCCTGTCGGCTGACAAGTACAACCAGATGTTCACGATGCACGCGACCACCATGGTGTTCCTGTTCGTGATGCCGATGGCGGCTGCCTTTGCCAACTACATGATCCCGCTGCAAATCGGTGCGCGTGACGTTGCGTTCCCCCGACTCAACGCGCTCAGCCTGTGGTTGTTCATCTTCGGTGGCCTCTTCATCAACTCATCGTGGATCCTCGGTGGCGCGGCCGATGGCGGCTGGTTCATGTATGCCCCGAACAGCTCCAGCGCGTTCTCACCCACCAACGGCGTCGACTTCTGGACGCTCGGTCTGCTGATCACGGGTGTCGCCTCCCAGGTCGGTGCCATCAACCTGATCGTCACGGCACTGAACATGCGGGCGCCTGGCATGAGTCTGATGCGGATGCCGATCTTCACGTGGATGGCCCTCGTCGTGCAGTTCCTGCTGCTGTTCGCCATCCCGATCATCACCGTTGCGCTGTTCCTGCTGATGTTCCAACGGAACTTCGGCGCCAACTTCTTCTCGGTCGAAGCGGGCGCCGATCCGCTGCTGTGGCAGCACATGTTCTGGCTCTTCGGACACCCCGAGGTGTACATCCTCGTGTTGCCATCCTTCGGCATCATCTCCGAGGTGCTGCCGACGTTCTCACGTAAGCCGCTGTTCGGCTACCCGTTCGTGGTCTTCTCGGGTGCCGCGATCGGCTTCGTCGGCTTCGGCGTGTGGGCCCACCACATGTTCGCCTCCGGTCTGGGCCCGATCTCGGTTGCGGTGTTCTCCGTGGCGACCATGGCGATTGCGGTGCCCACCGGTGTCAAGATCATCAACTGGACGCTCACCATGTGGGGCGGCAAGCTGTGGTTCACCACCTCGATGCTGTTCGCCATCGGCCTCATCGTGCAGTTCACGATTGGCGGGCTCTCGGGCGTCACGCACGCCGTTGCGCCGTCTGACACTCAGCAGACCGACACGTATTACATCGTTGCGCACTTCCATTACGTGATCTTCGGTGGTGCCGTGCTCGGGCTGTTCGCCGGTCTCTACTACTGGTGGCCGAAGATCTTCGGCAAGATGCTCAGTGAGAGAATCGGCAAGTGGAACTTCTGGTTGATGATCATCGGCATGAACCTCACATTCGGGCCCATGCACATCCTCGGCCTGCAAGGCCAGCCGCGACGCATGTACCGATGGACGAGCCAGCGTGCCGGCGAAGGGTTCTTCGACCTCGGATTCTGGAACCTCGTGGCATCAGTTGGATCATTCGTGCTCGGTGTCGGAGCCTTGTTGTTCCTCGTCAATGTGTGGGTGAGCCGCAAGCATCCTCCGGCACCGGAGGACCCGTGGGACGCCCGTAGCCTCGAGTGGATCACCACCAGCCCGCCGAAGGAACACAACTTCGACCGGATCCCCACGGTGCATACCCTCGACGAGTTCTTCCATCGCAAGTACGAGGATGTCGGCGAGGGCGATCAGCACGACTACAAGCAGGTGGCCACCGGCCAGGAGGTTGTCGAGCTGGAAGCAAAGTACGCCGACGCCCACATCCACCTACCGTCGCCGTCGTACTGGCCGCTCGTGCTCGCCGTGGCCTTCCCGATCATCGCCTACGGAGTGATCTACAGCACGCTGCTGGTCATCGCGGGGTTGGCCGTGGCAGTGCTTGCGCTGTTCGGTTGGGCACTCGAGCCTCCGACCGCCGATGAGTCCGACTTCGATCCGCCCGCACCCGATGGTGACGAGCCGAGCAAGGAGCTGGCAGTCAGTGTCTGACGCAACGATCACCGAATCGAGCGAAGCCGCCGAGATTCCGGCGGGATCCGACGACGGCCACGATCACATCGGCCTGCCCCACCACACCACCACGGGCCTGTCCAACACGAAGTTGGCCATGTGGCTGTTCCTCGGTTCCGAGTGCCTGCTGTTCGGTGGGCTCATCTCGACCTACATGCTCTACCGCAACCGGCAGTCCGATCAGATCGGCCCCGATCAGCTGTGGGACATCCCCTTTACTTCGGCCACCAGCTTCGTGCTCTTGATGTCGTCGCTGACCATGGTGATGGCGGTGTCGGCAGCCAAACGTAAGGACGAACCGCGCACCAAGATGTGGCTGACTGTGACGGCGCTGCTCGGTGGCCTGTTCCTCGCCGGTCAGGTGTACGAATTCACCACCTTCTACCGTGAGGGTCTGGGCTACACGACCAGCCTGTTCTCGTCGAGTTTCTACACACTCACCGGCTTCCACGGTGTTCACGTCGCCGTCGGCATCATCATGCTGTTGTCACTCGTTGCCATGCTCGCCAAGGGCAAGCTCGTCGGCGAGAAGTCCGAGACGGTCGAGATGATCGGGCTGTATTGGCACTTCGTCGACATTGTCTGGATCCTCATCTTCACCCTCGTCTACCTGATCCCTGCCTGACATGAACAGCGACGACACCATGACCGACACCGGCGTTGCAGCCCCCACCGTTGCCGACGGCCACGACGCTCACGCGGACGATCACCGTCACAAGGAGCCGAGCGACCGCCAGTACATCTGGATCGCCATCATCCTGGCCGTGCTCACGGCGCTGGAGATCCTGTCGACCGAGATCGGGCCCCAGGGATCCTTGCTGGTGCCGATGCTCCTCGTGTTGATGTTCATCAAGTTCTGGATCGTCGCCAGCTTCTTCATGCATCTGCGATTCGACAACCGCCTGTTCAGCTTCTTGTTCTACCTCGGACTCGGATTTGCAGTGGTGCTGTATTCCGCAATGCTGGCGACGTTCCACTTCTGGACCGGCTGAATCGAACGAGCCATGCTCGACCAACTCACCGCCGTCGACCCCTGGAAGTTCCAGTTCCATCCGGAAGTCTGGGTTCTCGTCGGTTTCCTCACCGGCGCCTACATCTACATGGTCCGCGTGATCGGCCCCAAGGCTGTGCCGGCGGGACAGCCGGCGGTCTCTCGGTTCAACATCGGCTGTTTCGTCGGTGCCATGACGATGCTGTGGGTGGCGAGCGACTGGCCCGTCCACGACATCGGCGAGCAGTATCTCTACTCGATGCACATGGGCCAGCACATGGTGCTGAGTTACTTCCTTCCACCCCTCGTGCTGATGGCGACCCCGCAATGGCTGCTGCGCGTGCTCGTCGGCAACGGGCGGTTCTACCGAGTGGTCGCGTTCTTGACCAAGCCGGTCGTTGCAGCGTTGCTGTTCAACCTCATCGTGATCATCACGCACATCCCGGGAGTCGTTGCAGCCTCGGTGGGCAGCGGCCCGCTGCACTACTCGCTGCACTTCGCGGTCGTGGTCTTTTCGTTGCTGATGTGGATGCCCGTCGTCGGGCCGTTCCCCGAGCTCCAGATCTCGCCGATCGGCAAGTGCATCTATCTCTTCGTCCAGTCACTCGTGCCGACCATCCCGGCGGCGTGGCTGACCTTCGCCGATGGCGCCGTGTACAAGACCTACGACCAGCCCGTTCGTGTTTGGGGGCTCTCGGTTGTGTTCGACCAACAGCTGGCCGGCGCGATCATGAAGACCGGCGGCGGCATCTTCCTGTGGGCGGTCATCATCTACATCTTCTTCAAGAAGTTCGCTTCGGGCTTCGAGTACGACAACACCTACAAGCGCCCGCTCCCGATCCCCGACGCCGAACTCACCGGCGACTCGGCCGTCGACGACGAAGTACCGCTCACCACCGCCGACGTCGAGCGCGAGTTCGCTCAACCGCGTTCGCCCGACTGACACACAGCAATGGCCCCGGCCCGGTCATCGCGCGACCGGTAGCCTCCCTGGCGTGATCGATCAGCGGCTGTTTCGCACCGACTTCGACGTCGTGAGGGAAGCGATTTCTCGGCGGGGGAGTAGCGGTGTGCTCGCCGATCTCGACACGGCCGCGCAGCTCGACGCCCGCCTCATCGACATCACCGCTCGCCGTGATGCGATTCGTGCACGGGTCAACACGATCTCCAAGGAGGTCGGCCTGCTGCGTCGCGACGGCAACGTCGAGGCCGCCGAGCAACTCCAGGCCGAGAGCCGTGACCTCGGCGACGACGAACGTTTGCTCGCGGGCGAACACGACGGTGTCGCCACCGAACTCCGCGACTTGTTGCTGGGGATTCCGAATCTCCCGCATCCCAGCGCCCCCGATGGCGCCAGCGACGCTGACAACCCGGTGGTCAAGGGGCCGATCGGCTCGATCCTTCCGGACGGAACGCTCGCCGAGCACCTGCGGGTGCCTCACTGGGAGACGGCGACGGATCTCGGGGTGCTCGACAACGAGCGAGCTGTCAAGATCTCCGGTGCCATGTTCACGATGCAGCGCGGCGCCGGCGCCACGCTGGCGAGGGCGTTGTGCCAATACGGCCTCGACCTCAACGCCGATGTCCACGAGGAGGTTCGGGCGCCGTCGCTCGTGACATCGGCGACGCTCACCGCCACCGGTCAGCTCCCGAAGTTCGCCGATGATGCCTACGCCCTCGAGCGCGACGACCTGTGGTGCATCCCGACGGCCGAAGTGCCGCTGACGTCCATCTATGCCGACGAGACGCTCGACGACACGCAACTCCCGATCCGGATGATGGCGCACAGTGCGTCGTATCGCCGCGAGGCCGGCTCGGCCGGACGTGACACGCGCGGCATGTTGCGCGCCCACGAGTTCGACAAGGTCGAGATCCTGGCGCTCGCCACTCCCGAGCAGGCGCCCGCACTGCTCGACGACATGGTGGCGCGCGCCGAACGTGCCATCGCCGGCCTCGGCCTCACCTACCGGATCATCGAAGTCTGCGCGGGCGACATGGGCCAGAGCCACCACCGCAGCTTCGACATCGAGGTGTATGCCCCCGGTGTCGACACCTGGCTGGAGGTGTCGTCGATCAGTTGGTTCAGCGACTATCAGGCGCGGCGCGCCAACATCCGGTTCCGTCGTCACGATGCCGACGGCAAGCTCCTCAAGGGCACTGAGTTGGTGCACACCTTGAACGGCTCGGCGCTCGCCGTGCCACGCGTGTGGGCGGCGATCATCGAGACCTACCGCAACGTCGACGGGTCGGTGACGGTGCCGGATGTGCTGCGGCCGTACATGCGCGGCATCGAGCGGATCGAGCGGGCGGTATGACCGACTGGGCGGCGCCCGATCGACGCGCCGAACTGTGGGGTCGGCGACAGCAATACGAGTCGGACGGGCTCGAGGTCACCGATGTCGACAGCGACCCGGTCGTGCAGTGGAATCGCTGGCACGATGACGCCCTCGACGGTGGTGTCGCCGAACCGAATGCCATGACCGTGGCCACGGTGGGAGCTGATGGGATACCTGATGCCCGGATCGTGCTCGTCCGGCAGGCCGACCAACGCGGCCTCGTGTTCTACACCAACTACACAAGCGCCAAGAGCCGACAACTCGACACGGCTCCCGTCGCCGCGGCGGTGTTCTCGTGGCTCGACCTCCACCGCCAGGTTCGGCTTCGAGCACGGGTCGAACGCATCGACGAGGCCGAGAGTGATGCGTACTTCGCCTCGCGCCCTCGAGAGAGCCAACTCGGGGCGTGGGCCTCGCCGCAGAGCGAGGTGATCGCCGACCGGGCCGAGCTCGAAGCGTTGGTCATTTCCTGCGACGAGGAGTTCGCCGATGGCGATGTTCCCCGCCCGCCGCACTGGGGCGGCTGGCGCCTCGTGCCGTTCGAGTGGGAGTTCTGGCAGGGCCGCCCGAGCCGCCTCCATGATCGCCTGCGTTACCGCCGCAATGACGATGACGCTGCCACTGCCACCTGGCAGATCACCCGCCTCGCCCCCTGACCCTGCGCCAACCCCGCGCCACCCCGCGCCAACCCCCAGGTTTGCGTGAGCAACTGTCGCCACCGCCGACGTTGTCGCTCACACAAATGCACAACCCGAGATTTGTGTGAGCAACTCTCCCCACGATCGACCTTGTTGCTCACACGAATCGGAGCGGTGCGGGCGTTCGTCGAGTGCGAGCCAATCGGAAAACGGCACGTCGCGAGGGTTGAACGCGGGGGTCGCAGCAGCGAGGCTGTGGGCGTGCGTGCAACAAAGGTGCTGGTGGTCGACGACGAGCCAACGGTACGCGAGGTCGTGGCGGGCTATCTGCGCCGCGACGGCCACGAGGTGTTCGAGGCCGCCGACGGCACGGCCGCTCTGGCACTCGTCGAAACCAATCCTCCCGATCTCATCGTGCTCGACATGATGCTCCCGGGAGTGAACGGCCTCGACGTGCTTCGACGGGTCCGCACCACCAGTGACGTGCCGGTGATCATGCTGACCGCTCGTGCCGAGGAGTCCGATCGGGTCGCCGGGCTCGAACTCGGAGCTGATGACTACGTGGTCAAGCCGTTCTCGCCCCGGGAGCTCGCTGCCCGTGTGAATGGCGTCCTGCGGCGCATGAACGGTCGCCAGGCTGCGCCGTCGGGACCGATTGTGTTCGGTGAACTGACGATCGAGCCGCTCAGCCGGCAGGTCACGCTGGATGGTCGAAACATCGAGATGACACCGAAGGAGTTCGACGTGCTGGTGTTCTTGGCGTCGTCTCCGCGCCAGGTGTTCTCCCGCGCGCAACTCCTCGAATCGGTGTGGCAGTCATCGCCCGAGTGGCAGGATCCCGCCACGGTGACCGTGCACGTCCGACGCATCCGCGGCAAGATCGAGGTCGATCCGGAGACGCCTCGCTGGATCACCACGGTGTGGGGTGTCGGCTACCGGTTCGAGCCATGACTGCTCCTTCGCCCAAGCGCACGCGGGGGATGAATCGCCTCGGGCGACGGTTTCTGGCGGCGACACTCGCCGTGCTGGCGGTGGCGATCATCATGATCGCGGTTGCTGCGCAGAACATGTACATCAACGACTACGACCAGCGGTTGCTCACGTGGGCGCTGATTCCTGCAGTTCTCGGTGCCGCCGGAGTCGCCGTTCTCATGACCCGGCCGGTCGCCCGAGACGCCAAGCGCATCTCTGATGCCGCCATGCGGGTCGCAAACGGTGATCTCACCGCACGCAGCGGCGTGACCCGCAACGACGAACTCGGTGAAGCCGCAGAGATGTTCGACGTGATGGTCGAGCGGCTCGCGGCGGTCGAGAGCGAACGGGCGATCATGTTGTCGTCGATCTCTCATGACCTGCGGACCCCGCTGGCTGCGTTGCGGGCGTCGGTCGAGGCGCTGCGTGATGGTGTCGCTGCGGACCCCGATCAGTACCTCGCAGGCATGGAGCGCCAGGTGCGCGCACTCTCGGCGCTGGTCGACGATCTTCAACTGCACAGCCGGCTCGTGAGCGGCACGATGGAGCTGCGGCGAGTGCGACTCGACCTGACCGAACTCGCGGATGAGGCGATGGAGACGGTACGGCCGATCGCAGCGGTGCGGAATATCGCGCTCTTGCTCGAGGCGTCTCGACGCGTGCTCGTCGATGCCGACGGATCCCAACTCGGGCGGGTGATCCGCAACTTGCTGGAGAACGCAATCCGTCACGCTCCTGACGGCTCGGTCGTGCTCGTACAGATCGACGAGGCCGACGGCGTCGCGACGTTGCGCGTGGTCGACCAGGGCCCGGGCTTTCCGGACGACTTCAAGGACCGGGCGTTCGAGCCGTTCACACGGGCCGACTCAGCGCGTGACACACGCACCGGCACCGCCGGGCTCGGGTTGTCGATCGCCCGCGGCATCGTCACTGCCCATGGCGGCTCGATCGGTGTCGGCGATGGCCCCGGCGGGGTGGTCGAGGTGCTCCTCCCCGTCTGACAACCAACCCCCCAACCCCGAAATTCGGAGCGGATGTTGCGCTCAGCGCAACCCGGACTCCGAATTTCGGGGTTGGAGTGGGGTGCCGTCGGACCAGGTGGTTGCCGCATCGACGAGACCGTCGATGAGCGACTCGGTGTGGGGGGTGAGGCCGGGCCCCTCCCAGTCCCACCACAGCGGGCTCGAGCCACGCACCCGCGGTGGGAGCTCGATCTGGACCCCGCCGTCACGAGGAAGGTTGACCGGGTTGCGATGATGCAGTCCGCGTAGCGGCTCAGGGATCGCGTCGACGTCGGTCACGATGTCGTAGGCGGGCAGCGAACGCCTCAGTGATGCGCCGACGTGGTCGGCAAAGACCCGGTTCGTGCCCCCGAGCAGGAGCGAGCCGAACAAGCCGCGGCGTCCGAAGCCGTGCACGGTGATCACGATGTCGACGTGGTCGATGAAGGCGCGGAGCTGTTCCGACTCCTGGGGGCTGACCTGGATCGAGGGGAGATGCTCACGCATCCCGTCGGGTTGGATCACGGCATAGAGCGATGCCGAGGCTCGTTCGGCGGCTCGCATGGCGATCACATCGGTCATTGCTTCGAGTGCTCCGCCGTGATACGCCATGAAGCCCACACGTCCCCGGAGCTCGCTGACCTCCTCGACCCCGGGCATCCCGAGGAGGGCGGCAAAAGCTGTCACCTCTCCATGATCGCAGCATGTGGGCCCTACAGTGACGTGGTGCTCGTATGGATGGACCTGGAGATGACCGGACTCGACCATACGGCTGACGTGATCGTCGAGATTGCGACGATCATCACTGACGACGACCTCCAGATCATCGCGGAAGGTCCCGACCTCGTGATCCACCAACCCGACGACGTACTGGCGCGTATGGACCCGTTCGTGGTCGACATGCACACCAAATCCGGCCTGCTCGACCAGATCAAGGCATCGGCCGTCAGCCTCGACGCCGCCGGCGCTGCGACGCTCGAGTTCATCAAGCAGCATGTTGTGGAACCGGCGACGGTTCCGCTGTGCGGCAACTCCATCGGCACCGATCGTCGATTCCTTGCCGCGTACCTGCCCGACATCGAGAATCACCTGCACTACCGCTCGATCGATGTGTCCAGCGTGAAGGAGCTCGTGAAGCGCTGGTATCCCGACAT
>JANPCI010000179.1:0-35769 GCA_031430875.1 Actinomycetes bacterium | reverse complement strand
TTCGATCCGGATGTGGCCAAGGTGCACTACGACATGTCGGTGTGGACCTTCGAACAGCGTGCTGAGCTCTCCGAGGCGCTCGCCGAGGCTGAGTTCCCCCATTACTGGGACGGTGACGAATTGGTGGTTCCCGAGGAGGTCGAGGCCGATGTCGACGCATTGTTCGAGCGCCTCGAGGCGTTGTTCGGGCCGTTCCCGATCATTCTGCAAGATGATGCCGAGTCGACGGAGTTCGGGCTCGACGAGTGGTCCGACACCGATCGAAAGGTGCTGACCGAAGCCCTGATCGACGCCGAGATCCCTCATCGCTGGGAGCGCACCACGGTGATCGTTGCGGCCGATGCGGAGCACGCAGTCGACGATCTGCTCGATGCCATCGAGTCGGGCGAACTGCTCGGCGATGCTGGCGGTGAGGAGGCGGCGCCTCCCGAGGGTGCACTGAGCACCATGTTCCTTGCGGCCGACAAACTCGCCAAGGACCCACTCGATGCGAGCGCCCGCAACACCCTGATTGGCCTGCAGGGTCAGCTCGACGCCAAGCGCCCGCCGTACGGCGTCGCGCACCGGACATGGGCGGCAGGTGTCGAGGGTGTCGACAAGGTCGTCGAGTTGATGGCGGCACATGCCAACGATGCCGACCCCGGCGCCGATCACGAATCCGAGATCATCGGCGCTGCCCAGGAGCTGCGTTCGTTGCTTCGGCCCTACGTGTGAGTCGCGACCCCGTGCTGCTCGCCGAACTCGAGATCTGGCACACTCGTCCCGCGGTTCCGACGCGCCGTGTTGCCCTCGGGCACATGGTGCTCCCGGTCGACCCGGCACCCGGGTTCGGTGGCCTGCTACTCGGTGCGATCGTGGCCGAGCATCTCTATGGAGTCGACGACGAACTCGTGCCGGACGTCCATCGTCTCATCACCGAGGTCGAGACCGGCTCGCGGATTGTGCAACCCCGCCTTCGACACCGCTTCCAGGTCGATCGCCACGGTATGGCCAAGAGCCATCACACGATGCTCGGCAACGGCGATGACCTGGCGTTCGACTTCCGTGCCCAGGGCACCGATCTGGCCCAAGTGCTGGGTGCGATTTACGCCGTGGAGCGGCTGGCCCCCGAGCACCGTCGTCGCATCGCTCCGGTGCTCCAGAAGGCGGCACGCTGGCGTGGGCCGATCGGTCCGGCGCTGGTTGCGTATCTCGCCGGTTCTCAAACGCTGGCGCTGGAAGCGCTCGCCGATCCGCGTAAGTGGGCGATGGGTATCCTCGGTTTCGACCTCGATGCCAGGCCACCGTCGAAGCGTGACGTGGTGGCCAGGTTCCGTGAACAGATGCGCAACGTGCACCCCGATCATGGCGGTGACAGCGTCGACGCCGCCAAGGCGATGAGTGATCTCGCCGAAGCCCGTCGAGTGCTCAGCGCCGCACCGGAGTGACCTGGGGCGAACGCTGATGGCGAAGCCCACCGTGTTGCTGTATCCCGGCGCCGGGTCGAGTTGCGACCATTCGAGCCTGGTGGCGATCGAGCAGCGAATCGGCCGATCGGCCGCCGTGGAGCGCATCGATTTCCCGTATCGACGCGAGGGCCGACGCGCCCCCGATCGTGCCCCGAAGCTCATGGCCTCGATCCGCGACGATCTTGCCGGCGTCGCCCGTCGTCGCGGGCCGATCGTGATGGGCGGACGCTCGATGGGCGGACGGATGACATCGATGGTGGCCGCCGATGTCGACGGCGGTGGCGCGGTGGCGAGGCTCGCCGGGCTGGTGTTGATCTGCTACCCGCTGCATCCGCCGGGCAAGCCGGAGACTCTTCGAGTCGAGCATCTCGCCGACATCTCGGTGCCGTGCCTGTTCATCTCGGGCACGCGGGATCCGTTCGGTTCGCCCGACGAGCTGATGCGATGGACGAGCGAGATGCCAGCACCCGTCGAGCACGTGTGGATCGAGGGTGGACGCCACGACCTGAAGGGAGCCGATGCCACGATCGCCGACGCCGTCGCCCGCTTCATCAAACGTCACACGGTGCCGGGTCAAACGTGACGCCGACGTCACACGGTGCCGGGCCAAACGTGACGCCGATGAGGATGGCCGAGTGGCTGCCTGACATCCGATCCGCCATCATCTCGTAGGGTCTCGGCCAACAGACGAACCAGCGAGGAGTCCAGCATGAGCAAGATCGAAGAGGATCCGAGGATCGACCCTCGAATCAACGCGGTGATGGGAGCCATGCCCATTCCTGTCCAGGAGGACGTGGCCGACCGCGACGCATTGCTCCGTGCCGTGAATCAGCCCGAGGCGCTCGCTGCACAGGAGATGCTCGACGGGATGCTCGACATGCTCGACAGCGAGGAGGTGGCACCCTCGAGCGGGCTCGAGATCGGCACCATCGAGTTCACATCGCAGCCCGATGGCAACACGGTGAAGATCCAGATGATCCGTCCGAAGTCCGACGAGGCCGTGGCGTGCGTGTACTACATCCACGGCGGGGGCATGGCGTCGATGTCGTGCTTCAACGGCATGTACCGGTCGTGGGGCCGGATCATCGCCAGCCAGGGTGTCGCCGTTGCCATGGTCGACTTCCGAAACTGCGTGAGTCCGTCGTCGGCGCCCGAGGTCGAGCAGTTCCCGGCCGGGCTGAACGACTGTGTTTCCGGGTTGAAGCACGTCATTGCCCATGCAGCTGACCTCGGCATCGATCCTGATCACGTGATCGTGGCCGGCGAGAGTGGTGGGGGAAACCTGACCCTTGCGACCGGGCTCCAACTGGCAGCCGACGGCGACCTGGGTTTGATTCGCGGGCTGTATGCGTTGTGTCCCTACATCGCCGGCGAGTGGCCGCAGGACAGGTTCCCGTCGTCGATCGAGAACAACGGCATCCTGCTCGACCTGCACAACAACACGGGAAGGATCGGCTACGGCATCGAAGCGTTCGAGTCGGGCAATCCGCTCGCCTGGCCCTCGTTCGCCACCGAAGACGACGTGAAGGACTTTCCGCCGACCATGATCAGCGTGAACGAGTGCGATCCGTTGCGTGACGAAGGCGTCGAGTTCTACCGGTTGCTGATGCGAGCGGGAGTAGCGGGTGCGCAGTGCCGACAGGTGATGGGCACGATCCACGGATCTGAGATCTTCTCGCTTGCGTCCCCCGACATCAGCCACGAGACCGCCGCGAGCATCGCTCGGTTCTGTCGCACGGTCTGACTCACCGGCCGGTGGTGTCCTCGGGTGCGGGGTGCGGGAACTCGGCGTCGAGGTGGTGGAGGTCGATGGGGGCATCTTCGGGGTTGAGTGCCTCCAATTCCAGGTGGGCAGTTTCGGGGTAGGCGACAACGACGAGCACCGTGACGATCAACTGGCCGATCGCGAGGGTCGCCAACACCTCGGCGTATGACCAGTCGGCATCGAGGAGAGCCCCCATGCTCAGCAGCCCGAGGATGCCACCAAAGAGGGCGGCAGCGGTGACGAGCCCGGTTGCCCGGCTGCGGTTGCCGGTAGGAAACAGCTCGGTGCGATACACGGCGAGGGCTGGGTAGGCCGCGCTGAGAAGCAGGCCTCCGAGCAGTGAGAGGACCCACAGCGGTACGCCGCCGACGGCGAACGCACCGGCGACACCGGCGGTTCCCAGCGGCACCGTCACGGCGATCAGACGCCGTCGACCGCGTGTGTCGGCGATCCGCCCGCCGACGATGAGGCCGATACTCGCCGGTGTGCCCACGACGATCGAGAACACGGCGATCGTGCCACCGGAGAACCCTCGGATGTCGGTGAGGTAGTTGTTCTGGAACAGGCTTGCAGGCGCGATGAAGACATTGCCGGCGAACGCCACCACCGACAACAGGAGCAGACGCCGCCGGTTCATCCGCGGCGGTCGGATGCGGGCGACGATGTGCGCGGCGGTGAACCGTCGCGTCTCAGGCAATCGCCGGGAGAGATCGAGGGCAACAATGCACCACACTGCGGCGAGGACGTAGATGTATCGCCAGCCATTTGGCCCGAGGTCGGCGAGGCTCAGCGCAATCACGGCGATACCGGCGCCGAGACCGGCCGCCATGGCAAGGATGCTGATCGCGTAGGTTCGGCTGTTACGCGGCATTTCCTCTGATGCGACGACCCCGACGAGGAAGGCAAGGGCAATTCCCATCGGGCGGGCCACAGCTTGCGTTGCCACGAGCACGACGAATGACGGGGCGAACGCGCCCAGTACCGACAGCAGCGGGGCGATCCATGCCACGGCAACGATCACACGCCGACGCCCGATGCGGTCGGCGATCACCGCCGCCGGAATGGCCAGGATGATCCCGGCTCTCACCACTGCACCGGCGACGCCGATCGCTGTGTCGCTGGCGCCGAAGTCGTCGGCGGCGAAGTTGACGGTTTGCGTGAAGAGCGTGTTGACGAACGCTGCGCTCATCGAGGCAGCGGCGAGCAGGCCGAGGACGAGGATCTGGGTCGAATCGAGTCGGTCGGGCGGCGCCCACCAACTGCTCGACGACCCCGTGCGGGCAATGACCCGACGGACCGGCCACCGAAAGAGCCATCCGAACCACGGGATCGTCAGCCGATATGTGGTGGTCTCGACCAGTTCGTCGTCGGCCACTTCGACGGTGCGCTCGTACCGGGTGAAGGGCCCGTCCTCCTGGACGAAACGTACAGGTAACGCTGGCTCGTGTTCGTCGAACGGCCTTGACTCGAGCAACAGATCGTCGCGGGGCGCAGTGAGCCGTCGGCGTTCGTCGGGGGTGTCGGGCCGGCGACGGATGAGTACGCGCCCGCCTCGCTCCACGGCGGGAGCATACTGGTGGGCCATGAATCCGATCTCCGAGGCGCTCACCGACGCGCCAACGATCATCGTGCGAGGCAATGGTCCACTCGCCGGCACCGTCGCCGTCCCCGGAGCGAAGAACTCGGTGCTCAAACTGATGGCCGCCACGCTCCTGTGCGACGGAACGTTTGAGCTGACCAACGTGCCCGACATTGCCGACGTCACCATCATGGGCGACCTGCTCGAGGCGATCGGCGTGTCGATCGAGCGGCCGACGCCGGACCGCCTGTTGGTGACCGACAACGGCGACCTCACACCTGTGGCGCCGTACGAGCTCGTCGAACGGATCCGGGCGTCGATCAATGTGCTCGGGCCGCTGCTCGCCCGGTGCGGGCACCTGCGCCTGTCGATGCCGGGCGGCGACGACTTCGGATCACGTCCGATCGACATGCACATCGCCGGCCTCGAAGCCATGGGCGCCGTCTTCAAATTCAGCCACGGATACCTCGAAGCCTCCGCCGACCGGTTGCACGGTGCCGACATCACGTTCGACTTCCCGAGCGTCGGTGCAACGGAGAATCTGATGACGGCAGCGGTGTTCGCCGACGGCCGCACCACGATCAACAACGCGGCGCGTGAACCCGAGATAACCGACCTGTGCGAGTTCCTGATCGCGATGGGTGCACAGATCTCGGGCGTCGCTACCTCGACGCTCGTGATCGACGGGGTCGAGCGTGGATCGTTGCGAGCTGTGTCGCACCACACCGTCCCGGACCGTATCCAGGCGGCCACCTACGTCGCGGCGGTCGCGGTGGCCGGCGGTGAGCTCGACATCGAAGGCGCTCGCCCCGACCATATGGTGATGTTGCTCGACCGGTTCGCCGACATGGGCCTCGAGATCACGACCGTGAGCGAGCGCGGACGCAACGATCGGTTGCGTGTCAGCGCGCCCGACCGTCTGCGTTCTATCGACGTGGCGACGTTGCCGTACCCGGGAATCGCCACCGACTACAAGCCGCTCATCATCACCATGCTGGCGGTGGCCGACGGCGTCGGGATCGTGACGGAGAACCTCTACCCAGGACGGTTCCGCTACGTCGAGGAGTTGCAGCGGCTCGGAGCCGACGTGCGAACGAGCGGTCATCACGCCGTTGTACGTGGTGTGCCCCGACTGTCCGGTGCTCCGGTTCGGGCACACGACATTCGGGCGGGAGCGGCCATGGTCGTTGCGGGACTGGCCGCCGAAGGCGAGACCGAGATCACCGGGATCCACCACATCGACCGCGGCTACGACGACCTGGTCGGTCGCCTGTCGGCCGTCGGCGCCCACATCGAACGCCGCTGAACGTCACACGGTGCCGGGTCAAACGTGTCGGGTCAAATGTGATCGTCGGTGTCGGATTCCGTCACGTTTGACCCGGCACCGTGGGACGCCTCGTGGGCGGCGTCGACCCGGCGCTTGGCGAGCCAGAGGAGGCCCATGATCGCCAGGATCGGGGCTCCGATGAGCAGTGCTTCGTCCCAGCCACGCTGGTGGGCAATGAGCACGGGGGCCGTGACGTTTGTGAGGACTGCGGCGAAGACTGCGGGCACGCCTACCGATCGTACGAGCATGGCTGATTGAATGGCCTTCGTCATGCGTGAACAGGTCGAAGCCACCATCGAGGTCATCCGCCCGGCGTTGCAGGCCGACGGCGGTGACATCATCCTGCACGACGTCGACGAGGCCACCGGCATCGTGTCGGTCGAACTCATCGGCGCATGCGTGGGATGTCCGGCGTCGACGCAGACGCTGAAGGGCGGGATCGAACGCATCATGCGTGACCGTGTCGACGGTGTCACCGAAGTGGTGAACATCGCCGAAGAGGCGGCATGAGGCCAGTCGCGTGAGCCGACGTCAACGCCCCGCGCCCGAGCTGTTTCAAGCAGCTGTCGATGGGGATCGCAGTGCGCTCGCCCGACTGCTGTCGCTGATCGAGCGTGGCGACGACGATGCCCGCACCATCGGTCGGCTCGCCTATCCGCTGAGTGGATCGGGCTACACGGTCGGCATGACCGGCGCTCCCGGTGCGGGCAAGAGCACGCTGACCAGCTCGCTGATCGGGCACCTGCGGGCGCAGGATCTGGAGATCGCCGTGCTCGCCATCGACCCGTCGTCGCCGTTCACCGGTGGTGCAATCCTCGGCGATCGGGTGCGGATGCAGGATCACGCCACCGACCCCGGCGTGTTCATCCGTTCGATGGCCACACGCGGCCATCTCGGAGGGCTCTCGCTGGCGACGCCCGAAGCCGTTCGGGTGCTCGATGCGATCGGACGGCACTGGATCCTCGTGGAGACCGTCGGCGTCGGCCAGGTCGAGGTCGAGGTTGCCGGCAAGGCCGACACCACGGTCGTCGTCGTCAACCCGGGTTGGGGCGACAGCGTGCAGGCGAACAAGGCCGGGCTCATGGAGATCGCCGACGTGTTCGTGATCAACAAGGCCGACCGCAAGGGCGTCGAGGAGACGAGCCGTGACCTGATGCAGATGCTCGACCTGTCCGACCTGCCCCACGACACGTGGCGTCCGCCGATTCTGCCGACCATCGGATCGACGGGCGAGGGCGTACCGGAGTTGTGGGATGCGGTCTTGGCCCATCGGGCGTACGCCGAGTCGTCCGGCCTCCTGGCCGAGCGTCGAGCGTTCCGCCTGCGCGAGGAGTTGCGCGAGATCGTTGCCACGCGGCTCGGGCGACGCGCTCGTCTCGTCTGTTCGGGTGAGCGGTGGGATGAACTCGCCGATGCTGTCGTCGAGCGTTCCACCGACCCCTGGACCGCCGCCGACGAGATGCTCGCCGCGGTCGACGCCTGACGCCAACCCGGCTCAAACCGGCTCCACCCGGCTCCACCCGGCTCCACCCGGCTCAAACCGGCTCCACCCGGCTCCACCCGGCTCCACCCGGCTCCACCCGGCTCCACCCGGCCAACCCGGTTTGCGTGACACTTCGGTCGGCCCGTCCCAATGGAAATGTCACGCAAACCGGTCTTTCGCTCACCCGGTCTCGACCGACCCGGGTGAGCGTCAGCGTCATCGGCAAGACTCGCCGCATGGCTGATTTCGAACTGCTCACCCTCGATCGACGAGATGATGGCGTTGCTGTCATCACGCTCGCCAACGGCAAGGTCAACGCCCTCTCCCAGGAGCTGCTCGCCGAGATCCGTGGCGCCGTCGCGGAACTCGCGGCCGACCTTCCTGGCGCGGTCGTCGTCACCGGCGGGGACCGAATCCTGGCTGCCGGCGCCGACATCTCACAGTTCGGAGGGCCGGCCGAGGCGGCCACGATCGCTGCGGGGTTCCATTCGACGCTCGATGCGCTGGCGGCGCTGCCCCGATTCGTGATCGCCGCGGTGAGCGGCTACGCACTCGGTGGAGGCTGTGAGCTGGCCCTCGCCTGTGACTATCGGATCGCCTCGGAGAAGGCGGTGTTCGGGCAGCCGGAGATTCTGCTCGGGATCATCCCGGGTGGCGGTGGAACCCAACGGCTGTCTCGAACAATCGGTGCCAGTCGGGCCAAGGAGATGTGCATCACGGGCCGTCAGGTTCGCGCCGAGGAGGCGTTGCGGATCGGGCTCGTCGACGAGGTCGCCGCGCCCGATGAACTGCACGCCCGGGCACTGGCACTGGCCGCCGAGGTGGCCGGTGGGGCCCTCACGGCGCAGGCGATTGCCAAGCGTGTGATCGACGACGGGCTCTCGACGTCGCTGGTCGATGGCCTTGCGCTGGAGCGCGCCGCGTTCGTCGAGGTGTTCGAGACCGACGACGCGCAGATCGGCGTTGCCAGCTTTCTCGAACACGGCCCCGGCAAGGCCGAGTTCACCGGCCACTGAACCTCCCGCTCGGCTCGCGACCGCTGGTCTGCGGCCGAGTCCCGCTACCTTCCCACCGACCTCGGGTACTCTCGAGCGGTGCGCCTGCTCGCCGTTCTGGTCGTGATCATGTCGGCTGTCGTCGTCGGCCAAGGGTATGAGGCAGCGGAGGCTGCGCCCGCGGGTGGCCTCACGGATGTGGGCGTCGCGTCGGTTGCGTCACCCACTGCCGTCGAGTCACTGCCCGGCAACCGCGTCGTCGTCCTCGAGCAGGACTCCGGCCGCATCCGACTCATCGATACCGTCACCGGTCAACTTCTCGGTGCGCCCGCGGCTCAACTGGCGGTGTGCGCGGGAGGCGAACGCGGACTGCTCGGATTCACCCACGATCCGACCTTTGCGACATCGGGGCGCGTGTACGTCTTCTACACCCGGTCGGCGCCCGGGTCGCCAGGAGGCTGCGTGAACCGGGTCAGCGCGTTCGTGATGTCGGGCGACAGCATCAACGTGGCGACCGAACAGGTGTTGATCGACAACATTTCCTCCGTCAACGGCAACCACAACGGTGGCGACCTCGACATCGGCGTCGATGGCTACTTGTACATCTCGACCGGCGACGCCGGCAGCGACCCGCGGGGAGACTCGGGCTCAGGCGGCAGCAACGACGCCGCGCAGGATCTCAGCCTGCTCAACGGAAAGATTCTCCGGCTCGACCGTTTCACCGGGGCACCGGCGCCTGGGAATCCGCTCACTGCGCTCGGGGCCGCTGCCTGCGGGAGTCGAGGCAACTTGCCCGCAACGCCTGCCACGTCGTGTGCGGAGCTGTATGCCTGGGGGCTGCGCAACCCGTTTCGATTCGCGTTCGACCCGAACAGCCCGACAACGCGGTTCTTCATCAACGATGTCGGCCAGAGCGCGC
The DNA here is from genome assembly GCA_031430875.1 of Actinomycetes bacterium. Lineage (GTDB taxonomy): Bacteria > Actinomycetota > Acidimicrobiia > Acidimicrobiales > Ilumatobacteraceae > Sva-07. The sequence goes on along the minus strand of JANPCI010000179.1, from coordinate 26,253 downwards.
GTGAGGAGGTCAACAATGGTGTGGCCGGCGCGAACTACGGATGGAATGCCCGTGAAGGGCAGTGCCCGAGAGGTCAGAACCCGCCGTGCGCCGGCCCGCCGGCCGGAATCACCGATCCAATCACGGATTACCCGCGCTCGATCGGCACGTTCATCACAGCGGGTGCTTTCGTGCCGAGTGGGGCATGGCCGGTCGGGTTCGAGGGCGGCTACCTGTTCGCCGATGGGGGATCCGGCCGCGTGTGGCTGCGGACGGCGACCGGCGTCGTCGACTACAACAGTCCGATTCTGACCGGCGCATTCGGCCTTGCTGACATGACGTTTGTCCTCGAGCCGACCGGCACGGCGCTCTACTACACGCTCAACGGTTCCTCGGAGGTTCGCAAGCTCAGAGTGGGTGGTGTGCTTCCTGGCGGTCAGACCTTGGAGGTGCAGGTCGCTGGTGTGGCGGGGGTGCCGTCGGATGCGGTTGCGGTGGCGTTGAACATGACGGCGGTGAATGCGGTGGCGGCTGGGTTTGCGACGGTGTATCCGTGTGGGCAGCCGCGTCCGGAGGCGTCGAATTTGAACTATGCCGCTGGCCAGACGGTGCCGAACCTGGTGCTGGCGAAGCCTGGTGCGGGTGGCAGGGTGTGTGTGTTCAGTTACTCGACGATTGATCTGCTTGCTGATGTTGCGGGTTTCTTCCCGGTGGGTTCGGGTTTTGCTCCGATCGCGAATCCCACTCGGATTCTCGACACCCGCAACGGCATCGGGGTCTGATGCCGGCACCGGGTGCGTCGAAAGGCGTGGTCCTCCCGGTCAGTCAGGGTTGAGAACGACCCAGCCGCGGCGCTGCAGTTCGGCTGCAAGAACCTCCGCCGGGACACCGTCGAGCGCGATCTGTGGTGAGCTCGGGCGGGGCGAGTCCGGAACCTGCGGGCGTGGCGCAATCTTCGACGATGACGGACGGGTGGGCACCGAGGCGGCCGAGCTGACCGGCGGTCCGTCGCCGAACACCTCGGACTGGAGGCGTTCGATGAATTCCTCGGCTTCGTCGCGGGTGAACTTGCCGGCCGCCTGACGCTGCGTGAATCCCATCGGCCCTCGCGCATCACGAAAATCGGCGTGCCCAGCCGCCGCGAGCAGTTCGAGGAGCTCACGTAGTTGCTGACCCGTTGCGGGCGGACCCGACGACTGACCGAACGCCATGCTCCACCCTGCCACACCTCGGCGATGGGGTCGCAGATGAGAGCCGAGCGCCGGTGGAGTCAGCGGTTGGTGAAGGCGAGGCGGTACAGCAGCCCGGTGAGCGACAGGCCGTCGCGGACGCGGCCGGCTTCGATCTCGGAACGTATCGTGCTCCACGAGAGCCACTCGACGCGTTCGGCTTCGTCGGGGTCGGTCGGTTCGCCGACGTACGTGGCCGAGGTGGCCAGGAAGACGCTGAATGCCGCGTCGGTCGTGCCGTTGTTCGGGAAGTAGCGAGTGAGTAGCGTCAGGGGACCGGGCTCCCAACCCGACTCTTCCAGGGTCTCGCGGGTAGCAGCCTCGAGGGCCGACTCACCGTTGTCGACGCGACCGGCGGGGATCTCCCATCCCCACGTGCCGGTGATGAAGCGATGGCGCCAGAGCAAGAGCACGCCGCGGGCGGGGTCGTCGACGACGACACCAGCGGCCTCGGCGGGCATCCGCAACACGTGGTGTTCGAAGCGGGGACCGCTCGGCAGCTCGACATCGACGAGCGCAAGGCGCATCCACTCGCTGTCGTACAACGTTCGCTCGCCGTGCACCGTCCACTCCATCCGACAAGCGTACGAGTTGGCGTCGTGCGAAGGCTGCGATGAGGTTCCGGTGCAGCAGGTGCACCTGGATCTCATCGCAGGTGGGTTTCGCACGTGTGCGAGCTGCTCCGGAGTCAGCGAATTCAGCCGGTCGACGCCACGGGTGCCGGTTCGGGCCCGACAAGGTCGTCGACGTAGAGGGGACGCTTCAGCGACCAGGCGGAGCGGGCAAGCCAAGCACCCGCAGCGACGAGCACGAGCATCACCGTCCCACAGACGGCGTAGGCGACCGCACGGCCGAACTCGTCGTACAGGGCGCCCGTGACCACCGCCATGATCCCCGCGGCCAGCGCTTGGGCCCCGCCGAGCACGCCCTGTGCCCCCGCCTGGCGATCCTCCGGCACGGTCATGCCGACCGCCACGCCGGTGCTCGACACCGTGAGACCATCGCTCACGGCGTGCAGCATGGCGACGGCGAAGATCAGGCCACCGGTCGGCATCACGCCGTAGAGCGACATGAAGATGGCTCCGCCGATGAGGCCGGCCACGGCCACCTTGAACGGCCCGTACACCTGCGCCCAACGTCCACCGATCGGTCCGAGGATGATGAGCGGAAGCGCGAAGAGCGTGATGCCGAGGTTGGCCACCCATTTCGTGGTGCCGAGATCGGAGTGCACGAGGGCCCAGAGGGCGTCGAACGACCCGATCATCACAAACACCGCCGAACCCAGCACGACGGCGCCCGCGAATGGGCGGATTTTCAGCAGGTCGACTGCCAGCCGTCGGTGCACGCTCGACACGGTCTCGACGACGTTGACCCGAGCGACGAAGGCAAGCATGACCACGGTGGCGGTGGCCACGACGACGAACGGTGCCGGAATCCCGAACGGCCCGACGAGCAACGCCGATAGGGCGGGGCCGATGGCGAAGCCGAACACTTCGGCGGCGAGGAGTCGACCGAGATTCTGGCCGAGGTGATTCGGGTCGGCGAGGATGACGATGCGGCGCGCCGCAGGGATTGCCGCGCCGATACCGATGCCGGAGATGAAGCGACCGATGAGGATCGGAGTCAGCGTTGTACTGAATCCCATCAGCAACAGACCGACGACGTTGATCGCAATGCCGAACAGCACGACCTTGCGGGCATGGCCGCGGTCCGCGAGCGGGGCGATCAACACCTGCGACATGAACGCGGCAAGGAACCCGATCCCGATGACCAGCCCGATCGCCGTTTCGCTGATCCCGAATTCGTCGCGATAGTCGTCGACGATCGTGAACAGCACGCCGTAGCCGGCGGCGAGGCTTGCCATGAGCCCGCCAAAGGCGATGAACAACATCCTCGGCGACGGCGCGGCCGTCGCGCTCTGGACATCGACGTCGGGGGTCACCCGCGGCAGGCTAACGACGGTCGCTCGCGTTGCGAGCGTTGATTCCGGTCTGTTGGGGTCGGGTCCGGAAAGACCGGGCCGGTCTGTTGGGGTCGGGTCCGGAAAGACCGGTCAGTCGGTGGCGATGAGGCCGGTATCGAACGGGTTCGTCAGCAGCCTGTGTGTCGGCAGGGCGCGCACCATCACACCCCAGCGCCCGGCTTCCCCTGGCACGAAACTCGTAGTGAATCGACCCTCGCCCTCGGCCTTCATGTCGATGACGGCCAGCCGCGTCTCGTCGAACTGCCCGTCGGCGTTGACCGGGCCGTGGAGAACCTGCACCTTGAGCTCGTCTTCGGTGAGCCCGCCCGGGTCGACATGGGCCACGACGCACCGCTCGTCGGTCGCCGCGCCCGGATCGATGCTCGACTCGTCGGCGTCGATCGTCACCCTGACCCCGGGCCATGCCTCAGCGACGCGCCGCTTCCAGGCGGCCAACTCACGTGCGGGTCCAGCGTCGCCGGCACTGACGGCGTCGGAGCTGGTAGCCGCGGGCTCGTAGTACTGGGTGACATAGTCGCGAACCATTCGCGTGGCGATCACGTTCCACCCCAGCGTCAGCCAGTTCGTGGTGATCCGGTCGATCCAGTCGTGGGGGAGGCCGTCGTCGCCACGTCCGTAGAACGAGGGCACGATGTGGTTCTCGATCACGTCGAAGGCATCGGAAGCCTCACGGCGATCGCGTCGCTCGTAGTCGCCGTCGTGGTCGAACGACGCGATGTCGAAGCCATTGCGATCAGCGGACATCTCGTCCCACCAGCCGTCACGAATCGAGCAGTTGAGCACCCCGTTGAGGGCTGCCTTCATTCCACTGGTTCCACACGCTTCCATCGGACGACGCGGGGTGTTCAACCACACGTCGCAGCCGTGGTACATCGTTCGCGCGATGCCGATGTCGTAGTCGGCGATGAACACGAACCGATGGCCGACCTCGGCAGTGCGCGCCAGCCGATCGATCTCGCGGATCATTGCCTTCCCCGGCTCGTCAGCGGGGTGGGCCTTGCCGGCGAAGACGAACTGCACGGGTCGGTCGGCATCGAGCAACAACGCCTTGAGGCGCTCCATCTGGCTGAGCAGCAGTGTGGAGCGCTTGTAGGTGGCAAAGCGCCGGGCGAATCCGATGGTCAGTACGCCGGGATCGAGCACGTCTTCTCCGGTGAGGCGGCGCACCATGCCGACGAGTTCCCGGCGACCCTGATTGCGAACCTCCCAGATCTCGTGATGGTCGAGGTGCTTCACCTGGGCCCAGTCGCCCTCGTCGGCCAGGTGCCAGTCGTCGCCGATGGCTCGTACCAGCAACTCGTCGACTCGGTCGCTGACCCACGACCGGGCGTGGACGCCGTTGGTCACGTGACCGATCGGCGTCTCCCTGACGGGCAGGTCGGGCCAGAGCCCACCGAACATCTGGCGCGAGACCTCGCCGTGCAGTCGGGCGACACCGTTGGCTCGCGCCGCCAATCGCAGACCCATCAGCGCCATGTTGAACTTGGTGTCGTCGGCGGCGCCCTGACCGAGTTCGACGAGTTCGGCGAACGTGATGCCGCACTGCTCGGCGAACGACGCAAAGTATCGCTCGAAGAGTTCGAGCGGGAATTGATCGATGCCGGCCGGCACCGGCGTGTGGGTGGTGAAGACGCTTCCGGCGCGGACCGCCTCGATCGCCTCGGGGAACGACAGGCCACGATCGATCCACTCGCGGATGCGTTCGAATCCGAGGAAGCCGGCGTGACCCTCGTTGGTGTGGAACACCTGCGGTTCGATGCCGAGCGCCCGCAGCGCCCGCACACCGCCGATGCCCAGGATGATCTCTTGGCGCAGGCGGTGCTGCTCGTCACCGCCGTACAGCCGATCGGTGACGGCGATCGCCTCGGGCGGATTGGTGGGAACGTTCGTGTCGAGGAGGTACAGCGGGATCCGCCCCACGTCGACGCGCCACACCCGCACCGTCACATCGACACCCGCGAGGTCGACGTGCACCTCGATCCCCGTCGGTTGGACGCCGAGCGCTTCGGGGTCGATGCGCTCGTTGCGTTCGCGCTGCCACCCGTCGCCGTCGAGTTCCTGATGGAAGTAGCCCTCGGCATAGAGCAGCCCGACTGCGACCAGTGGCACCCCCAGATCGGAGCTGGCCTTGAGATGATCGCCGGCAAGCACACCGAGGCCGCCCGAGTACTGCGGCAGTGCTTCGGTGATCCCGAACTCGGGCGAGAAATAGGCGACGAGGTCGAGTGGGGTCTGGCCGTCGCTGCTGCGTCGGCCGAACCAGCTCGAGCCGTTGAGTGCGGCATCGAGGCGTTGCCGGGCATGTTCGACCTGTTCGACGTACTGCTCGTCGTCGGCGAGCGCCTCCCAGCATCCAGGTGAGGTCCGTCGGACGAGGTCGACCGGATGCTGGCCCGTCTCACGCCAGGAACGACTGGTCGGCGAGCCGTCGAGCCGATCGAAGACCTGAGCCAACTGTCTGGTCCAGACCCACTGCAGGTTGGCGGCGATGCCCTCGAGCGCACGCAACGAATCTGGCACGTTGCTGGTGACGGTGAACTGGTGAAGCGGTCGCATCGGCGCAGACGTTAGCGACTCCTCGGAGCGGTCTGATTCGGCGACTCTGAGAGTTCACGCAGACGTGATCTGAGCGGAGGCGTACACGTCGGCTGTGGCACGGGCGATCGCCCCCCACGCGTACTTCTGTTCCACGAGGTCGCGGGCGTTGGCGACCAGGATTGTGGCGAGTTCGTTGTTCATCAGCACCTGTTCGATCGCATCGGCGAGGTCATCAGGATTCCCGGGTTCGAACGTGACGCCGGCGTTGGTGCCCACGATGAGTTCGGCGAGCCCACCCGTTCTCGCCACGATCAGCGGTGCCCCGGCAGCGAGCGCTTCGAGCGCCACGATGCCAAACGGCTCATAGAGCGACGGGATGACGACGCACCCTGCACGGTGGACGAGGTGGCGCAGGTCGCCGTCGGCGACGAACCCGGGGAGCTCGATGAGGTCGCTGACACCCTCGACGTCGATCTGTGTCTGCAGTTCGGGCAGATAGCTGCCGCGTCCGGCGATGACGCCGTGGACGTCGGGGACCCGGCTGCGCAGCGCGTGGATCGCTCGGGCCAGCACCTGGAACCCCTTCTCGTACTGCACGCGTCCCCACGAGACGACCAGTGGGTCACGCTGGCGTTGCGGCGCGATCACCGGGCGGGCGGGCCGCCACAGCGATGGGTCGATGCCGTTGGGGATGTGCGCAATGTGTTCGACGTCGAGCTCGAACCCGATCACCAGTTGCTCGACGATGAAGCGGGTCGGAGCGATCATGCGGTCAGCCTGGAAGGCCAACCACCATTCGATCGAGTTGATGTCGGTCGGGTGGCCGAGCGGAAGCTGTCCGCCATGACGCACTCGCTCGGTGCCGTGCATCGTCAACACGAACGGCACGTCGTACCGCGCGGCAAGCGAGTCGGCGGCCCAGCCGAGTTGCCAGTCGTGGCCGTGTACCACGTCGGGCTCCCAGCCTGCGAGATCGCCGACGAATCGGGAGCCGAGTTTGGTCACCGTGTGATTTGCAGACGCGATTCGAGTGACCGCCTCCACCGGCGGCAGCCACGGAAGGTCGACGAGCGTGCGCAACACACGTACCCCGGGCGGAGGCTTGGCTCCGAGCTCGGCCGGTCGGTCGGCCACGGTGAGCACCACGACGTCGTGGCCGGCGGCAGCGAGCGCCGCACTGAGGCCGCTCACCTGCGCCGCGATCCCGCCGGTGCCGCGGGGTGGGAAGTCCCACGAGAGCATCAAGACGCGCACGGGCGCGCACCCTACTCCCGCCAACGCTCTACCCTGGATGGTGATGGCTCATGTCGCCCGACCGATCGGTGATCTCGACCTCCACCTGTTTGGCGAGGGGACGCATCGGCGACTCTGGGAACTCCTCGGCCCGCAACCGCTCCTCGTCGACGAATCGGGCTCGGCGCGCTCGATCCGGTTCGGGGTGTGGGCACCCAACGCGGCGGGCGTCGCCATCATCGGAGACTGGAACGATTGGGTTCCCGAACCGCTGGCGCCGGTTCCGTCGGCTGTTGCGACGGGCATTTGGACCATGGTGGCCCCGGCGGCACAAAGCGGCCACCGGTACAAGTTCGTGATCACCACCCGTGACGGGGCCACTCTGCACAAGGCCGACCCGATGGCTCGCCAGAGCGAGCGTCCGCCGAGTGATGCCAGCGTGGTGCCCACCTCGGGTGGCCACCGATGGACCGACGATGACTGGATGCATGACCGCAGGACGACGCTCGACGGCACGTCGCCGCTACGGATCTACGAGGTTCACCTTGCGTCGTGGAAGCGTTCGGTCGAGACGTGGGACGAACTGGCGACGCAGATCGGCGACCACGTTGCCCGCCTCGGCTTCACCCACGTCGAACTCATGCCGATCGCCGAGCACCCGTTCGGCGGCTCGTGGGGCTATCAGGTGTCGGGCTATTATTCGCCGACCGCTCGCTTCGGCGAGCCCGATGGTCTCCGTCGATTCGTCGACGAGATGCATCGACGCAAGATCGGTGTCATCGTCGACTGGGTCCCCGCCCATTTTCCACGTGACGAGTGGAGCCTGGCTCGCTTCGACGGCACCCCGCTCTATGAGCATCCCGACCCCCGCCGCGGCGAGCACCCTGACTGGGGAACCTATGTGTTCGACTACGGACGCAACGAGATCCGCAATTTCCTGGTGTCGAATGCGTTGTACTGGCTCGATCAGTTCCATGTCGATGGCCTGCGCGTCGACGCCGTTGCCTCGATGCTGTACCTCGACTACTCACGTGCTCACGGCGAGTGGACGCCGAACAAGTACGGCGGGCGCGAGGACCTCGAAGCCCTTACGTTCCTCCGTGAAACGACATCGGTGGTCGGCGACGAGTTCCCCGATGCCTTGATGATCGCCGAAGAGTCGACGTCGTGGCCGGGTGTCACTGCACCGGCATCGATGGGCGGTCTCGGCTTCACCCACAAGTGGAACCTGGGGTGGATGCACGACACGCTCGACTACCTTGCGCTCGATCCGGTGCATCGCAGCCACCACCACAACGAGATGACCTTCGCGCTGCTCTACGCCTATGACGAACGCTTCGTGTTGCCGTTGAGCCACGACGAGGTGGTGCACGGCAAGGGGAGCCTGCTGCGCAAGATGGGCGGCGACGACTGGCAACGGTTCGCAGCGCTGCGCGCGCTGTATGCCTGGCAGTGGTCGATGCCCGGCGCACCACTCGTCTTCATGGGCGCCGAGTTGGCCCCGTGGCAGGAGTGGAACGACGAGGCGGCACTGCCATGGCACCTCCTCGAGTACCCCGCCCATCGTGGCGTCAACGACCTGATCGGCGCGTTGAACCGCGCCAGCGATGCGTGGCCGGCCCTCTGGCGCCGTGACAACGAGCCGGGCGGCTTCCAATGGCTCGACGCCGATGATGCTGCGCACAGCCTGTATGCGTTCGCTCGATGGGATCTTGACGGATCGGCGGCTGTCGTCTGCATCGCGAACCTCACGCCGGTGATCCGACCCGGCTATCGCGTCGGGCTGCCGTGGGGCGGCCAGTGGGACGTGATCATCGACACCGACGATGCGGGTTGGTGGGGAAGCGGCCATCGTGGCGACGAGCAGCGTCGGGTCACGGGCGTCGACGAGGCGTGCCAGGGGCTCGGATCGTCGGCACTCATCGACATCGGTCCGATGTCGATGGTGTGGCTCGGCTCTCGGTCGCCTGGCTGAGGCAGAGTCGGCCGTGAAGCGGATCGGTCGGCGAGCCGGCTCAGGCCGACGCGGCCACCGAGCGCAGCGCGTCACGCGCCTGCTCGGGTGGAACGATGTTGATCATCACACCGGTACCGCGTTCGAAACCGGCCTGTGTGACGAGGTTGGGCCAGATGTGGGCGTGCCAGTGGTACTGGCCGGTGTGCTGGTGCGGGGCGGTGTGGAAACCGAGGTTGAAGGCGACATCGCCGAGCTCAGCATTGAGGTGGCCGAGTGCATCGCGCAGTGCAATACCGACCGCAGCCAAGCTCTCGTCGGGCGCATCTTGGAGGTGCCCTTCGTGATGGCGCGGTACGACCAGCATCTCGTAGGGCACACCACTCCAGTACGGCGCGATCACTGCGACGTCGTCGTTGGCGAACACCACTCGCTCGTCGGCGGAGAGTTCGGCCTCGACCGTGGTGCACAGCAGACAGCCACCGGCGAAACGGGCGAAGGCACGTTCCTCGTCGAGGATCTCGCCGGGAACGAACGGCAACCCGAGTATCTGGCCGTGCGGATGGGCGAGCGAGGCACCGGCCTCCCAGCCGTGGTTCACGATCGCCTGGGTGTAACGAACCTGCGGCGTGGCAGCGTGGGCGGCGAACCGATCGCGCAGTACCCGCATCAACTGGGCCGCGTGGTCGTTGTCGAGCAGGTGCAGACCGGAGTCGTGGTCGGGCGAGTACACGAAGACCTCGTGGATGCCGCTCGCCTCGGCCATCACGAACACCGGCCCGAGGTTGTGCACGGCGAACGCTTCCTCGCCGTCGAACGCGGGATATCGATTGGGGATCACCCGCATCGACCAGGAACCGTCGGCCTCGACGGTTTCGAGGGCCGGCGGGGTTGCTTCTTCGTTGCCGGGACAGAACGGACACGGTTGGTTCGAGTCGGTGTCGACCGAGCGGTCACGCGGAGCGAAGTCACTCGGGCGTTCAGCCCGCTCGGCCACGATGGTCACCCACCGTCCGTTGAGGGGGTTCAGTCGCATCTGACTCATTGTGGAGTCAACGATACGACCAGTCGGCCGCTCATGCGCGGCACTGTGACGAAGTGCTCAGTTGATGCTCGGCGGCGAACCGCCGATCGAGGCGTTCCTGGTTCCATCGGTGCAGCCCCCAGCCGATGAGGGCGCCGACGCCGAACGCGGCGAGACCACCGATTCCGTCGAGCCAGTAGTGGTTGGCGGTCACCACGATGGCGAACAACGTGGTCATCGGATAGAGCAGGACGAGCACTTTGGTCCACCATCGCCGCAGGAGCGGCCAGAGTGCGATCGCACACCACGTCGACCACCCGATGTGCAAGCTGGGCATCGCGGCGTACTGGTTGGAGATCGACGCCATCGTCTTGGAATCGAACGACCATGGTCCGCCGTACTCGACGAGTGTGTCGACGAACCCGAAACCACCCTCGGGGCGCAGGTCGCTCTCGATGCAGGCACCGCCGTAGCTCGTCGGGTCGTCGCGTGGGCACGGTTCGTCGAGTAGTCGGGGTGGCATCAGCGGGAACCATGCGAACCCGATGATCGCCAGGGCCGTCATCGCGGCCAGCGTGTTGCGCCACTGGGGGAACACGTCGGCGCGCTTGACGTACAGCAGGACGAAGACACCGAGCGTGACGATGAAGTGCGCCGTGCCGTAGTACACGTTCCAGAACTGGATGAACAGTCGGTAGGGGAGGAACCACGACTGCACCGTCTGCTCGTGGTAGAGGTGAAGCCACAACTCTGCACGGATGACACGTTCGGCGTTCGTGAAGGCCTGCTCGGGGATGCCGTCAGCGGCGATCTTGTTGGAGCCGAAGAGGTTGCGGGTGAACGAGTAGATCCCGTAGAAGACGGCGACGATGAGCGCCTCCTTCCACCAGAACACCCGGTGTTGCCGTTCCGGCGCGGGGGCCTCCTGGGCGACCTGCATCACCCCGGTACTGTAGGCGCGGATTACGGTCGGTTGGCATGGCACTGATCGAAGGACACGCAGGCGAACAGGCGGTTGCCGCTCTGTCGGCATTCGGCACCGAGGTGATGTTCACCCTGAACGGGGGCCACATCTGGCCGCTCTACGACGCGGCCCGCAATCAGGGCATGCGCGTGATCGACACCCGACACGAACAGTCGGCGACGTTCGCTGCCGAGGCGTACGCCAAGCTGACTCGCCGGCCTGGGTTCGCCGCGCTGACCGCCGGGCCCGGAATCACCAACGGGGTCTCGGCGGTGACGTCGGCGCGCTTCAACGGTTCTCCCGTGGTCGTGCTCGGCGGGCGGGCGCCGCAGGGCCGCTGGGGCGCTGGATCGTTGCAGGAACTCGACCATGTTCCGATCCTGGCGTCGATCACGAAGTCGGCGGCGACGGTCACCGACCCCGAGCAGGCGGGCGCCATGGTCCACGAGGCCGCCCGCTTGGCGATCGAGCCACACCGCGGTCCGACGTTCCTCGACTTTCCACTCGACGTGTTCGGGCCATCGTCGGGCGACGTTCCCGCGGTCGACGTCCGCGCCGAATCCGGTGTCGCTCCCGATCCCGACGATGTGGGGGCCCTCGCCGCATTGATCGCGGGCGCGCAACGCCCGGCGTTCATCGTGGGTTCCGACGTGTACTGGGACGGGGCCTGGGACGAACTCGCGGCTGCGGCCGGTGCGCTCGGTGTGCCGTGCTACTTCAACGGCATGGGTCGCGGCCTGCTCCCTGCCGACCACGAGCTGGCGTTCCTGCGCACTCGGGGGCTGCTCAAACAGCGTGCCGATCTCGTCGTGGTACTCGGCACACCACTCGATTTCCGTATCGGTTTCGGACGGTTCGGTTCGGCGACCGTGGCCCACGTCGTCGACGCCGAATCGCAGCGCGCCGCCCACATCGACGTGCTGACGGTCGTCGGCAACATCACCGCCACGCTCACCGGGCTTGCCGACCACGCGGGTGATCGCGTCGACCACACCGACTGGATTGCGGAACTGCGTGACGCCGAGGCGCATGCGACGGCCGGCGAGGTCGCGCTCATGGAGGCCGACGCCGACCCGATCAGGCCGAGCCGCATCTACGGCGAACTACGTCGACGACTCGAGCGCGACGCTGTTGTGATCTGCGACGGCGGCGACTTCGCGTCATATGCCGGCAAGTTCATCGAGGTGTTCGAGCCCGGTGGCTGGCTCGACACCGGCCCGTACGGCTGCCTCGGCAACGGGCTCGGCTATGCAATCGCCGCGCGTGTCGTGCGGCCGTCGTCGCAGGTCGTGCTCCTGCTCGGCGATGGCGCCGCGGGATTCAGCCTGATGGACGTCGATTCGCTCGTACGCCACGAACTGCCGGTCGTGATGATCGTCGGCAACAATGGGATGTGGGGCCTCGAGAAGCACCCGATGCAGGCCATCTACGGCTGGGACATGGCATGCGACCTCCAGCCGGGTTGTCGTTACGACGAGGTGGTGAGGTCGCTCGGCGGAGGCGGCGAGACGGTCAGCTCGCCGGCCGAGATCGGCCCGGCACTCGATCGTGCCTTCGCCAGCGGCGTGCCGTATCTCGTGAACGTCCTCACCGATCCGGCCGACATCTACCCGAGAAGCAGCAACCTCGCCTGACGGTCAGACCCAGAAACACGCCCCAACCCCGAAATTCGGCGCGATCATTGCGTGTAGCGCGATGTTGGCTCCGAATTTCGGGTGGGTCAACGCCTGGCGAGGGTCGGTCAGACGTCGCAGCACTTGGTCATGAAGCGGTCGAGGTCGACCAGTACACGCGTGATCTTGCCGGCGGCGACGAGCCCGCCCGGGTCGGATGCCGACACCGTGAACTTGAGGCGTCGCCCCTCGATTTTTTCGAGCAGAGCTTCGGCGACCACCTCGGCCCCGACGGGTGTGGGCTGGAGGTGATCGAATTGGATCCGCATGCCCACGGTGGTTGCCCCGTCCTCGAGTGCGTTCTCGAGGGCATTGCAACACGCTTCCTCGCAGAGGGCGACGAGGCGGGGTGAGCCGAGTACATCGACGGTGCCCGAGCCGAGAGCGCGCGCAGTGTCGGCGTCGGTGACCACCAGCTTGGCGTCGCCGCGCATTCCTACTTCAAGATTCACGGACACCACGCTAACGCGACCATCACCGAGCGCAACGGAGCCGGCGTGGATGGGCGATGGGTGCTCCCGTAGGATCAGCCGGGTGATCGCCTCCGATGTTCTGGAACGGGTACTTGCCGGTGCAGTCAGCACCGGCGCCGAGTTTGCCGAGGTGTACGCCGAGGACAAACGCTCGACCTCGGCGGGCTTGGACGACGGCAAGGTCGAACAGGTGTCGAGCGGCCGAGATCGCGGCGCCGGCATCCGGGTTGTTGCTGGCGAGACCACCGGCTTCGCCTACACCTCCGATCTGTCGGAACCCGGCTTGGTTGCGGCGGCGAGTGCGGCCGCGGCCGCTGCGAGCCGAGGTGGGGGTGGGGTTCGTACCGTTGCACTCACCGCGTCGGCACCACACCGGCCGAACATCGTCGAGCAGGATCCCGATTCGGTCGCCAAGGCCGCCAAGGTGGAGTTGCTCGAACGGATGAACGACGCTGCCCGGTCGTTCGGGCCGGAGATCGTGCAGGTGTCGGCGGGCTACGGCGACAGTCGGAAGACGGTCCTCGTCGCCAACACCGACGGCGTCTTCACCAACGACGAGGTCGTGCGAACGTTGTTGCGCATCAGCGCCATTGCCGACGGCGACGCCGGCATGCAGACCGGCTACCAGTCGATGGGGCACACCGTGGGCTTCGAGATCTTCGACACCGTCGACGTGGAGGAACTCGCACGCGAGGCTGCCCGCCAGGCAATCACGAAACTGCGGGCTCGCCCTGCTCCGTCGGGAGCGATGCCCGTCGTGATCAAGCACGGCACCGGCGGCGTGCTGTTCCATGAGGCGTGCGGCCACGGCCTGGAGGCCGATCACATCCAAAAAGGTGCGAGCGTCTACGCCGGCAAGGTCGGCCAGCAGGTCGCCTCGCCACTCGTGACGCTCGTCGACGACGGCACGATGCCGGGGGAGTGGGGCACGCTCGGTTTTGACGACGAGGGCCACATCACCCAACGCAACGTGCTCATCGAGGATGGCATCCTCACCGACTACATGTGGGACTACCTGCGCGCCCGCAAGGACAGTCGCCCCCAGTCGGGCAACGGCCGCCGTCAGAGCTACCAGTACCTGCCGATGGTGCGCATGACCAACACGTTCGTACTCGACGGCCCCGACGATCCCGACGACATCATCGCCTCGACACCCAACGGCGTGTACGTGGCCAAGCTCGGCGGTGGCAGCGTGAACACAGCGTCGGGCGACTTCGTCTTCGGCATGACCGAGGCCTACCTGATCGAGAACGGCGAGATCACCGAGCCGCTGCGCGACGGGAACCTGATCGGCAACGGCCCGAAGGTCCTCGCCGACATCGACATGCTCGCCAACGACTTCTCGATGGGGAGCCCCGGCACCTGCGGGAAGGATGGCCAGGGCGTGCCGGTCGGCGATGGCCAACCGACGCTGCGGGTCAAGTCGATGACCGTCGGCGGCACCGCATGACCCCCTGTAGCAATTGGTGTCAGACACCACGTGTTACGTCGCGAGGTCAGGGATGAGCGGGTTCGAGAGCGGGCTGCAGGCGGTCGCCGATCGAGTGGTCGCCCAGGCCGGCTCGGGGGAACAGATCGAGGCGTTCGTCGCCCGGGGCGGCGAGACCGAGGTGCGGGTGTATCAGGGCGACGTCGAGCACTTCGTGTCGGCGCAGAGCGAGGGCATCGGCATCCGGGTTATCCGCGACGGCCGCACCGGCTTCGCCTACGCCGGGACGCTCGACGAGTCGGCGATCGTCGAGGTGCTCGCCGAAGCGCGTGACAACGTGCAGTTCGGCACGGTCGATGAATGGGCGGCGCTGGCCGAGCCCGATGGCGTTGCGGTCACCGAGCAGCCGTTGTGGAACGACGACCTGGCCGACTTCCCGACGGACCGCAAGATCGACCTTGCGAAAGAACTGGAGAAGCTGGCGTCGGGCGCCGATCCACGCGTACGCGTCGACGACTCGAACTACGCCGATGCGTCCGGCGAGTCGGCGGTGGCGTCGACCACCGGCATCCGGATGTCGGGCCGGGAGAACGGTTGCTACGTGTCCGTGTCGACGCTCGCCGACGAAGGCGATGGCGATGATGCCGAAACGCAGACCGGATTCGGCTTCTCTGTCGGCCGCTCGCCCGACGAGTTCGACCTCGAACGGGCCGCCCGCGAGGCCGTGGATCGAGCAACCCGGCTGCTCGGAGCGACGCAGCCGTCGAGTCGCCGGCTGACGGTGGTGCTCGATCCGTATGTCACCGCACAGTTCATCGGGGTCATCTCCTCGACGCTCAACGGCGAGGCCGTGGTGAAGGGCCGATCGTTGTTCCGCGACCGGCTCGGTGAGACCGTGGCAGCGTCGTCGGTCACGATGGTCGACGACCCGACGAACCCGAAGGCCTACACCGCGACCGACGTCGACGGGGAGGGCCTCGCCGGCCGTCGCAACGTGCTCATCCAGGACGGTGTGCTGCAGCAGTTCGTCCACAACTCGTACTCGGCTCGTCGTGCGGGGACTGTCTCGACGGGCAACGCCACTCGTGGGGGATTCGCCGGCACGCCTGGCGTGGGTTGCCTGGCACTGTCGCTCGTCCCCGGCACGCGCAGCCAACAGGAGTTGATCGCCGACATCGACGACGGCCTGCTCGTTCAGCAGATGCAGGGGCTCCACTCCGGCGTCAATCCGATCAGCGGCGACTTCTCGACCGGAGCGGCCGGTCTGCTCATCTCGAATGGCGCTGTCGGTGCGCCGGTCCGTGAGATCACGATTGCGTCCACGCTGCAGCGGATGTTGCTCGACATCGTCGAGATCGGAGGCGACCTCGAGTGGCTCCCGATGCGCTCGGCCGGCATGAGCCTCGTGATCCGCGACGTGACGATGTCGGGTTCCTGAGGACGCATGGTTGCCCCGTCGTCCGAGGCGGTCGATCGACATCCGCACCTTGCGCTGACGCAGGCTGACGGAACAGTGCGTGTCGATTTGCACACGCACACGATGTGGAGCGGCGACTCGACCACGACCCCTGACGAGTTCGCCGCCGCAGTGACGGCGAGCGGTCTCGACGTGGTGTGCATCACCGATCACAACGCGGTTGCCGGCGCGGTCGAATTGGCCGACCAGCTCGATTGCCGGGTGATCGTCGGCGAAGAACTCCGAACCGCCGCGGGCGAGATCATCGGGCTGTTCCTCACCGAGCGGATCCCGACGGGGATCGGCCACATCGACGCTGCCAGGGCGATCCGCGACCAGGGTGGGGTGGTGTACATCCCGCATCCGTTCGATCCGATGCGACGCAACATGAGCGAGTCTGCCCTGTACGAATTGGCCGAGGCTGACCTGATCGATGCTGTCGAGGTGTTCAACGCCAAGACGTCGCTCGCCAGCCTGAATCGGCGGGCGGCCGAGTTCGCGGCCGAGTTCGGCATCGTCGGTGGCGCAGGCAGCGACGGCCATGTTCCCGATGCGCTCGGCGCGGCCTACATGGAGATACCCGACTTCGACGGCCCCATGCAGTTTCTCGCTTCGCTCGCCGCCGGCCAGATCGTCGGCCACCACTGGGACGAGCCGCGTCCCTGGTCGGCCCGCATCGTTCCCAGCGTCAGCGCCAGCTCCAGCCCCAGGCTGTCAGCGGAGGATGTCGGGTAGGTCGTTACGGGAGGTAGAGCAGCGAGGCGATGCCCTGCTGGGCGGCGACGGCGACCATCGGGGCGTCGGAGGCGTTGACGGCCACGAAGATCACATCGTCGGCCACCTCGACCACAGTTGCCGAGTCGGCGATCACCAGGCCATCGGTTGCCACCTGCACCTTCAGCCCGATGGTCACGCCGCGGCTGAGCGGGTCGGACAGTGCGACGACCACCGTGCCTGGCGCCGCCCGCGCTGCCGGCCCGGGAACCGCAGTGAGATCGAGGTCGGTCAGCACCTCGCCGATGCCGACTCGTTGGTGGAGCTGGGCGCCGCCGGGAAGGTCGTCCAAGGCGCCCGGTGGGATCGCCGCAACGGGAAGATCGACGACGTGGACCTCGATCGGGTCACCGGGTTCGAGGGGGCGTTCAGCGACGAGCACGCTGCGGGTCGACCCCCAGTTGTGCCGCGCCTCGTCGAGCGCTGTGAGCTGACCATTGACACCGACGGCGAGCGCTGTGCCCAGGGCGGCGACGATTGCCCAGTAGACCCATGGCCGACGGGCGAGGACGAGTCGGGCTCGGGCCACGACGTGCATCAGAGTCTCCTCGGATCGGGAACGATCGGAGGGAGTCGGTCAAGCGGAGGCTATCCGCCTGACAAGCCGGTCAGGTCGTCTTGGCTGAGCTGCTCGACTCGGTCTTCTTGGCCGGCTTCGACTCGGACTTCGATTCCGACTTGGTGTCGGACTTCGATTCCGACCTCGTCTCCGACTTCGAACCCGCCTCCGACTTCGAACCCGCCTCAGACTTCGTCGATGAATCGGCGCTCGACGAGCTGCCCGACTCGGTTGAGGTCGACGTAGCAGAGCTCGCCGACTTCTTGCCGCGATTGTCGGTCTTGAAGAAGCCGGAGCCTTTGAAGGTCACACCGACCGGGGTGAACACCTTTTTGACGGGAAGGACGTCGCCTGAGTCGGGGTGAGCGATCGCGGTGAGGTTCTCATCGTGGAAGCCCTGCTGGACCTCGATCGTCTCGCCGGTGTCGACGAACTTGTAGACATACGTGGGCATCGAGTTCCCAAAGATATCGTCCGATGCATGCAGGTCCGCAGTGCAGTCATTCCGGCGGCGGGCCTCGGCACGCGGTTTCTTCCGGCGACAAAGTCGGTTCCGAAGGAACTCTTCCCGATCGGCGACCAGCCGGCGATCCAGATTGTGATCGACGAGGCGCTCGGCGCGGGCATCGATCACATCGTTGTCGTCAGCAGCCGCTCGAAGCCGGCGATCGACGCCTACTTCGCCCCCGATGAGGCTCTGCTCGACGCGCTGGAGGCGAAGGGGAAGTTCGAGACGGCGGAGCGACTGAGGTCGATCGGGCGTGACTGGCGTGTCACGATCGTGTACCAGGACGACCCGAAGGGCCTCGGCCACGCGGTGGGGTGCGCACGCGAGGCCGTTGGCAACGAGTCGTTCGCCGTCATGCTTCCCGACGAGTTGATGTCGAGCTCGGCCGTGCTCGCCCAGATGAACGGGGTGTGTGCCGCCACGGAGGGCAGCGTCGTTGCGGTCGTCAACGTGCCGCGTGAGCAGGTGAGTTCCTACGGCGTGATTGACCCGGCGGGGGAGCTGACCCACGACGGCGTGATCCCGGTCCGCGACCTCGTGGAAAAGCCGTCGCCGGACGACGCGCCGAGCAACTTCATCCTCACCGGGCGCTACGTGCTCACGGCTGATGCGTGGGACGAGATCGATCGGTTGACGCCGGGGAGCGGCGGCGAACTCCAGCTCACCGATGCGTTGCGCGCCCAGGCGGCCCGGTCGCCGTTCCATGCCGTCGTGGCCGACGAGAGCCGCCTCGACACGGGGACGCCACTCGGCTTTCTGACGGCCTCGATCGAGTTCGGCCTCCGCGACCCCGAACTCAGCGCTCCGCTACGCGAATTCCTCCGCCACCTCCACCCCTGAACCCCCACCCGTCACACGGTGCCGGGTCAAACGTGACGTTTGGACCCGGCTCGCTGTCAGGTCCGGCGAAAGTGGTCGGGAGAGTCATGGACGAGGCCGTACTCATCGACATCGAGATCGGTACTGACTCCCGACTCCAGATTCGTGTATCGGAACCGACGAGGAGCAAGGCGCTCATAGCGCTGCCGCGTGGCGACCAGGCCAAGCGTCTCGACGTCGACCACCGCGACCCTCACCTCGGCAGCGGCACCGATGTCGAGGCCGAGTCGGCGGATCGGCAGCGAGTGCGTGAACGGCGTGCACGTCAGGTCGATGTCGGAGCATCCGCCGAGCTCTGGTCGGTGGGCGCCATTCATCTCGCCCCAGCGCCCGGTGCCGTCGGCGCCGAGCCAGAGGTCGGGTTCGTCGAGGTCACGAAACAGCAGGAACTGGCGGATCTGCCACGTCGCCGACAGCCGCAAGACGTACGTCACCGCTTCGCGACCGACCTCGCCGGTCGCTGTCCACCCCTCGTTCTCCCACCGCAGCGTCAGCGTTTCGAGATGATTGTCGTCCCAGGTTCGCCAGCGGGCGGTGTACCCGTCGGACGGAAATGCGGTCAGCGGCGACGTCACGCCCATCGACGCTACGACCCGATTGTCCGGTCACAGCGAGTCGGCCCCGGGCTACGTTGACGTCGTGACGCCATTGGAAGATGCGCAGGCCTTCGTCCTGGAATCGTGCCCGCCGCTGACCGAGCGCGAGGTGCCGCGAACGGAAACGCTCGGGTTGGTGCTCGCCGCGGCGATTGATGCGGGCGAGGTGGTGCCGCCGTTCGACAACACCGCCGTCGACGGCTATGCGGTGCGCTCGCAGGATGTGGCCGAGGTGCCCGTCGAGCTGCACGTGGTGGGCGAGATCGCAGCTGGAGCGGCGCCGGATCGTCCGGTCGGTCCCGGCGAGGCGATCCGCATCATGACGGGCGCCCCGATGCCGGCGGGTGCCGATGCGGTGGTGATGGTGGAGGATTCCGAACGGGTCGGCGACGATCGGGTGCGGCTGTCGCGCTCGGTTCCGGTCGGAGCGTCGATTCGTCGGGCCGGCGACGACGTGCGAGTGGGCGATCGATTGTTCGACGCCGGCACCACCATCACCGCCTCGGTCGATGCCGTGCTGGCATCGGTCAATGCCCGAACAGTGATGGTGTTTCCCCGCGCGCGGGTCGCCGTGCTGTCGACCGGCGATGAACTCGTCGATGACGGCTCACCGCTGGAGTTGGGTCAGATCCGCGAGAGCAACAAGACCATGCTGTCGGCTCTCCTCGCTGACGCCGGTTGTGAAGTCGTCGACCTCGGCATCGTTCGTGACGATGAAGCCGAACTCGAACGGGTGCTGCGCGACGCGGCGTCGCGCTGCGACGCGATCGTCACGAGCGGCGGTGTGTCGATGGGCGACTACGACGTCGTCAAGGCGGTACTCGGCCGGGTCGCCGACATGAACTGGATGCAGATCGCGATCAAGCCGGCAAAGCCGTTCGCGTTCGGTCGGCTCGACGGCGTGCCGATCTTCGGACTGCCCGGCAATCCCGTGAGTTCGCTCGTGAGCTTCGAGTTGCTGGCCCGGCCGGCATTGCGTCGGATGATGGGGCATCGGCGTCTGACCCGCCTGAATCTGGTCGCGATCGCCGATGTGGCGCTCGATCGTCATGCCGACGGCAAGGTGCACTTCGTGCGTGTCAACGGCGACTTCGCCGACGACGGCCGCTATCACGTCCGGCCCGTCGGCGCCCAGGGCAGTCATCAACTCGCCGCGACCGCTCTTGCCGACGCGATGGCAGTGGTCCCCGATGGCCCGGGCGTCCCAGCGGGAGCCGATGTCGCGGTCCTCCTCCTCCACGGCTGAAACGTCCACGGCTGAAACGTCACGTTTGGCCCGGCACCGTGTGACGCCGTGGTGGGCAATAGGCTGCAAGCATGTCGCAGGACTTGATCGACCCGTTCGGTCGCCTGATCCAGGATCTTCGGATCTCGATCACGGATCGCTGCAACTTCCGCTGCACCTACTGCATGCCCGAGGAAGGGATGAAGTGGCTGCCCCGTTCGGAGGTCATGCGCTTCGAGGAGATCGAGCGGCTGGCCCGGATCTTCGTCGAGCGCTACGGCGTTCGCGGGATCCGCCTCACCGGAGGGGAGCCGACGGTTCGAGCCCATCTGCCGGTGCTCGTCGAGCGACTCGCCGCAATTGCCGGCCCCGACGGTCCTGTTGATCTCGCCATGACCACCAACGGTGCCACGATGCGATTGATCGCCAACACGTTGCGAGAGGCCGGGCTGAACAGGGTCAACATCAGCCTCGACACGCTCGATCGGGCCAAGTTTCAGCAGATGACTCGTCGTGACGAAATGGTCCAGGTGCTCGACGGCATCGAGGCGGCCAAGGAGGCTGGCTTCGATCCGGTCAAGATCAACACTGTCATCGAGCGCAACGTGAACGACGACGAGATCGTGTCGCTCGCCACCTATGGACGCCAACAGGGTGTCGAGGTTCGGTTCATCGAATTCATGCCGCTCGATGCCGGCGGCCATTGGATGAACGACAAGGTCGTCGGCCAGGACGAGATCGTTGCGGCGATCGACGCGGTGTACCCGCTCGAGCAACTCCCCGCACGCGGCGCCGCACCGGCCGACCGGTTCCGCTACGTCGACGGTCGTGGCACCATCGGCGTGATCCCCACGGTGACCAAGCCGTTCTGCGGTGACTGCGACCGCGTGCGCCTCACCGCCGAAGGTCAGTTCCGTACCTGCCTGTTCGCCACGAAGGAATTCGACCTGCTCGCGGCGATGCGCGCCGGCGAATCCGACGATCACATCGCCGAACGCATCGAGGCCGCAGTTGCGACCAAGTGGGCGGGCCACCGCATCAACCAGGTCAACTTCGTGCGCCCCGGAAAGTCGATGAGCCAGATCGGCGGCTGACGCTTGCAACAGGAGCCGGACCCCTGTTGCAAGGTTCTCAGCGGAGGTCGGTGAACTTGCGAAAGCGGTTGGCGACGGCGTTGTCGCCGAGGATCTCGATCGGCCCGGCATCTCGCTTCCACAGCCACAGCAGTAGATCGGTGGCCCGACCGCGGACGGCCGCGTCGCCCTTCGCGTGTTCGCGGGTGAACGTGGCGCCGGTGGCGTCGAGGTCGGTCACCAGCCACTCTCCGCCGGTGTCGGCGGTGTCGGCGCAGTGCAGGTGCACGGTGCCCCCGACCGGCACCGCGTCGGCTCCGGCTCCCCGCCCGGCGAACCAGGTGAGGTACTCGTCGATCCCATCGGCCGCCACGGCGACGGGAATGTCGTACGGGAGACCCACCGAGTTCGATGCATCCCAGCGGTGGACTGCAGTTTCCTGCGTCATTCGGCGCTCGACCCAGCGTGCGTCACGGTTGGCGCCGGTCCAGGTCCACACCTCCTGATGTGGCGGTGCCCCGGCCAACGCCGAGAACAGCGACGTGTGCGCCGCCATCACCCAGTCGACCAGGAAGGTGTCGGACGGCCGCGGTGTCGCCTCCCACGTCTGCAGCACATCGACCGACGTGACGCCTTCGGCGACCACGCGGCCCCAGAAGTTCCAGACGCCCCCGACGTGCCAGGCGAGGTCGCCGAGGTTCCAGCCCGGACACGATGGCACGGCGTGGTCGAACCCGTGGTCGGACACGACCTCGATGAATCTGACCGCATCAGTGCGGAGGTGGGCAATGGCGTCGTACGGGAGTGGACCCGAGGGGGTGACGGCGTCGGACATGGCGGTGACGGTACCCCGGCAGCCGGCGGTCAGCCACGCCGGGCTATCGTGCGGGCTTCATGAGTGATCTGTCGTTCACGCACCTGGATCCGCTCGGCCGTGCACGCATGGTCGACGTCACCCCGAAGGAGCCGACGCATCGGCGCGCTGTGGCGCGCTGCAAGGTCTTCATGAAGCCTGAGACGACGGCCGCAATCGCCAATCGAGAGGTCAAGAAGGGCGACGTGCTGTCGGTCGCTCGGGTCGCCGGGATTCAGGCGGCGAAGCGCACCTCCGACATGATCCCGCTGTGTCACCCGCTCCTCGTCGGCTCCGTGTCGGTCAACTTCGAGATCGGCGACGACTTCGTGGCCATCGAGGTTCAGGTCGACACCGTCGACCGCACCGGCGTCGAGATGGAGGCGCTCCATGCGTGCAGCGTTGCAGCGCTCACGGTGTACGACATGTGCAAGTCGGCCGACCGGGCGATGGTGATCGGCGAGCTCGCACTGTGGGAGAAGACGGGTGGCCGATCCGGCGTGTATCGACGCTCCGACGCCGTCGGAGCGGACCCCGCGGACGCCGCAACGTGACTGACGTCACAGCGAACATTGCGCTGACCGTCACAATTGTCGTAGAATCGTCACACTGGGCGCTGCCGATGGCGCGCCATTCCTCCGCTCGATGATGCTCACCAACTCGAATCTCTGACTCATGGCAAAACTCGTTCTCCTCGTCGTCGCTGCCGCCTGGGCAGCCGTGCTGATTCCCCCGATGCTGCGGTCGCGCATCGAGAACCGGCCGAACTCCTCGGTCACCGATTTCCGGCGTCAGCTCAGCACCCTGCAGAGCACTTCGATGCCGAGCCGTGGAGGCATGCGCACCATTGGTCGGCCGCTCGCCCAGTCGCCACTGCAGCGCCCGGCCGCTGCGGGGCGACCCGGTCAACCCGCTCACGCCCACCACCGTCAGGCATCGCTGCACAGCGGCGCTACCTCGTCGCCCCAGCGGCAGGCGCGTTCGATCGAGGCGCGCAGCCAACCGCAGTTCCGTACCCATGGTGATCCGACCGGCGGCCACCATCGCCAGACACACATGGATCGTCATGCGCCGGTGAGCCGTGCTCAGCGCCCGAGCGATCCGGGAAGCGACGTTCGTCGTCGTCGCACCAATGTGCTGTTCCTGCTGGTGGTCTCCACGGCATGCACGCTCTTCCTGGCGGCCACCACGTCGTCGACGGTGATGCTCTACGTGTTCGCCCTGTCCTTCCTGGCGCTCTGCGGCTACGTGTACCTCCTGGCGCAACTCCGCCAGCGGGAGGCATCGGGCTGGAGCGACGACTGGATCGATCGCTACTGATCCAGCTGGCGTCGGTCCCCGATGCCGTGAACGCACTGTGGACTCGAAGCGCTCAGCGCTACACTCCCCGGAGCACTTGGGGCTATAGCTCAGTTGGTAGAGCGCGTCGTTCGCAATGACGAGGTCAAGGGTTCGATTCCCTTTAGCTCCACAAGTCCGTTTCTGGACATTCGCAGAGATTCGCGAATGTCCAGAAAATAAGCCCCTGACCAGGTGAAACGTCCGCTGAGATGCGTAGACGTTCGGAACCGTTGCTGGTGCGTTACGCCACCGGTTACTCGAAGCAACCGACAGGATCGACATCGCAGGCGGCGTGTTCTATCCGGGTCAACCCGTCGTCACTCGAGCCAACAACCGCACTCTGCGCTACGGCAACGACGAGTGGGTCCGCAACGGCGACCGCTGGACGATCAATGCCGGCACACGAGACGAGCTGTACCTCACCAACACCGACACCGTCGACCGACTCGCGTTGCCCGCCGACTACGTCGCAGCCGGCTACGTCACGGTCAACTACGCATCGACGATCCACCGGGCCCAAGGAGCCACCGTCGACCAAGCACATGTGATCATCGACGAGCGCACCAACAACCGACAGCTCTACGTCGCCGCCACCCGCGGCCGACGAGCCAACCACATCCACACCGCACCACCCACGTTCGATCCCGACCAACACAGCCCCGACGTCGGTCGCAAGGACTGGACGCCTCGTGATGTGGTAGCTGCGGCGCTGACCCGGCAGTCCGACGCAACCAGCGCAATCGCCCGCCGTCGCCAACTCCGCGAACTGGTCAACGGCACGCGTGAACAGAGTCGAAGAGAACAGGTCACCGCAGAAAGTGGACTGTTCCCTACAGGCAACAGTTCCGACCGGGCGGCAGCAGCAGCCGCCGAACGACTCCGACGTTTCAGGATCAAGCGAAACGGCCAATCCCTCGGCCGCTAGACCACGATCCTCGCACCCGGCTCCAGTGAACGCCCAGCGTAGAGGCCACTTCCGGTCACGGCGCTGAGTTCGAAATTGTTCGCCGGGCGATCCGCCCGTCGGACACGAGGGGCATATCGTGGCCCGATGCGTGTCGTCGTGCTCGTGCGAGCCGCCATTGCGACTGCCGCGCTAGCGGTCGGGCTCGCCGGTTGTGTGGCCGATGGCGCCGAAGATGACGCTGCACGGGATGCCGGTTCGACGACCGTGATCGGCAGCGCAGCGATGCCGACGGCCAACGGTGACCTCGACTATCAACTCGGTGGAGCGTACGAGCCGGCCGCCGACGTGTCGATCGTGTCGCGGGATCGCACGGCCGAACCGGACCCCTCCCGCTACAACATCTGCTACGTCAACGGGTTCCAGACACAACCCGGCGAGGTTGATCTGTGGGGCGGGGCGAACGCCGACCTCGTGTTGCGCGACGCTGCCAGCGCCCCAACCATCGATCCGGAGTGGCCGGACGAGTTCATCCTCGACGTGTCGACCGAGGCCAAGCGGGCCCGGCTGCTGGGCATCGTCGGGGACTGGATCGACGGATGCGCCACCTCAGGATTCCAGGCCGTCGAGATCGACAACCTCGACACGTTCTCGCGGTTTCCCGAGCGACTGACCGAGGACGCGGCGGTGGCCTTCGCCCGCTCGCTCACCGACCGAGCCCACGCGGTCAGCCTCGCCATCGGTCAGAAGAACTCCACCGACCTCGTTGCGCGTCGCACCGACACCGGCTTCGACTTCGCGGTGGTCGAGCAATGCAATCAGTTCGCGGAGTGCGAGGAGTTCACCGCTGGCTATGGCGACCAGGTCTACGTGATCGAGTACGAGCGCGAGGCATTCGATGTCGGTTGCGCCGACCACCCGCAGCTCTCGATCGTCCTGCGCGACGTCGCGGTCTCCGCCCCCGGATCACCCACCTACGTCCGCGACTCTTGCTGACCACCGGACGCGACGACGTGAGGAGAGCGAGCGCCGCGACGCCGAGCTTCGACAACAGCCGGACGGGGTCCTTCGGTTCGAGCGGGTCGAACTGTCGTACTACTTGCTGAACGGAACGGTCGATGCGGTGAGGGACCTGCGCGATCCGTCGGGTACTGGTTGGCTGAACCCCGAGCGCCACAAGGAAGAAAATCGTGGTCAGGCCCTCGACAACCATGCGACCGCGACCTCGTCGCCATGGCGTTGATGGCTGTGAGTAGGTTCAGCTGATTTTGCGGATCTGATTGTTGTTGCCGTCGGCGACGTAGACGCTGCCGGCTGTGTCGACGGCCACCCCGCGCGGGAAGCGGAATTGTGCGGTGCCGGTTGGTCCGCCGGTGCCGTCAACGAACCCGAAAGTGCCGTTGCCGGCCAGCGTGGTGGTGACACCGGTGGGGGTGATTTTGCGGATCCGCTGGTTGGACGAGGGCGACCGCCGCAGTGTGGTCCTCACCACGGGCATGCTCACCCAACCGCTTGCAGCAGATGACGTCCGCAGCGGCGATCCCGGCGTGAACGCAGAGGGTCACGTACGCGTCGGCGACATCGTTGGCGTCGTCGGCGAGTAGC
>JANPCI010000178.1:0-6019 GCA_031430875.1 Actinomycetes bacterium | reverse complement strand
CTCTTCGGATCAGTCACTCCCCGGACCCGACAACCAACCCTACGACGTCACCTCCGGCACCGCCAGGGGGCTCCCTTCAACGCGTCCCGAAGACCAACAAAAACTGGGGGTTGACACAAAGAGGCATCGCGATGCGGCGCGAGTTGGTGTGGCGTCACCGGGTTACCGGGCGGGTGTCATCGAGTGCCTGCGACCCGCCCGTCGGCAAGACCTCGTCGATCGGCGAAGTCCGTCGCCCCGATCGAAGACCGAGAAGGCGGCTGCGAGGACTTCCTACTCGATGACTGGAGTGCGGTGGCGTGGATCGTGAGCCATCTGGGTTGGTGCAGCCGGAGTTTCCCCGGTAATGAACATCGCGTGAACACGCCCCCAAGCCGACAAGGTGGGTGCCACCATGGGGTGATGGGAGCGGTCTCGTTGCGCAGAGCAGGCGCGGTCGTCGGACTGTGCGTCGGTTCCATCGCGATCACCGCGTGCGGGACGAGCAGTGACCAACCGTCAGGCCAGTCTTCGACGTCGCTGGTCTCCCGCGACACCGTCGCCGAGGTCGCCTGGTTCGTGTTGCCAGGGAGTTCGAGGTCGTTGCTCGATTCCGAGGTGGGTGCGCCACCGGCGGGTCTGCTCAACGGGTTCACCTTTGCGCCTGTCGGGTCACCCGACGACGACGTGGACGGGGCCCGCGTTGGCGCCGTGTTGTTCGACCCGAACGGTCAACCAATCGACGACGACCGGTTCACCCGAACAGACATCGACGTCGACGGACGACCGTTCTGGTGGATCTCCGACGCCGAGAACGCGCGGATCTATGTGGGCCCCACCGAGAGCGGCCAACCAATCGGGATGATCACACTCAACGTCGACGAACCAGTCGCCGTTGACCTGTTGTCCTCGGCGACGTGGCGCGAGGATCAACCGGTGTTCGATGGTGAGTTCGTGCCGGACGGATGGGTCGACACCGGTACGACTCTCAGCATCATGCAGTTCGTCGCAGGAGCGACCGGATCGTCGGCGCCCATCTCGGGTATGCGATCGCTGTACGGCGACCCCGCCGCTGTCGAGGACCCGAGCTGGGACGACATCATTGCCGTTGACGGCGTGACCCTCTCGACGTGGCCCGCCACGTCTCGGGATCCGGCGAACGAGGCCCGCTACAGCCTCGACAGCGAAATCGAAGTCGAAGTCCAGCGAGCTGACGGTTCATTCACTACCGGCTTCGCCAGCGCACCGAACAGCGAATTCATCGAGTACGTCGTTTGGCAGGACGGGGAAACCTGGCTTGCTCTGTCGCGCGCGATCACGGCCGACATCTCCGATCTGATCGAACTTGCCAGCACCGTGCGGATCGCCGACGTCGACGAGACCATACAGCTCGTTGAAATGGCTGCCAGCTGACCGATCTCGACCAACTCGACCCGACGATCTGATCCACTGGCCGCAGACCGCATCACTTGGTGCGGTTACGCCCGTGAAAGTGCGGCGTCACAATTGGGCCTGTTGCGCGTTGGCGTACACCGCAATCGAGATCCTGCGTGTCGAAGTGTGCGTGCACGTTCCGGCGAATTCGAACGGCGTTCATGTCAGGGAAGGCTGTCCGCACGGAATCCCTCGCCGTCGTGTGAGCTGCAGTTGATGCCTTCAGGCAGCCAGGTCGAGAGCCGAACAGAGGAGCAACGCAGTTCGACGACACCGCCGCTTCCGAAGTTGTCGAACGAGTAGTCGGTCGTGATGATGACCGTTTCCCCGTCGAAGCTGTAGCGGGAAGGGATGGGATCTCCTTCGACCGTGGCGACGACGACGTCCCAGACGAGCGGTCGTTGCGCCTCGAACTCGCCCACGAAACACGCAGCGCCGTCCGCGAGCTTGACCTCGTCGTCAGGCCCGTTGTTCAGAACCGTGACCCCACACGGCCCGGTCGTCTCACCAAAGACCTTGGAAGCAACGAGGACCGACGGCTCGTCCTCGGCCACTTCGGGGGCCGGTGGGGTGCCTCGTCCGAAGAACTCGCTCCATCCAGCCGGCGACGCTTCGGACTCGAGCGAGGTCGAACAGA
This sequence comes from Actinomycetes bacterium, assembly GCA_031430875.1. Classification (GTDB taxonomy): domain Bacteria; phylum Actinomycetota; class Acidimicrobiia; order Acidimicrobiales; family Ilumatobacteraceae; genus Sva-07. Next base: position 3,969 of record JANPCI010000178.1, on the reverse strand, counting down.
TCTCGACTTCTCCAGACTGACCGGAGAAGTCGCGGACCTCGGTGAAATAGGCGTTGCCTCCGACCGCGAGCCGTTGGCCGACCTGCATGTCGTATCCAGGCGCCCACACCGAGAACGTGACACCCCAGTCAGGCGTGTGCCACCGCTCGACAGCAAACGTCACCCAACGAGTCGTCTCAACAACGTCGGCCCGATTCGGGTTCTCAGGGTCCGTTGTCCACGGGTGCACCTCGTCGTCGGCAGCAACGACCGTGCCAACAAACGCAAACTGTGCCTCCGAGAGCTCCGAGAACAACGCCACGCGCTCGCCACAGATCTCAGACCGCACCGGCCCGACCTCCGTGCTCTCCGGCGTGGCGCCCTCGGAATCGGTAGAAGGCGTAGCCAGAGGCGACGACGCAAATGTCGTCCGCTCCTCGCCAGCGCTTGACTCGCCGCTGCCCGACCCGCAAGCCGACACAACAACCATTCCAGCGAGGACCGCGACGACGAGACGGCTCATACGAGTTCGACGACAGTCGGGCACCATCGGTTCCAATCATCTCACGGCAAACAGCGACACCGCCGGGACGTTTGCCCATGAGCTGAATCACCCTTGTGACCGCTCGTGGTTGCCCGGGAAAGTGCAGTGTGCGGCTTGGGTAGAACTCGGTCACCATCGGAGGCGACGTCACAGTGATTCTGCGTGCAGATACTGAGCGGTCTTCCGGCTGAGATCGACTCTTGCGTCAGACGCACATACTGGGCGTTCGGTGCGGTCTGCATCTCGCGTGCGGAACCGCGCCCGTCGCGGTTCTCATCTACGCTTGACCGTATGCCACCGCTCTCGCTGCGTCGGCGACTCGCCCTGATCGGCTCGAATTTCGCTGCTTGCGTCCTCTTCGTTGTCGTCGTCGTCCTGATGACACCGCTACTGGCGACTTCGACACTCACGTCTCTCATGATCTTGCTGGGTCTCATTTTCGTGTACCGGACATTCAGGGTCCTCGCGGGCCGAGATGAGCAGTTGCGTCCACCGGGCGATTCTGCAGGAGACCGTTCTCCGATTCGGCCCCTGCCGTTTCGCCCGACCGCCAGCATCGAGCGACAAATACCCCGAACCTGATGCGCTCGTGCGCCCGCCTCCGCGAGGCTTAAGTACGGCAGCAAGCAGTGATGGGTGTCGGCAAAACCTGCTCGCCGCGTACGGACGGTGACAGACCTCTGCGCCCGGCCTTCAGGGCAATCGGGTCAGGCGAACCCGATTGGATCGTCCTGAATAGTGAAACTGAACCCTGGCGGATCTGATGAAGGGTCGTTCGGGCTCGTCGGCACATAGTGCCAATAGCTAAGCAAGGCGTAGCGCTGCCGGTTTGGCTCGATGGTGAACTCTTCGGACAGCACGACTGTTTCGCCGTCGATGACGGTCGTGGCGTTGATGGTGTGTGTGCCGTCATCGAGCCGAATGCGGTGCTCGATGTAGTTGTGCTGGTCGCCGACCTTGAAGTCCCGGTCGATGATGATGTCGCCGTTCAGCGTGATGGTGACATCGACGTTCTTGTCGGTGTAGCTCTGGTTGGAGACCCACAACGTGAGGTCGCTCGTGCCCTCCGACGTGACGGTGATGTCCACGGGTGCGCTGTTGTCGTTACCGGCCGACTCGCTGCATGCGGCCATGAAGGCCACGATCATGGCCACGGACACGAGTCGTCGAATGGTGGCAGTCACTGGCGGTGCGCTCGATCTGTCGGTCCGCGACGACGCTGCGAGCTCGCTCGAGGAACGAGCAGCACCGTGGTGATCCCGATGAAGCCGAGTGCGATGACCAGCCACGCAGCGAAGTAGATCCAACCGTTGTCGAGGTCGAGGGCATTCACTGCCCAGCCCGCAACAAACATCGCCACCAGACCAACGAGCACAGCCGACAGCTTCCACCCTGGACTTCTGCCGCGTTGTGAAGCATCACTCACTCACCAGACAGTACTGGCAGCCGTTCATCCCGCAAGCCGCCGGCCAACCGACTTGGGTTGGAGACGCACGGGAATCCAACGTTCGGAAGACACCGGCGGCCAAGCTTGAACTACGAGGTCAAACCGACCACGACCCGGTGGATTTACCCGCGTCTATCACCGCTCGCTGCCGAACTTGCCGAGACCTGATCTCGCCGCAGCCATCTGCCGATCTGAGCTCCCTTCGCCTCCTCGGGCCGCTGGTTCTGCGACGTGATTATCCAGCGCGCGATAAGGGCCGTGATGCGGCGCGGGCTTGGCCGTCGGGTCGGTGATTCTGGGCGCGTGAAGTGTGCGGGTTTCTTCACGTCCCGGCAAGGCCGAGGAACACCACGAGAGCACGCGAGAGCCGAATCATGTCCTCGTCGCTCAACTGTCCGACGCGCTCGCCGAGCTTCGAGCGAGGAATGCTGGTGACCTTGTCGACCATCAGCCGACTGGATTCCCGGATGCCGGTCACCTCGTCGGCATCGACGAGCAATCGCAGCAGTGGCGCATCGGTCGGGTCGGTCGTGAACGCGCACACGGTCACCGACGCAGTGGCGTCAAAGCGGTCGTCCTGCACGATGACGACGGGTCGGGGCTTGCCGACGTAGCCGCTTCCCGCCGACGCGGTCCAGATCTCCCCGCGCTTCACTCGTCCTCGGTCAGCGCGTCAATGAAGGCCTGATCCTCGGCTTCGTGTCGACTCGACGCGACTGCGAGCGACTGGCTGTGCGCCTGCTCGGCGAACTGAGGGGACCGCACATCGGGAACCCAGATCTGAATCGGCCGAAGCCCCTGTTCGCGAAGGCGCTGGCGATGAGCGCGGACACGAATAGCGGTAGGAGACGAAGACTGCCGGCGAGCCATGCGCACAATGTTACATGTAACGATGACGAAACGGGGGGGAGGGGGGCGTTTCACCGGCTGGCCAAGCGATTCTGTTGCGCTGCAGGTGGATTGGAGTCGGAGTCGAGTAGTCAGCCACGGCTCGGCGGTCAGGCATACCAAGGCACCACCGAGACGGCGATTCTTCCTGACGATGCGTCGCCACCAGGTAGGTCCATGGTGATTGTTCGGCTGGGTGGCAACGACTCTGGTGATTCCGATCGCGTCAGGATCACTTTCGCCACTACCGAACTCTCGTGCCGAGACGGCGGCGAGGTCACACCGGGGACCGTTGTAGTTGGCTCCGAAATCGAGTTCATACGTGTTGGAAATGACGCCGGTGCAACCGATCCGCCGATGGTCGGGGCTCGACACGTTCAGGTCAGTTGTTGAGTCTCCGGATTCACTGAAAGTCTTGGTACTGGTTGAGGGCTTCGATCTGGTCGCGTCGAGCCGTCGAGCCAGGTGGATGCCACGCGGGTTCCACACAAGGTCGATGGAACAAGACATCTCCAACGCTGATCACGTCGTCTTGCTCCCGCAGCACCAATCCGCAGAACGGACACACGTCATCCTCAACCGGCCCTCGGACCCCCGACGCATTTCCGCGAGGCGGGGCCGCCGGATCATCGGCCGCCGACATGGCCCCTCCCGATCGCGAGATGAGTGCCGAAGCTGGCCATCGCCCGTCGCATCCCCGACCTCGCTGTCGGCGACAGCTGGGCCTCGACGCATGCCGCATGCGCAATTGGGCCGCCTTCAGCGGTTGCATCGTTCTCGCGAACGTTGATGCCGCAATACCGGCAAACACTCTCGCTCATCGAACACACTCCGATCGTCGTTATCAAGAGTATCTCGATGAGCGGCCCGAACACGTCGACACGGCCCGGCCTGCCTGGGGGCGATCCCCCTGCCTTCAGGCGCACGACCGCACACTTTGCTCGACAACTTCTGATGGACGAGCACTCGGGAACCGGCGAAGTGTGGGACCTCGGACCACGATCGGCCCACCGCATAATCACTGCCCAACCCGGTGCCACCGACGGGCACGAACCTACGGGTTCGCATCGGAGTGAGACCGACCCGTTCGTGTCACCCGAACCACACGACG
>JANPCI010000177.1:0-11572 GCA_031430875.1 Actinomycetes bacterium | reverse complement strand
ACCGAATGTGTCGGCGAGCGTGATCACCAGCTGGCGAAGGTCGAGTGTGACTGTCCCGTTGGCGGTGTCGATGGCCGGCACCGTTTCGTTCTCGAGGATGTTGACCATCGTCTCGTGTGCCCGTCGATTTGCTTGCGACCAGACCTCAGCCGCCTGAGGGGTGGACAGGAGCCGATCGACCGCCTCGGTGGCCGGAGTTCTCAGTGAGGTTGCAAGTACCCCGGCCAGACCGCTGAAGTCGCCGGGAAGCAGACCGTTGAGCTGCTCGGCGACATCGACGTTGGCGTAGAGCTCACCGACTACGAACGCAGCGATCGCCCCACGGACCTCGGGGTCGGCGAGCAGTTCGTCGGACGCGTCGACCCAGTTGTCGGTGTCCAGCACCTGCCGATCGACCCAGACGCCCACGGTGGTGACGAGCAGGATCACCGCGCCCAGGACAATGAGGAAATAGACGAGCACGGGATGCGCACGTCCTGGCGCCTCGGCGGTCTCGGTTGCTTCCACGGTGTCGGCCATTCGTCTCCCCTTGATTCGGACTCTGCGGTGCGAAGGCACCGTACATGATGCTCGCGATGGGCAGTGGATGCACGCAACCTCCGAATCGGGTGATTCCACGGCCTCGGTTCGGGCGGCCGATTCACCCGGAATGGACGACGTTCTCGAGGCCAGATCGTGTGATCGTGTGACTAGACGAAACACCACGGCGACGTGTCGCCAGAAGGAGCCACCCATGACCGATGCATCGATCACCGCCAGGTCCCCGGTTCCGATGGCCGCCAACATCAGCGTCGACCGACGCGCCCGCGGACGCGCCGAACCCGACCCGCCCTTCGCAACCCTGTGACACCCCATGACTACGCTTGATCGCGCGAGCGCGATCCGCACCCGGAGCCCACCGCACCCTTCATCAGACACACGGAGGACCGGCGCGTCCCAGCCTGCCCAGCAACCGACGCGCCCGCGGACGCGTGTGCCAGCCAGACTCCAGCGGCGGCCCGCTGCCGCTCTGCCGGCCAGCCGAACTGGTCTCCCCTCGATGCCATCCCACGCCGAGATCCGAGGTACCTGAGATCCGATCGCGTGGCCACGCGAAACGACGGCGGCACCACCAGGCTTCAAGCCGGTGGTGCCGCCGTCGTGCGGTTCGTTCAGGCGAATCTCAGCCGCCGAGGACCTTGGCCTTCGCCGAGGCGTACTCGGCGTCATCGAGCTTGCCGTCCGTGTGCAGCGCGGCGAGCTTGTCGAGCTGATCGGCATCGCTGGTGCCCGTGCCGGCCGCCTGCTGGATGTAGGCGCGCTGAGCGGAGTCCATGGCCTTCGCATCGGCGATGGCGTGCTCCTGCATCTTGCTGCCACGGGCGATCAGATAGACGAAGACACCGAGGTACGGCACGGCGATGATGAAGATCGACCAGATGGCCTTGGCCCAGCCACCCAGGTCTTTGCTGCGGAAGATGTCTCCGAAGACCTGGAACAGAATCATGATCCAGATGAAGAACAGGAAGAACCAGAGCATCGACCAGAAGACCTGGCCGGTACCGAATTCGGCGGCGAGCAACATGTGAAATTTCTCCTCGTTTGTACTGATGATCTGACGGCGGTGGCCGTCACGTTCGCTACGTTAGGCGGCGTCGGTGTCTCCTTGCGTCATCTCATGTGGATGATGTGGTGAGGTTGCTCCGGATCGTGGCTGGTGACCGGGATGTGGTGAGGTGACTCCATGACTTCCCCCACCGTTCCCGAGCAGGCACTGGAATTGCGTTCGACGCTGAGCGACGACGGCATCGTGACCCTCGCGGTCCGCCCGACCGACGTGCCGGTACCCGGCGACGACCAGGTCGTCGTGCGCGTCGAAGCGGCGCCGATCAACCCCTCCGACCTGGGGATGCTCTTCGCTGCCGGCGACGTCGAAGCATCGCTCGCGGCAGGCGATGGCATGTATCCGGCGGTGGCGTTGCCCGTGTCGGCCGCAGTGCTCGCGGCGCAGCGGGCTCGGCTCGGTAAGGCGATGCCGGTTGGCAACGAGGGCGGCGGGGTGGTCGTTGCGGCAGGAGCGTCGCCGGCCGCCCAGGCACTGCTCGGCAGCGTCGTGGGGTTCCTGTCGGGGAACGCCTACGCCCAGTACCGCACGCTCCATGTGAGCCAGTGCCTGGCGATGGCCGACGGCACTGATCCAGCCGATGCTGCCGCCGCGTTCGTCAATCCGTTGACCGCATTGGGAATGGTCGAGACCATGCGGTCCGAGGGGCACACGGCGCTCGTCCACACGGTGGGTGCGTCCAACCTCGGGTTGATGCTCAACCGCATCTGCGTCGACGACGGCGTCGATCTCGTCAACATCGTCCGCAGGCCCGAACACGTCGACCTGCTTCGAGCCGAGGGGGCAGTGCACGTCGTCGACTCGAGTGCCGAGACGTTCATCGACGACCTGACCGGCGCCTTGCGCGAGACCGGCGCCACGATTGCGTTCGATGCGATCGGCGGCGGCGACCTGGCTGGAACGCTGCTGTCGTGCATGGAGACCGTGGCGGGGGAGCAGGCGGGCGAGTTCAGCCGGTACGGCTCGGACACCCACAAGCAGGTCTACGTGTACGGCGGACTCGACCGAAGCCCCACGACGTTGCGTCGCGACTTCGGAATGTCGTGGGGGATCGGTGGCTGGCTGCTCACACCATTCCTGATGAAGCTCGGCCAGGAGGGCGCCGACCGGCTGCGCCAACGTGTCGCCGATGAGATCACCACCACGTTCGCCAGCACCTACGGCATGCGACTGTCGCTCGCCGACGCCGTCGACCCCGACCAGGTTCGCCGCTACGCCAAGATGGCCACCGGCGACAAGGCCCTGGTCACCCCGCACGCCTGAGGCGCCAGGACCTCGATGAACGTCAGCGCGATCCTTGGCCGTCGTCGACCTTGACGACGGTGCCGGTGACCATCTCCGAGGCCGGCGATACGAGGTACAGCAACGTGCTGTCGAGATTTTCGGGCTGTCCGATCCGTCGCCGCGGGAACACCCGAGTGAGATCGCCCAAGCGCTCGATCATGCCGTCGGACATCTCCGAAGCGAACAGACCCGGGGCGATGGCGTTCACATTGATGCCGAAGCGTGACCACTCGACCGCCAGTGTCTCGGTGAGCCGATTCACCCCGGCCTTGCTGATGGAGTAGAGAGCGGCTCCGCCCCCGCCGTAGTTGAATCCTCCGATCGACGAGATGTTGACGATCCGCCCGGGCAGCTGTGCGTCGATGAGGTGACGTGCAACCTCGCACGAGAGCAGGAACGGTGCGCGCAGGTTGGTGTCGAGCACCTGGTCGATCAGCTCCAGGGGCATCTTCGTGGCGTACTGGGCATCGGGGATCCCGGCGTTGTTCACGAGAATCTGCACCGGGCCCGCGAACTCGTGTGCGGCTGCCACGACCGAGGCGATCTGTTCGGCGTCGGTGACATCGAGCTGCATCGGCACGCAGGTTCCGCCTGCGTCGGCGATCTCCGAGGCGAGGTCGTTCAGGCGGTCGAGGCGTCGAGCCGTCGCCACGACGAGTGCGCCATTTGCTGCCAGCAGCAGGGCGAAGCGGCGGCCCAGCCCCGATGATGCTCCGGTGACGAGCGCCACCTGTCCGGCGAGGTCGAGCGTCGGTTCGATTCGGTCCATCTGCGCATCGAACCACATCGCAGTAGCGGCGCCGAAGGTGAACGGAACGTGACGGCTGGCCTGTGGGGATCGAGAGTGCTCGCCGGTGGCCTACCCTGGCATCCCGTGAACGATATTTCGCGCATTGCGATCAGTACCGGCGGGGGTGACGCGCCGGGCCTCAACGCCGTGATCCGATCGGTCACCCTTGCCGCTCGGAATCGCGGATGGCAGGTCGTCGGCATCCGCGACGGCTTCAACGGGCTGATGCATCCCGAGGACTATCCGGACGGGGGCCTGATGAACCTCGATCGTCAGTCGGTTCGGGGGATCCAGCACACCGGCGGGACGATCCTGGGTTCGACGAACCGCGGCAATCCGACCCAGTTCCCGGTCCTCCAACCGGATGGCACCTACGTCGACGTCGACCTGACCGACGAGCTGATCCAACGATTCACCGATGCCGAAATCGACGCCCTGATCACCGTTGGCGGCGACGGGTCGCTCACGATCGGCGACCACCTCTACGAGGCCGGCCTGCGCGTCATCGGCGTTCCCAAGACGATCGACAACGACCTCGACAAGACGACGGCAACGTTCGGTTTCGACACCGCCGTCGACTTCGCCACCGAGTGCATCGACCGGTTGTTCACCACAGCGACATCGCATGGCCGGGTGATGGTCGTGGAAGTGATGGGTCGAGACGCCGGATGGATTGCGTTGCACACAGGCATGGCCGGCGGAGCCCACTGCATCCTGATTCCGGAGATCCCGTACCAGGTCGAACACCTTGCCGAGACGATTCTGCAACGTGACCGCACCGGTTCCCGATTCACGATCGTGGTCGTCGCCGAAGGCGCGCGACCGGTTGATGGAGACGTGACGGTCATCGGCCATGCGGTCGGCCAAGCGGTCCAGCTGGGCGGAGTTGGCGCCAAGGTCGCAATGGAGATCGCGGCGATGACCGGCAAGGAAACTCGTACCGTCGTGTTGGGTCACCTGCTGCGTGGCGGGTCGCCGACCGCCCTCGATCGATTGCTCGGCCTGCGGTTCGGGGCGGCTGCGGTGCGAGCGCTCGACGAGGGAGAGAACGGGATCATGGTGGGGCTCCAGCCCCCTGACGTGGTGTACGTGCCGCTCTCCGAGGCGACCCGCCAACTGAAGTTGGTTCCACTCGACGGCGACACGATGCGCACGGCGCGCGATCTCGGCATCAACTTCGGCGACCGCCCGCCGTTGGACATCACCAGTGCCTGACCCCGGGAGCGAACAACTTCGTCACGAGCTGCTCGCAACCACCGAGTTCCTCCAACGCATCGGCTCGTCGCGCGACCAACTGACGGTCTTGTCGCCCGAGGAGAAGATCGACCTGATCAACGCTGCCGGCGACGTGTTCTTTCCCGATCCCGAGGAACGGCGCATTCGCACGAAGGCGCTCAAGCGCCGGCGTCGCTCGGAGAAGGTGCAGCGCGACGAGACGGTGTTGGCCGAGACGGGGATCCGAACGCTGCGCGAACAGACCGTGTTCACCACGCCCAACGTGTACCCGCCCCTCGATCTTGTGCAGCACGACGTCGATGATGTCGCGTACCGCGAGACCCTCGAACCGCAGCACTGCTACGTCTGCAAGATCAAGTACCACGAGGTGCACCACTTCTACGACCAGCTGTGCCCCGAGTGTGCCGACTTCAACTACGCCAAGCGCGGTGAGCTCTCCGACCTCACAGGCAGAGTCGCGCTCCTGACGGGCGGGAGGGTGAAGATCGGCTACCAGGCGGGCATCAAGCTGCTGCGGTGCGGTGCCTCGCTCATCGTGGCCACCCGGTTCCCGCGTGACGCCGCGGCGCGCTACGCCGCTGAACCCGACTTCCACGAGTGGGGTGATCGGCTCGAAGTGTTCGGACTCGACCTGCGCCATACACCGAGCGTCGAGGCGTTCTGCCGGCACGTGCTGGCCACGCGCGATCGGCTCGACTACATCGTCAACAACGCGTGTCAAACCGTGCGCCGGCCGCCTGACTTCTACCGCCACATGATGGACGGTGAAGCTGCCGCGCTCGACACCCTCGACCCTGCGGTCCTGCAACTCGTCGGTGCATACGAGGGGCTGCGCGGATACCACCTGCTCCCCGGGTCCGACGATGGCGATGCGCTGGCCGTTGTGGGCTCCGACGTGGCGCTGGTAGGGCAGCCGCTGGCGGGCCTGATGCAGGCCGCGGCAATGTCGCAGACGCCCCTGCTTCCCGACGAGCGCCACGCCCAGGCCGATCTGTTCCCGGCCGGTCGCCTCGATCAAGACCTGCAGCAGGTCGATCTTCGCGATCGCAACTCGTGGCGACTTCTCCTCCACGAGGTCTCGTCGGTCGAGTTGATCGAAACGCAGCTCGTCAATGCTGTCGCGCCGTTCGTAATCAATGCACGGCTCAAGCCGCTGATGGATGTCACGCCGGGCGACCACAAGCACGTGGTCAATGTCTCGGCGGTCGAAGGGCAGTTCTATCGACTCTGCAAGACGACGCGTCACCCGCACACCAACATGGCCAAGGCCGCACTCAACATGATGACGCGCACGTCGGCAACCGACTTCCACGCGTCGGGCATCAACATGAACAGTGTCGACACCGGCTGGGTCAGCGACGAAGATCCGGTGGCGATCGCCGAACAGAAGACCGCTGAGCATCGCTTCCATCCCCCGCTCGACATCGTCGATGGCGCGGCGCGCATCGTCGACCCGATCATCAACGGAGCGAACACCGGCGAGCACGTGTGGGGGCAGTTCCTGAAGGACTACCGCCCGACCGACTGGTAGACACGACCACCATGGGCATCTACGAGTACACCGTCGAGGCGTACAACACCGCCTTCGACTCGACCAACCGGATGCACGACGACGCCGTCGCACAGACCTACGGCTTCCGCGGCGGACTGGTGCCCGGCGTCGACGTGTGGGCCTACATGACTCGACCGTGCGTGGATCGTTGGGGCGAGGCGTTCCTCACCGGTTCCGTCATGCAGGCGCGGTTCGTGCTGCCGGTGTACGACGGCGAGGTCGTGACCGTACGGCTCGACGACGACGGCGAACTCAGCGTGACCGGCCCCGATGGTGGCGTCCGTGCGACGGGGCGAGCTGAGCTGGCCGCCGACCTCCCCGAACCGACGCAGCTCGCCGTCGCGGAGCGTCCCGACCCTGTCCCGGCGGCCGATGTCTCGACACTCGCGGCCGGAACCACCCTCGGAACGCTGCGGTTCACGTATCGGCAAGATCGGGCAGCGATCTACCTGGGCGAGATCCGCGACGACAGCCCGATGTACCGGAGTGGCGCGCTCTGCCATCCGGGGTTCCTGGCCCGCCAGGCCAACGGCGTGCTGTTCCGCAACGTCGGCCTCGGACCGTGGATCCACGTCTCCACTCGTGCGACACACCGTGGTCTGGCCCACGCCGGCGACGCAATGGAAGTGCGCGGACGAGTGGCGGACAGCTACGAGCGCAAGGGGCACCGCTTCGTCGATCTCGACGTGGGGATCACCGCGAACGGCTCACCCGTCTGGAGCGCCCATCACACCGCCATCTGGCGGCCGCGCTCGTCGGCCTGAACTGCCGGTCGCGCCGTGCTGAACGCCATCACGCCGTCGTCGACGGGTTCCTTGCGGAACATCTTGCGGTCCTTCGCATAGTCCTGCGGGTTGATCCATGGCTCGCGGTCGCCCTGCTTGGGGAAGCGCTCGGCGGCGCGCTGCACATATCCGGAGGTGAGGTGATCAAGCATCGGCCGCGCGATCATCGAAGCGTCCGACGGGCGCAGCCGGGGAGTGCAGGTGGTGGTACCCGTCGCTGTCATGTGGTTCAGGAGACGGCAGGTGTAGGTGGCGATCAGGTCGGCGCGCAGCGTCCATGACGCATTCACGTACCCGAACGTCGAGGCGAGGTTGGGCACGTCGGAGTAGGCAAAACCCTTGTACGACCACGTGTGAGCGAAGTCGACCGGTTCGCCGTCGACGGTGAAGTCGACCTCGCCGAGCGTCACCATCTCGAGGCCGGTCGCCGTGATGATGATGTCGGCCTCGAGGTGATCGCCCGACTCCAGCTCGATCCCGGTCTCGGTGAACGTGACGATCCGATCGGTGACCACCGACGCGGTTCCCGCCTTGATGGCCTCGAACAGATCGCCGTTGGGCACGAGACAGAGCCGCTGATCCCAGGGCGCGTAGCTCGGTGTGAAGTGTGTGGCGACGTCGTAGTCGGGCCCGAGCGACTTGCGAACCAGTCCGGTCAATTGGTTCTTCGCCTTGTCGGGGTCGGCGCGCATGCGCTTGTACATGAACTGCTGCAGCTTGGTGTTCTTCCAGCGGGTGACGTCGTACGCGACGGAGTCGGGCAGCACCTTGCGCAGTCCGTTGGCGATCACATCGACATCGGGTCGGGCAACCACATAGGTGGGTGACCGCTGGAGCATCGTGACGTGGGCTGCCGTGTTGGCCATCGCCGGGACCAGGGTCATCGCCGTGGCGCCCGATCCGATGACGACCACGCGCTTGTCCGCGTCGTCGAGGTCCTCCGGCCACTGCTGAGGGTGGACCACGAGGCCCTGGAACCGATCGCGGCCGGCAAAATCCGGTGTGTGTCCGTGGCGGTAGGAGTAGTAGCCCGAGCACATCGCCAAGAAATTGCAGGTGTAGGTCACCCGCTCGCCGGTGGTGGCGAGTTCGACCTCGATGGTCCACGTCGCGGTCTCGCTCGACCAGTCGGCGTGGCGGACGAGCTGGTTGAAACGGATGTGGCGATCGATGCCGTTCTCGGCGATCGTTTCGCGCAGATACGCCATGATCGAGGGGCCGTCGGCGATCGCCTTCTCGGCGTTCCACGGCTTGAACTCGAAACCGAGCGTGTGCATGTCGCTGTCGGAACGGACGCCCGGGTAGCGGAACAGGTCCCACGTGCCGCCGATGTCGCCGCGGCCCTCGAGGATCAAGTAGGTGCGATCCGGGGCCTCGGTCTGCAGGTGATACGCCTGACCGATCCCCGAGATGCCTGCGCCGACCACGATCACGTCGACATGGTTGCTGTGTGACTCCATGGCTTTCGACCGTACCGGACGGAGCCGTGACGTGACACCCTGGCGTGGCAGTCGTAGCCTGCCGCCATGAGCACAACGTACGCACCACAGGCTCGAAGCTTCCGTGCGCTGGTGGTTGTGCCGGTGGCTGCACTCGTTGCCTTGGCCGTCGGGGCACTTGTCGCCGTCGGCTCGGCTGACAGCGACGGCGTCACGCTTCCTGCGGTCGAGCCGTTCTCGCTCGCGGCAGCTGCGCAGAACACGATCGACGCCCGCTCGGTCGAGTTCGATCTCACGGTCAGCGCCGGCGACATCGGCGATATCACGGTGTCAGGTGCGGTCGACAACCAGTCGCAGCTCATGGCGGTGTCGACCGATCTGTCGGCGCTGTTGTCGCTCGACGCCGCGATGCCGATGGGTGATGGCGCGGTCGAGTTGCTGTTCGACGCGTCGACGGGCGTGATCTACATCTCCGCCGACGCACTCGGAGGGTTGCTGCCCGGCGATTCGGCGTGGGTCTCGGCCGATCTCGGTGTGCTTGCCGAGACGGCAGGCACCACGCTGGAGGAGATGCAAGGCGAGCTGTTCGTCGACCCGACCGAATCAGCCCGACTCCTGCTCGACTCCGACAACGTGGTCGAGATCGGCAACGAGGTCATCGATGACGTCGACACGGTGCACTACGAGGTGACCGTCGACGTCGCCGCGGCGATCGCCGCATCGCCACAGGCCGGCTCGCAGCTCGGCGAGGCCGGCGTCGATCTGCCCGACACCGTTACCTACGACGTCTGGGTGACCTCCGACAACCAACTCCGTCGCGCCTCTTTCGACGTCACCGTTGCCGATCAAACCGGCGCCGATCAAACCGGCGCAGATCAAACCGGCGCAGATCAAACCGTTTCGATGGTGCTCAACATGCGGCCGAGCGATCAGCCGCTCGACACCCAGGTGCCCACCGACTCGTTCGACATCACCGGCCTCCTCGCCTGGTGAGCAGCGCTGCCGCACATCGGTGACCCGATTCGCAGGCAGCCACAGGATCGTTGCGCCATCCACCGGCATGGGTGAGGAATCCGGCAGCGAACGCGTCACCGGCGCCGGTGGTGTCGCTGACGTCGGCCACGACGATCCCGGGCACTTCGACTGACGGCTTGGTCGGCGAGTGCACAATCGCAGGATCCGGACCACGTTTCACGATCGTGACGGCACTGTCGATTGCCCCGTCGATGTGGAGCGTGGTGGCTTCGTCGAGATTGGCGAGGATCACGTCAGGGCTCACGTCGGCAAGGAGCCGACGAACACGGTCGATGCCCATCTCACGCATGACGGCGCTCGACGAGACGTCGATCGACACGTCGATGTTGCGTTCGTGGGCCCACCCGATCACCGTGATTGCAGTCGCGGCGATCGCTCCGGTTGCGAGCGAGTAGAGCGGCACGTGGAGCGCGCCCACGCCGTCGAGCCACGATGGGTCGGGATCGGACAGGTCGATACACGCCCGTCTGTCGGTGAGCATCGATCGTTCGCCGGTCTGGTCGACCAACGCCACGATCGTGCCGGTCGACCCGGCTCGCCGCACCATCGAGACATCGACACCCTCGGTGGTCATGTCGGCGAGTAGTGCCGTGCCGATGGCATCGTTGCCCACCTGGCCGAGGAAGCGAACCGTCTGTCCGAGCGCTGCCGCCGCCACCGCAACATTCGCCGCGCTGCCGCCGCGTCGACGTGAGATGTGCGCCGGTGTGTCCGAGGCGACGTTCACCGGGCCATCGAGTCGAACGACGACGTCCTCGACCAGGTCGCCGAGTGCCGCCAACATCACGCCTCCCCCCGACACTCAGCCCCCCAGGCACTCAGCCCCCCGAAATTCGGAGCGAACGTTGCGCTGGGCGCAACCCCCGCTCCGAATTTCGGGTCGGGATGGGGGTCGGGATGGGGTGGGGGGCGATCAGCCGCCATCGACGTCGTCGGACAGTGCTGGGTCGTCGACGACCGACATCACGTCGAGGCCGGCCATCCGTCCCGACGGGTCGGCGACCTCGACCACGCGTTCGTCGACGTCGTCGTACTCGAGGCGGAGCGCCTTCGACATCGTGGCGTGCATGGCGTAGGTGCACGTGACGTAGGTGAATTCCAGGATCTCCTCGTCGGAGAGGTGCCGCTTCAATTCGTCGAAGAGAGCGTCGGGCATGCGGCCGTGCTGCAGGGTGAGACAGTCGGCGTAGGCGAGCACGGCGCGTTCGATCGGAGTCCAACAGTCGGCGACCGACCAAGCGGGAATTGCGGCGACCTGTTCGTCGGTGAAGCCGACGTCGCGCATTGCCTTGCAGTGTTGGCTGAACACGAACTGGCTGCCGACGGCGAACCCCGCCCGTGTCTGGCCGAGTTCGCGCAGTTTCGGATCGAGCGAGCGTTTGGGGTCGCGGTAGAACTGAAATCCGGCGGTGGTGTGGTCGAAGGCGTCGGGGACCAGTGCGAACACTGTCCACCAGTTGCCCGGTGTGCCCGACGCCGTGCCGGGCTCGACGACCGGGTCACGATCGTCGAAGATCATGCCGTAGATGGCTTGCGCGAATGGATGGGCGTCGTCCTTGCCGACCTGGCCGAGACGGGGCATGTCAGGATTCTTCGACCGAGTGCGAGGCTGCCTCGACGAGGACATCGACCGTGAGCAGCCGGTGAGCGTTCGCCGGGTCCGGATCGAACCCCGGAGTGTCCCGGCAGAGCTCGACCATGATGCCGTTCGGATCCATGAAGTACAGCGAGTGGCACCAACCGTGGTCCTGCTCCATCGCCGGCTCGATGCCCTCGGCGGCCATGCGGGCGCGCACGGCTTGCTGCTGTTCGGCGGTTGCCCGGAATGCGCAGTGGTTCACCCAGAAC
>JANPCI010000176.1:0-2812 GCA_031430875.1 Actinomycetes bacterium | reverse complement strand
CGGCGATCATGGGCGATCGCGTCGGCGACAGCGGCAGTGCTCGTTGCTGCTCGCTGGATCGGGATCTGGCCGGGTGACGCGATCATGCTGCCCGCCGCTGCCGTCGCGTTCGGCGTGGCGATTGTCTGGTCCGACCGCGTTCGCCACGACGAGACCTCGTCGGTCCCACCGCTCGTTCGACGCGGCATTCGGTTGCTTGCCGGTGTCGTGATGTTGGTCGCTGGGCTGGCGTCGTTGGCGAGCCAGACAGGCGGAATCGGTGCAGTGGGGACCTCGGCGAGCGCGATTGCGGTGGTCGTCGGTGGCCTTGCCATGTTCGGCGCCCCGGCCCTTGGTCGGCTCCTGGGTGACCTCGACGAGGAACGGTCGAGGCGCATCCGAGAAGACGAACTGGCCCGTGTGTCCGCGCACCTGCACGACTCGGTCCTCCAGTCGCTGGTGTTGATCCAGCGCAGTGACGACCCACGCCGCATGGCCAACCTCGCACGCCGTCAAGAACGAGAACTCCGGGCATGGCTCTACGGCGACACCCCAGTCGGCGAACCCACCACGCTGCACGCAGCCATTGAAGCGCTCACCACCGAGATCGAAAACGACCACGACACCCGCATCGAAGCAGTCATCGTCGGCGATCAACCCCTCGACGACGCAGCCCGCACCCTGCTCGCCGCGCTGCGCGAAGCAATCGTCAACTCCGCCCAACACGCCGACGTCGACCGCATCGACGTGTTCGTCGAAGCAGACGACGCCGAACTGACCGGATTCGTCCGCGACACCGGCACCGGCTTCGACACCGCAACGATCCCCACAGGGCACCGAGGAATCAGCGACTCGATCATCGGCCGAGTCGAACGCATCGGCGGCACCGCAACGATCACATCCCACGCCGGTATCGGCACCGAAGTCGAGCTGTGCATCCCAAGGCGACGTCAATGAGCATCCGGATCGTGCTCGTCGAAGACCACGCACTCTTCCGCGCCGGAGTCCGACGAGAACTCGCCGACGTCGTCGACGCCGACGGGACCCCGGTCGTCGAAATCGTCGGCGAGGCAGCCGACCGCGACGAAGCGGTCACCGTGATCCAGGCCACACAACCCGACGTCGTACTGCTCGATGTCCACCTCCCGGGCGGCGGCGGCCACACCGTCATCACCGAACTCGCCGACCGCCAACTCCCCGCACGCTTCCTCGCACTGTCTGTATCCGACGCAGCCGACGACGTCATCGCAGTCGTCCGCGCCGGCGCACGCGGCTACGTCACCAAAACCATCACCGTCGACGAATTGGTCGACGCAATCAAACGCGTCCACGACGGCGACGCCGTGTTCTCACCGCGCCTCGCCGGATTTGTACTCGACGCCTTCTCCGGCGACACGCCCGCCCCAACCGACCCCGAACTCGACCAACTCACCGCCCGCGAACAAGAAGTCCTCCGCCTGATCGCACGCGGATACACCTACCGAGAAATAGGAACCCGACTGCACCTCTCCGTCAAAACCATCGAGAGTCACGTCTCCTCCGTGCTCCGCAAACTCCAACTCTCCAACCGCCACCAACTCACCGCCTGGGCCAACGAACGACGCATCGTCTAGCTGCACCCCCACGGTGTCGCGCTCGCCAGGGCGGGCCAGAACCGTGAAAGTGAGCACCGTCCCCAGGCCATGGGATCGATCGATCGCCGCCCATAACCAGCGCTCGATAACCCGGTCCGAGCGAATCAGGGCGCGCCACACTCCGGCCCAAGCAGCGCACTCGATATTCACGTTCGAGTTACTGCGTCTTCAACCGATCAAAGACGGTGCGAGACTCTGGCGGTGACGGAGGACGCGATCGGCGAGCGGCTCGAGGGCGGCTCGCAAACGGTGGTCCGGCGGCTCGGAGATGTGGTCATCAGGGAGCGTGGACCGCAGAGCGAGACAGTCATCCGCCTGCTCCATCATCTCCGGGATCGCGGCTTCGAGGCAGCGCCGCGCCCAGTCGATGACGGTTTCACCCCCGACGGCGACGAGCAGTTGACCTACATCGAAGGCAGCAGCCCTCAACCAATGGCGTGGAACGACGAGGCCGCGTTCCACATTGGCCACCTCGTCCGCGAACTCCACAACGCCACATCGGACTTCGACCCTGGTCCTGCGCCAGCATGGCGTGGCTGGTTTGCACGATCCCTGATCGGGAGCAGTCCGGTGATCGGACACGGCGATCTTGGACCGTGGAACATCCTCGCTCGTGATTCGGTGCCCGTGGCGTTCATCGACTGGGACAACGCTGGACCAGTCGATGCGGTGTGGGAACTCGCGCAGGTCGCCTGGCTCAACGCTCAGCTCCACGACGACGATGTCGCAGAACTCAACGCGCTGCCGGACACCGCGACGCGGCTTTCGCAGTGCGTGGCGATCGTCGACGGCTATGAGCTGTCCTCAGGTCAACGGGTTGGCTTCGTGGACAAGATGATCGAGTTCGCAGTTCGCAGCGCCCGAGACGAAGCACAGACCTACGCGATCAACAGCGACACGAAGAGCCCGGCGCCCGATGGATTCCCGATCCTCTGGGCCGTGACGTGGCGTGCCCGTGCAGCATGCTGGATGCTCGACCACCGATCCGAGATCGAACGATCGATCAGCTGACGGCGCCACACTTCGCCACGCAGAAACTCGTCCTCTGCCCCCCACGCCGCGCCGCATCGCGATGCCTCTTTGTGTCAACCCCCAGTTTTTGTTGGTCTTCGGGACGCGTTGAAGGGAGCCCCCTGGCGGTGCCGGAGGTGACGTCGTAGGGTTGGTTGTCGGGTCCGGGGAGTGACTGATCCGAAGAG
>JANPCI010000175.1:0-6079 GCA_031430875.1 Actinomycetes bacterium | reverse complement strand
CCCACCCCCCCCCACCCCCCCGCACCCACCCTCAATTGCGGCGGGGTTGGGGCGCTGCGCGCAACACCCACTCCGAATTTCGGGTCTTGGTTCGGGTCTTGGTTCGGGTCTTGGGGTGGCTGACAGGGGGAGGGGGACTGGATCAGGTGGGCTTGGTGCCGAGGATGATCGTGACGGTGTCGCTTCTACCGTCGCGTTCGAAGGTGACGGTCACTTCGTCGCCGGGCTGGTAGCCGGCGATGGCTGTGCCGAGCGACTCCGGATCGGTGACGGCCTTGTCGTCGACGGCGGTGATCACGTCGCCCACTTCGAGGTCGCTCTTGGCAGCACCCGATCCGTCGGCGAACTCGAGAATTTCGGCGCCACGGTTGTCCTCGGTCGGCTGGGTGGTGACGCCCATCAGCGCTCGGTCAGGAACACTGCCGGCGCGGAGCGAGTCGATGACATCCAGGACCGGCGTGATGGCAATGGCGAAGCCGATGTTCTGAGCCTGCCCGGCGATGGCAGTGTTGATGCCGATGACCTCTCCGCCGCTGTTGAGGAGCGGTCCACCGGAGTTGCCCGGGTTGATCGCCGTGTCGGTCTGGAGCAGGTTGAGCAGTTGGGCACCGTTCTCCTCGGTGATCGACCGGTTCTTGGCCGACAGGATGCCGGAGGTCACCGACGGCTCACCGTTGAGGTCGAGCGCGTAGCCGACCGCGATGAGCTGGTCACCGAGGCGCAGGTCGTCGGAGTCACCAACAGCGAGCGGCACGAGGTCGGTGCGATCCACCTTGAGCACCGCGAGGTCGCGGCTCGCGTCGCCGGCGACAAGTTCGGCGGACTCTTCGCGGCCGTCGTCGAAGGTGACCGTGATCTCGTCGCCCTCGGCGATGACGTGGTTGTTGGTGACGATGTAGCCATCAGCGCTGAGGACGAACCCGGTCCCTGCCGCCTGGCCCTGCGCCGACCCGCCCGTCGGGTTGGTTTGGGTCACCCGCTGGCGCACAGAGACGATCGACGGTCGGGCGGCATCCACGAGGTCGCCGATCGAGCCGGTCGTCGATGAAACCGGCTGAGCAACGACCGGCGACGCCACGGTCTCGGAGGCCGGAGTCGGGTCCTGGCCGAGTGCGTAGCCACCGAGGGCCGCTGCGGTCACGGCGGCACCCACGAGGATGCCGGCTCCGAACTTCGCGCGCCCCCGCGGTCGAGAGGGTCCGGCCTCGACCGGCGGGGGCGGCGACCAGGTCGCCGCGCCGGACGCAGGGGGCGCGGTCGGTGCGGTGACGTAGGGGGGTTGGGAGAAGGAGGGGTTGACGGAGGGAGGAGAGAGGGGGGTTTCCACGTCGTCAATGGTGCGCCGCGATGGACAGAATTAGGTGAGAGCCGGGTGATCAGTCGGCAAGAAACCCATCGCGTGGAAGGCAGACGGTCATGTACAGCGAGATCGAGTACGAGCAGCGTGAGCACGTCGGCGTCATCACCATCAATCGTCCCGAGGCGCGCAACGCACTCACCTTCACGACCTACGACGAGTTGGCCGATGCTGTCGAAAGCACGACCGCCCGCTGCCTCGTGATCACCGGCCGCGACCCAGCGTTCTGTTCGGGCGACGACGTGAAGCAGGTGATGGTCGCTGCGAGTTCCGAGTTGACCAGCCGAGATCGGACACCGCGCCTCACGCCGGCCGCCGGGGTGTTGCTGCGGACCGACGTGCCGGTGATCGCCGCGGTCAATGGCGCCGCCGTCGGGTGGGGTATGGAGTTGGCTCTGATGGCCGACATCCGGGTGGCGTCGGAACGTGCCCGCTTCGGCGAGCTGTTCGTGAAGCGCGGCCTGTGCTGCGACGTCGCCGGTCTGACCCGGCTCGTCGAACTCGTCGGCCGCGAGGTCGCCGCCGAGCTGCTGTTCACCGGTCGGATCGTCGATGCGTCCGAGGCACTGGCCATGCGGATGGTGTCGCGGGTGGTGCCCCACGACGAGTTGCTGCCCACCGCACTCGACCTCGCGACCGCCATCGCCGCCAACCCCCCACTGGCAGTGCAAGCGCTCAAGCGCGGGCTCCGAGAGGCGTTGGAACCCGACTGGGACGAACTCGGCCGCTGGGTGAGCTCGACGCTCACCGAACTGTTCCGCACCGACGATCATCGGGAGGGCGTCCAGGCCTTCCTCGAAAAACGCGACGCCGTCTACACCGGTCAGTAACCCGAACCCCCGCCGCATGCTGCGAGCGATGAGCGAAATCCCGCATTACGGGGGGCTCGCTCATCACCCCGCACGAATCACCCAGCAGCTGACACTTGCCATCCACTCGTTGAGTCGACGACTCAACGGTCAGTCGGGAAGTTGAGATTCGCCGAGGTTGACAGAAGTCTGGGGGACGAACTGGACCACGACTCCGCTCGGGTCGATGCCGACCGACTCCAGCGCCGCTGCGTAGCTCTCGGTCTCGGGAATCGGCGGCGTGCCGATCAGTCGCACGTCGACGTTCGTCCCGGTGGTCGACACTTCGACGACTTCCCAACCGACCTCGTCGGCCCACTGCTGGGTGATGCTGCGCACCTGGGCCTCCTGCTGCTGGTTGTCGTTGATGCGGACCGCGGACACCACCAGCGTGCCCCCGATGATCAGGAAGAACGCGATGATCACGAGCACGGCGTTGCGGCGGTTCACCTGCCGTTTCGCCGACGTCGCCGCCGGGGCCACCATCCGCTGCACGCGATACAACGCCATCACCACGATCCCGGTGGCGAGGATCGCCGACACGTTCGTGGCGAACAGGAACAGCGCACCGGCCGCCTCGTTCCGCGCGTCAGATTCCAGGGTAAGACCCACGACCGACAGCGGCGGCACCAGCGAGATGGCGATCGCCACGCCGGGCAGCGTGTCGGCAATGTCCCGGCGCACGAGCGCCACCGATCCCACCACACCGGTCGCCAGCGCGGCGACCAGGTCGATGAGCGACGGATTCACCCGGGCAGCAACCTGGGAGTTCGTGGCTGCTGTGACCGGATCTTGCACGAACACACCGAGCAGGTACCCGATGGCGATCGCCGCGGCAGCACCACCGACGACGAACAGGATCGATCGCACCAGGTTGGCTCGGTCGCCGAGCACCACGCCGAGCATCGTGCCGAGGATCGGCGTCATGAGTGGGGCGACGATCATGGCGCCGATGACGGTGGCGGTGGAGTCGCCGACCACGCCGGCGGCGGCGATGATCGAGGCCAGGACCAGCAGGACCCAGAACCGGCTCATCTTGCGCCGGGCTTCGGGTTCGTCGAAGAACACCGCCTCGCGCATCCGCTCGAGGTCGGCCATGTCAACGGATGGCAAGGGTCACCTTCCGGAAGCTCTCGAGCACCGGCCCGACAGTACTGCGCCGACGTGCTCCCAACCCGGTTTGCGGGAGTTTGCCGTAGGCCCGTCCCAACAGAATCCTCCCGCAAACGTCAAGAGGTCGGAGCCGGGGCGGTGCGGGTTGGGAGACGATTCAGGCGGGGGTGCGCAGCTGAGCGATGCCCTGGAGGAAGAACTCCACCGCTCGCCCGAGTGGATCCACGGCTGCGTCGAGTTCGCCGTACCCGACGACCGCACCGAACGGCGCGTTCCAGTACTCGGGGGCACCGGGTCGTGCTGGATCCCACGGCCCGACGTAGAGGTACGGCTCGTCGCTGAACCCGTCGCCTGCCGCCGCGCCGAGATTGCAGCGCACACCCGGCCGCGCGGCGAGGTCGATGCCGAAGTCGAAGTGTTCGGGCCAGAGCCGGCCGACGGAGGCCTGCGCGTCGGGGACCGAGGCAAGCGCTTCGTCGATGGCTCGTTGGCCAAGGAGATACCACTCGCCGAGGAGTTGGGCGGCGAGACCGTCGAACCCGATCGGCTCGCGCGGATCGCCGAGCTCGGGGGTGTCGTTACCCACCCAGAACGACGGGTCGGGCAGGAACCCGATCGCATCGCACAGGCCGGCGATCGAATTCCCTGCGACGGTGACCACCTCGGTCGTCGCCGTGAGCTCTCGCACCTCGTCGCCCACGACCCGCTCGACAAACATCGACCCGCCGACGAGACGCACGCGTTCACGCTGTGGTCCGACCGGCGGCCCGCCGAACCCACCCGGTAGCGGCACGAGGTCGAAGAGCCCGTCGTGGCGGTGACGAGCCTGGCCGAGGACGTGGGTTGCGATGCGCTGCAGGACCGTGCGCTGGTCGGCCCAGTCGTCGGGGAGCGGATGGAAGTTGGCAGTGGGTTCCATGGCGATCCGCCGAACCGTACCCGGTAGGTTCGGTTCGTGCTGGACCTGGCGGTCGCCGATCCGTGGTTCGTGGTCGATCGCCTCGACGACGCCATCACGCACATCACCGAGCCCCACGTCCATCCACTTCTGCGGTGCAACGTCTGGCACGTTCGAGGTCGCGACCTCGATCTGGTGATCGACACCTCGCTCGGTATCCGACCGCTGCGACACCTGGTGACCCATCAGCTCGGACACGAGGTGTTGGCCGTGGCAACCCATGTCCACGGCGATCATGTGGGTGGGATGCACGAGTTCGACCGGCGGGCGATCCATGTGGACGAGGCCGACGAACTGGCGCAGCCCGGCGTCGTCTCGCTCGACATGACCAGGTTCGGCGCCGACGTTCGAGATCCGTACGTGGCTGCCGGGTACGACGTGCCCGACATCCTCATCGACGCGGTCCCACCCGGCGGCATGGAGCACCTCACGTTCGCCCGGCCGGCAGCGCCGGCCACGACGCTGCTCGTAGATGGCGATGTCGTCGACCTCGGCGATCGCGCCTTCGAGGTGCTCCACCTCCCCGGCCACTCCCCCGGCAGTATCGGATTGTGGGAGCAGGCGACCGGCGTGCTGTTCTCCGGCGATTCGGTCTACGACGGGCCGCTGCTCGACGAGTTGGACGGGTGCGATATCGGCGCCTACGTCACCACGATGCGAAGGTTGCGGACCCTGCCGGTCACGGTGGTCCACGGTGGCCACGAACCGAGCTTCGGCCGCGCTCGCCTCGTGGAACTCTGCGACGCGTACCTCGAAGCGCGTTCGTGAACGGGGGTCCGCTGAACGTGACTACGGTTCGGTCATGAGCATCGAGAGAATCAATCCGTCCGAACTGGTGGAGCCCGCCGGATACGCCCACGTCGTCATCGCCACCGGCACGCGACGGGTCTACGTCGCCGGCCAGACCGGTGTCGGCGCCGACGGTGCAGTCGTCGGCGATGACCTCGCTTCCCAGACGGCGCAAGCACTTCGCAACGTCGCCACGGCGCTCGCCGCCGGTGGTGCGGGCTGGGACGATGTCGTCAAGTTGAACATCCTCATCGTCGGCTATGAGCCGAGCATGGCCGAGGGGCTGTTCACCGGCATCGGCGAGGTGTTCGGCGAGGACATGCCCGCAACTGCGGCAACCCTGTATGGCGTCCAGTCGCTGTTCGAGCCCGACCATCTCATCGAGATCGACGCCATCGCCGAACTCTGACCAACACTCGACTCCCCAAACTCTGTTTGCGGGAGGATTTGGTTGGACCGTCCCAACCGAACTGCAACGCAAACGGGGAATTGGGGGCGGTGGGTCTGACAGAATGCGGGCTTCATTCGACCCCAAGGAGCCGCTGTGACCGAATCCGACACCCCGATGAGCGAACGACGCCGGCTCGAGGCCGCCACCGTCACCAAAGAGTTGATCTTCCACCGGGTCCTGTTGCCGTCGGCCAAGCGCAACGCGAACCGGCCGTGTACGACGAACGCCGCGACGGGCGTCACCCACACCTACGCCGAACACTTCGACGAGGTCGCTCACGCAATCGGCGGGCTCCGCCAACTCGGAATCGGACGCGGGGATCGCTTCGCCCTGATGATGGCGAACTCGCCCGAGTACCTGGCGTTGTTCCACGCCTCGTTGCTCGGCGGCGGCGTGGTGAACCCGCTCAACCTGCGATTCGCTCCGAAGGAACTCGCCTACGTGCTCAAGGACTCGGGCAGCACGGTGTGCTTCGTCGACCAGCACTTCGCCGCGCTGATCGATTCGGTCAAGGAGGAGGCCGGTCTCGAGCACGTGATCCTCGTCGGTGACGGCGACGGGCC
>JANPCI010000174.1:0-8475 GCA_031430875.1 Actinomycetes bacterium | reverse complement strand
CGATCGAGTCGGAAGAACTGGAGTTCGACGCATATCGACGAGGGCTCCGAGACGATCAGCCCGAGCAGTACGGCACTTCCGATCGGTCGACCAGTCGCCGCGACCCGAGTGATAATCCCGGGCAAGAACGCGCCGTCTCGCACTCGGCTTCCGGCGTACTGTTGGAGGGCAAGCAGGCGAGCGACTAGCGCATAATCACTGAGTTCTAGCAGCGTCGACGGACACACGTTTGTCCCATGCTTTGTCCCATATACGCGGCAACACGAGTCAACACGCAACAACACAAGTGGGGACGTAAGCCCTGGTCAGGCGGTTCTCTGCGGACGTAGCGAACTCGGACGGACGGCTTGGAACCGATTCCTAATGAGCCGCTCACACCAGCGAGTGGTCGAACCGATGGAGCCAGAAGCGACTCGACGACACCGACCGTTGCCCCGGTCGGGCGGGCCGACCAGCCGCGGGCACAACTCGTATCGTCCGCTTGCATGCCGACTCCTCGATCCGACCGTCGTCAGACCGGACCCCGATCGGCAGGCAGGCAGCATCTTGGGAGCCATCGTGGGAGCCAGACGGTCTGACACTTGCTGACACGACCCGACACGAGCCGGTACTGCGAACGTCGAAAGACCAGACAGATCGGCACATCCCGACACGCGTCCGTATACGCCGGACTGGTTGGGCGTCGTTCGGGACGTGGAGGCCGGAGGTTCAAATCCTCTCACCCCGACAAGGAGCCCCTGGTCAGGTCACAATCTGACCACGGGCACCCGATGCTGATCACCACATCCGCCAACGCGTGCGATGCCGCAGGTGGTTACGAGCCGGCGTTTGGGCGCGGCCGGTCAGGTCGGGAAGTAGCCGGAGACGTCGGCGATGAGGTGTGTGGTTCCGTAGACGTAGAAGCAGACGGTGCCGGTGGCCGAGACGGGGGCGATGACGGAGTTGGGGATGGTTTGTCCGGCGGTGAAGTTGAGGTTTGATGCGTTGGGTGGTGTGCCGCAGGGGTACACGGTGACGTATCCGCCGCCGATGGTGGGGTTTTCGGTGTTGGTGACGGTGACGTTGAGTGCGACGGCGCCGATGCCGCTGGTGGGTAGGCCGCCTTGGCCGAACAATGACAGCGTCAGTGGTGTGCCGGTGCCGGCGGCGTTACCGACCTTGGCACCGCTACGGGTATCCAACACACGCGTCGGGTTCAACGGGACGAATGGAGGATTGGACTTGACCGTGACGGTGAACGACGTTGTCGCTGTCACGGGATCGACGTTCCTCGCCGTGCAGGTGACGGTCGTGGCGCCGATCGGGAAGGCCGAACCCGACGCCGGTAGACAGGTGACGGTCGGCGTGCCGATATTGGCGGTGGCGGCGGGGAGCGGGTACGCGACGATCGCCGTCGAACCGCCCGGTGTTGCCGCCGCCATGACGTTGGGCGGTGTTGCGGTGAAGGTGGGTGGCGTTGTGTCGGGACAACTCTTGACCTGCAAGCCCCACGAGACCAATGTGCCGAGGTCACCGGCAAGGTCGTCGGCCACCCTGAGAGTCCAGGTGCCATTGGGGTTCTCACCGATGAACGCGCCCAATGGTTCTTCGGGCACGAGGGCCGCCACCGGCACGAGGTTGGCGTACACGTGGTCGGTGACCAGCCCGTTGTTCGATGCGTACGGCACGGTGCCTGCCGGGTTGGCGCTGTCGTCCCAGAGGGTGCCGTTGAAGACGTTGTCGTTGTTACCGCCGTTGTCGGTGGTGAGCGTGACGACACTGCCGCCAGGCGACGTGAGTGCTATGTCGAGGTCTTCTGCGAATGTGTGCGTGATGTTGGTGGTGACATTGACGTCACAGATGTACGTGTGCGGTGTCGACACAAAAGCGGTCGAGGCGGCGAAAGACGATCCGTCTGGAATTGCCAACGTCGGGATGTTGTTCGTAGTGGTGATTGCCGTCGGGGGAACGGGTGCCAGCGTGGTCAGTGTGATTCCCCATGAATTCAACGAGCCGCCGTCGCCCGCAGCGTCGTCGGAGATCGTGAGTGTCCACACACCATTCGGCGACGTGTTCATCAGCGACGACAGAGATTCCTCAGGGATGAGGGCCGCCGCCGGCACGAGGTTGGTATACGAATGGTCGGTGACCAGCCCGTTGTTCGTTGTGTAGGGAATGGCTGCCGGGTTCGCGTCGTCGTCCCAGAGGGTGCCGTTGAACACGTTGTCGAAGCTGCTGCCGTTGTCGGTGGTGAGCGTGACGACACTGCCGCCAGGCGACGTGAGCGTCATGTCGAGGTCGGATGCGAATGTATGCGTGATGAACGTTCTCGCGTCGACATCCCAGATCACGCCCGACAGACCCGAGACGTTGATCGTCGATGTGATGGTGTTTGTTCCCGCGGCGGGAATCGACACCGGAGTCGAGTTGGTGAAGGACGACGAAATTGTGGTCCCGTCGGGAAATGCCGGTGGCGGCGCGGCCTGCGCGGTCGGCGCCAGCGAGAGGCACGCGGTTGCGGCCAGCGTGACGCCAACGGCCCCACGAAACAGTGCTCGGACGGACAAGCTGAGACGGTTCATGTCGGTTCCCTCAAGTGACGTGACTCGGAGTGAACCAGGCGTCCACTTCATCCTCTCACATTCCGAGCACGAACGATGACACATCCCCGCTCTACGGATTCCGGGTACGCCACGGAATCCGGTCGCTGTGTCCTGCCTGCCAAGCGGGCAACATCCGCAACTCCTTGCACCAATTTGCTCACGTTTCGCACCTGACGTGCCGATGACCCCGTGTCCGCGAGATTCAGGGAGTCCCTTTGGCCACGTTCCAGCCGTCATTCGAACATCTCGACGAACTCCTCGATCCGCTCGACGCCGACGCCCTCGAGGTCGCGCGCGACTTCGCGCTACTCGACGACGAGTGGACCGTCTATACCCGCCCTCAGTTCGGCCAGGACGTCGCCGACTTCGTGCTCGTGCACGACCGCCACGGCGTCATCGTCGTGGATGTCTGGACCGGCTCCGACACTGTCGTGGGTATCGCGCAACGCAACCGCAATACCATCGTCGACCAGTTCTTCTCGCTCCCCGGCGACGGCCGTGACCCCGGGCCAGCCGTTCGCAGTGCAGTGGTCGTGCCGCATCGAACGACTGCCGATGCGCTGAGCATGCTCGCGAGCGCGCTGGCAGCTCCTGGTCCGATCATGACGATCTGGGGTGTCGACGCCCTGACCACACACCTGGCCGCCGTCGTGATGGCGCCGCCCGGAGCGAGCGTTTCGACAGAGTCGATTCGCCGGCTGCATCACCAACTTGTCGTCGACGGCGGGTCGCCCGAGATCGTGATACCCGTGCAACTCAGTGCCGAGGCCCGAATGGTGGCGGCGGATCCGACGGGTTCGAAGATCCGGGGAGTGACCGGACCTGCGGGGAGCGGCAAGTCGTTCGCCCTCACCGCCCGGGCCGCTCGGCTGGCCGCCGAGGGCAAGAGCGTGCTCGTGCTGTGCTTCAACCTGACCCTCGCGCACCGGCTGCGCGACCTGGTCGGGCAGCGGTGCGCCGAGTACGGCGCCAACCCGGCCCGAGTCACGTGCACCAGCTTCCACACCTTCTGTTCCCGGGTGGTCGATGACGCCGCCGCTGCAGGCTTCGAGGCCGACGAGAGGGTACGCGGGACGTGGCCGGAGAAGATCGTGGTGAAGACCGAGGACGTGCTGACACGCGGTTTCGACCGTCGCTACGACGCGGTGTTGGTCGACGAAGGCCAGGACTTCCGGCTGCAGTGGTGGAACCTGCTGCGTGAGCAGGTGGTCCGACCCGGCGGCGAGATGCTGCTCGTCACCGACCCGACCGTCGATCTGTACGGCAAGTCGAGTTGGGCGACGCCGAGCACGCTGGAGGCCGCAGGATTCACCGAGCCGTGGATCGACATGACCGGCTCGTACCGGATGGCGCCTGAGCTCATCCATTCGACGAACCTCTTTGCCCGCGAGTACGTCTCCGAGGGTGCAACGGTCCCAACGGTCCCCGCCGACCAGGCCGACGTGGTCGGCCGTGTGTCCGCATGCCAGCTGTCGTGGCGCAATCTCGACCGGGTTGCCGACCTCGGCCCAGCGATCGGCCACGAGGTGGTCAGACTGTTGGGTGAGAACCCAACGCTCACTCCACGCGACGTCGTCTATCTCTGCGAATACCACCACGACGGCCTCGCCGCCGCCCATGTGATCGAAGCTGCCGGGTACCCGGTGCATCACGTGTACAGCCGCGATCCCGATGAGCGCCACCGACGCAAGTCGCGGTTCTGGCCCGACGCCGACGCCGTGAAGGG
Source organism: Actinomycetes bacterium (assembly GCA_031430875.1). Taxonomy (GTDB): domain Bacteria; phylum Actinomycetota; class Acidimicrobiia; order Acidimicrobiales; family Ilumatobacteraceae; genus Sva-07. The sequence continues at coordinate 4,167 of JANPCI010000174.1, read as the reverse complement.
CTGCACGGTGCACGCCTTCAAGGGCTGGGAGAGCCCGGTCGTGGTGCTCGGCATCGGGATGGAGAAGCGGTCACGTCGCCTCGCGTACACAGCGATGACGAGGGTCACGGCGACTCGCGGTCTCGACTCGTCGTATCTCGCTGTGGTCAATGCCGACCCTCGGATGACCGAGTTCCGCGAGAGCTTCGAGCACGGTCCGGGAGTCGGAGCCGACTTCCGATCGGTCACTGGCGAACTACCGTCGCCTCCATGGACTTCGCCGAGCTGCAGGATGTCATCGAGCGAACTTATGGCGCCCGCGACCGCGAGCGCGGCGTCTCAGCAACAGTCGCCTGGCTGACTGAGGAAATCGGCGAACTCGCCCAAGCGGTCCGTAAGGGAACGCATGAGCAACGTGTCCACGAGTTCGGTGACGTGGTCGCGTGGGTGGCGACCCTCGCCAACCAGCAGGGTGTCGACTTGAACGAAGCACTCGCCCGTTACGCGAACGGCTGCCCCAAGTGCCGCGCGATCCCGTGCGGCTGCTGACTCAGCTGAGCCACTGACTCAGAGCAGCAATTCCGCGATCTGGATGGCGTTGAGCGCAGCGCCCTTGCGGAGATTGTCGTTGCTCACGAAAAGTGCGAGGCCGCGGCCACCAGGTGCTCCCTCGTCGAGTCGAATCCGCCCGACGTAGGTGGGGTCCTGCCCGGCGGCTTCGAGCGGTGTGGGAATGTCGCACAGCACCACGCCCGGCGCAGCGGCGAGCAACTCGGTTGCCCGCTCGACAGAGATCGGTCGTTCGAACTCGGCGTTGATCGACAGCGAGTGACCCGTGAACACGGGCACTCGGACGCAGGTGCCCGACACGAGCAGGCCGGGAATGTCGAGGATCTTGCGGCTCTCGTTGCGCAGCTTCTGTTCTTCGTCGGTCTCGAACGAACCGTCCTCGACGAGCGACCCGGCATACGGCAGCACATTGAACGCGATCGGCTTGGCGAACTTCTCCGGTGTCGGGAACGTCACCGCCGAACCGTCGTGGGTCAGTTCGGCGGCCTGGTCGACGACCTGGCGAACCTGCTTGTCGAGTTCGTCGACGCCGGCGAGGCCACCACCGGAGACCGCCTGGTACGTCGACGTGATGATCCGAACCAGGCCGGCCTCGTCGTGGAGGGGCTTGAGCACCGGCATGAAGGCCATGGTGGTGCAGTTCGGGTTGGCGATGATCCCCCTGGGTGTGTTGCGGGCCTCCTGGCCGTTGACCTCGGCCACGATCAACGGAACATCGGGGTCCATTCGGAAGGCCGAGGAGTTGTCGATGACAATCGCTCCGGCGGCAGCGAATTTCGCAGCGTAGGCCCGCGACGACGCGGCCCCGGCGGAGAACAGGGCGATGTCGAGCCCGCTCGGGTCGGCCGTTTCCGCATCCTCGACGACGATGTCGGCGCCCTTCCAAGGCAGGGTCGTTCCGGCCGATCGGGACGATGCGAAGTAGCGCATCTCGGCGACGGGAAAACCGCGTTGGTCGAGCAGGCGGCGCATGACGCTTCCGACCTGTCCTGTGGCGCCGACAACGCCGACGCGGATACCGGGGAGTGCTGCAGACATGGCCGAAACGATAACGCCCGTGTCGGCGATGCCCGCCGGGGGTTTCATGAGCGCGCTGGGCGGTTTCGCTGCGGCTCTGGCACAATCGTCGCCATGCGTCGTCGACCACAGCTCGTCCCGTGGAAGGCCGCAGGCCAAACCAGCGAGCGCCAGGCCAGCGGCGATGATGTCGTGCGCACCACCGGCTGGGTCTTCAACAACGAGACCGGAAGTGAACTCACCCTCGAGCAGTTCGTTGCCACCGGCGACTCGGAGGTGCCGGCCTATCTCACCGTGTTCGGTCTGCGAACGCCGGACGCGGGTGGTCGCAGTAATGACGACAAGACGCTCGTCGAGATCGGTTGTGGCATCGGGCGGATGACGTGTGCTTTCACGCGGGAGTTCGGAACCGTTGTCGGATGCGACCTCGATGCTGGCTTCCTCGAACGGTGCTTCGAGACCGTTGGCCAGTTCGGAAAGGTCGATCGCCTGCGCACGAGCCATGTCGTCGATGGGCACACGCTCGACCTGGCTGCCGACTCGAGCGATGTGACATTCAGCTACATCACGCTGCAGCACTGCGAAGCCGACGATGCCTTGAGGCTGACCTCGGAGGCCGTGCGGATCACGCGTCCTGGCGGACGGATCGTGCTCAACTATCGGGCTCGTGGAGCACCAGATCTCATCCTGATCCCGCTGGGCGCACTTGTGCGCGCCATGTTCCGAATTCCGAGGTTCGGGCCGTGGTTGTCGCAGCGCCGGTGGGCGGCTCGTCTGGGCTGGCAGGCAAACCGGCTGCAGCCCGACGAACTGATCGGACCGCTGTCGTCGCTGCTCACCGACATCGAGATCTGGCGCAATCCGAAGAGCAAGATCGCGGGCCGCGGCGCCACTGAGCGCGAGTTCGACGGCATCAATCGCCACCACTACTGGTTGATCGCCACCGTCCGGTAGAAGGCCCGGTCTTTCCGGACCCGACCCCAACAGACCGGCCCGGTCTTTCCGGACCTGACCCCAACAGACCGTTGCGTCCGGGGGGGCGGGGTGTCAGGTCACATTCGTGACAAGTTCGCGAATGTCCGACAGCGGCCGCACCAGCATGCCGATCTCCATGACGGCAGTCATCGCAGCCGGGTCGTCATGGTTGTTGGCCAGTTGACCGAGGAGCATGAGGTCCTCGAGTGCCTCCTCAGGGAAGTCGCCGGTGCAGTTTGGATGCTCGAAGTCGCTGATCGCGGCGAGGATCCATGGCCCGCGCACCCAGTTGGCGGCGATCGGGAAGAACTCGAGCGGCAAACCGTCCAACCCGCGTCCGGTCAGCGCTCGGTCGGCAAGGAGGGCTTCCAGACCTCGGCACTGTCCAGCAGCCGAGGACATTCCCTGGCCATGGGTCGGGTTGAAGAAGCAGACCGAATCGGCGATCGGGATGAGACCATCGGGAAACTGATCGAGTTGTTCGTAGTGGTGCCGCACGGCCCGTGGCATCCGGTAGGTCGCGATGCTGCCGGCCGGTGTGGCGGTGCCGACGAGCTCGTCCCAGATCGGATGGATCAGGGTGCGTCCGAACTCTCGGTAGCCGTCCCAGTCGGTCGGTGCGTTGTCGCCGTACCTGCCGCCGAGCGACACCAGCCATCGATCGCCTGGCAGCTTGACGACCGCTCCGGTGCGACCCGCATACTCACCGGTGCCCGACGGCATGACGAAGATGACGGCGCCGTCGAAGGCGTCCCAGTTCGCCGGTTGGACGATGACCGAGGCGTAGTGGACATCACAGTTCACGTAGGTCTCCGGCGCCGCATCGAACCCCATCTCGGGGAGCCAGCGGGCAGTGCAGCTGTTGCGGCCGCTGGCGTCGACAACGAGATCGGCGTAGATGGGGTCGCCATCTGCCACCTCGACTCCGATGACCCGCCCCCGCCCCGTCGTGGTCTCCACGATCGGGGCGCTGACGAGGGTGCGGTACCGCAGTGACACGTTCGGCACGGACGCGACGCGCCGCCGCACGTTGAGCTCGAGTTGCGGGCGTGTCTGGATGTACATGATCGGCCCATCGACCGGGTCGGGTTGGTAGGACTGCAGGCTGTGGGAGAGGCCCTGGTTGGTGTAGGCGTAGAAGTCGCGACCGCCGTTCATTTCGACCGAACCGGTGTCGATCAGATCGTCGACGAACCCGGGGAACCACTCACTCATGGCGTTCAACCCACCGGTCAGCAACACGTGGAAGTGGTTGCCCTGGGGAACTGTCGACCGTGGGTCGGCCGTCGCCGGCTCGTGATCCCGATCAAGAACGACCACTTCGTCGAAGTAGTCGCTGAGCACCCTCGCGGTGAACAGTCCGCCCATCCCGCTGCCGACCACCACTGCTCGCTCACCGAGCTTCGCCCCGTCCGTCATGCTGCACCCCCGTGCGTTGTCGTTCGGCAGATCATGTGCCGACAGGCCGACACAAGCAAGAGACGGGGGTCACATGCGCCGGATGTCACCGGCCACGAGCGCTACGGGTGATCGATCCGGCGCAGCGCCACTTGCTCGATGCGGTGGCGGTGGATCGCCTGGATCTCGATCTGCCAGTCGTCGATCACGATGGTCTCACCGATGCTC
>JANPCI010000173.1:0-3638 GCA_031430875.1 Actinomycetes bacterium | reverse complement strand
GCCGGCTTCGGCGAGCACGACCCCGGTCCGGAGATCGACGGGATGACGTGGGTCGGCTACGTCGAGCGATTCGGGTCGCCTGAATGGAATGGCGATCCTCACCACGAGGTCTTCCCCGGCGGCGAGACGACCGCCGAGTTCCAACTCCGCGTCGGTGCAGCCATCTCGCGGGCGGTGCGTGAACATGCGGGACGGACGATTGTGGTGGCATGCCACGGAGGTGTTGTCGATGCCGCGTTCCGCCTGCTCCTGCGCAGCGCCCCGACAGGATCGTTCGAGCTACAGACCCTGAACACGTCGATCACCGAATTCCGTCAGGCGCCATCGGGAACGTGGCAGCTCATTCGCTACAACGACGCAGCCCATCTCAGCGGCTTGCCGGCCGAGTCTCAGCGCACCGCCTGATCACGAACGCCGCACAACGCTGACACCTGGGGTCGGCGATTCGTGACGCTGAATCGTGTCGATGAGAGACTCATGGACAGCAACATCCCAGACGAGGTCGAGGTGACTCGACCGGGAGACGTCCACGTACGCGAACCGGCCGGCGCCTCGATGGGCCCCGAGAGGTCCATCTGGCGCATTCTGGTCTCCGACGCCCGTGGCCGGCCCCACCACCGGCGGTTCCTGCGACGCGGTCTCACCCGCATCGATCCGAAGTTCGGGGATGAATCTGAGGAATGATCGGCCGAGAGGCCCAACGCGATCGGCGGCCTCCGCGTGTGCGTCGAGGGTCACCACAGTCAAATGCTCGAGTCCGCCGCGGTCGAGTAGGTCTCCGTACGCGCGCTGGAAGACCGCAACGGCAGTCGCTGGGGCGAGCGCAGTCGCTGTCGAGATCGGGTGTGGAAGCAACCCGGCGAATTCGGCCGCGAGAAGGTCGCCGGCACCGTGGGAGACGAGATGGAGATCGAACGGTCCCCGCCTTGCAGTGGGCTCTTGGTTCCGCTTGGTCGTGATCGCCGCGGCGAGCAGATCGGCACCACCGACTGGTGATCCGCACGCCGCTGATGACCGCCGGATGATCTCGTGCCAGATCAGTCCGGCAACCGATCGATCGATCGCCGCGCGTTCAATCTCGACAGGATCGGACAATCCTCCGAAACGTTCGAACCATCCGCTCAGTTCGTCCTCGAGATCCGACCACCACGAGGTTTCCCAGACAATGAAGATCGGGTAGATCTCCTCGTCCATCAGCCGGTCACGCACCGCACGTTGGCGCTCGATCGTTTCGGCAATTGGGAGGTATCCACCGTCGACCACGATCGCCAGGCGCCGACGGCTCCAGTCGATCGTCGCCTCCTGGAAGAGGAAGAGCAAGGTGGCGACAGACCCCTCGTCCATCTCGTAGAGGCCGTCCGACGCCAGCTTGCCGTCATCGCGCAGCACCACGAGATGCGGCCACATCTCCCGATACGAAACGGTCCCGGCATCGGTGGCCGGCCGCTCGCCCGCTGCCACGTGGCCAATGGGCGACAGCGGCGTTTCGGCCTCGACGACCCACGCGTCCTGGCCACGCGCTTGCCAGTCGACATAGGGCAGCAGCGCGTAGCCCTCGACGCCCCACTCCGGGCCCCACGAATTGTGCACCCAGAAGGCGGCCCGCTCGTCGTCGTACCCGACGATCACGAACGCGTGACCGCCCAAGGCCTCCTCGCCGGGCAGGATCGTGATCACGGGCTGCTTGTCGTCGTCACGGAGGAACAGCCGATACCACCCATCGTGCAACCGGGCACTGACGTACAGGGGGTGTCCGTCGGCAAGGGCGTCCTTCATAGCATCGACCTGGTGATCTCGGATCTTGCGGTACGACTTCAGCGGGCGCGCCCGGGCGTCGAGCAGACGTGCCAACGTGAGGGTTCCGTGCACCGAGTTGTCCTCGTCGTGCGGGTCGTACGGCCACAGCTCGTCGCGGGCGGCACCGGTGCGACTCCAGCCCTTGAGCGCGCCGCGCAGGGTCGAGGTCTCATCCCACGATTGCCCCGTATTCCCGTCATATCGCTGCGCCATTTCATAGAGCATCCGACGGCTCACCGACGGGGCGCCCTCGTCGCCCAGCTGTTTGCGTGTCAGATAGTTGACGATCGACGCCAGGGCGAAACCGGTGCATTCCTGCCCGCGCTGGTGCCACGTCTCGCCGACGTAACGCCTGTGCTCCTCGTAGCCGATCCGCGGCGGGCGCTCCGTGCTGTTGGAGCCCTCGTAGAAGAGGTCGGGTTCGTCGGTCCCGTCGGGAACGACTCGTGCAACGATCTCGAGGGGACGCGCGTCAAGTGTCATGTTGTTGGTCTCCATCGGGGTCGGGCGCGTCCATACGCACAATGAACGATTCGAGCGCTTCAGTGGTCGCTTGCTGCATCTCAGTTCTGCTGCGGCGACCGCCTGCACGGTGACAGCGCCCGAATTCCTCGGGCCCGAGCGCGCCGTGCAGCATGTGCGTGGTCTTTTCGAGTTCGCGCAAGATCAACGCCGATTGCGAGACACTGCTGCGTTCGTAGCGGCCCGCCGCTGCACCAATCAACTTCGCCGCAGTCGTGTAGTCGTCGATGATCGATGCGGCGGTCTGTGCGACCCAGCAGTCGGCTTCGTCGTACCAGGTCTCGCCGGGGGCATTGAGCGCCATGTGCAGTCGGCGCGCGGACTCGGCGAGCGAACCGTCCGCCCGTTCCACCAACGCCAGGAAGAGATCTGCATCCGCCACCCCCGGAGTGACGTTGAGCTCTTCGAATCGCTCACGGGCCTCGATCAACTGAGACCTCGCCTCGTCCGACCGGCCGACCGACGCGAAGCATTGCCCGAGTCCTCCCATCGCAACAGCGATGCCGTACGCATCCTCGGCTGTTCGGGCCTCGTGCAGTGCGTCGCGGAAGCGACGTTCGGCATCGTCGTAGTTCCCGACCCACCAGGCGCCACCGCCCAAACTGCTCAACATCAGTGATGCGTTCTCGCCACCCTCGTGGTACTGCTCGATCGCCTCTTCCAGGACCGGCTGCGCGCCACTGTGGTCCCCGATGTCGAACATGAGGTTGCCCAAATTGTTGAGGGCGGCTCCGAGTCGAATCGGATCACCGAGCCCGCGACGAAGCGCGATCTGTTCGTGGCTCACCTCGATGCCCAGGTCAGGTCGTCCCGTCACTCCGAGCAAGCTCGCGTAGCTGTGCAGGGCGCCGGCGCGAATCAGATCAGTGAGGTCGGGGTCGGCATCGAAGAGTTCCCGACACCACTGGACACCCTCGCGATGCGTCCCCGCGGCGTACCACAGATAGCCCAACCCACCGACAACACGTGCCGCGAGTTCGCTCTCGGCGGCGTCCAATGTGAACCGCAAGGCCGCACGGAACTCGTCCTCGGATTCGTCGAGGAGGAGGAGGGCAGCGGCAAGATCGCCCCGGCGGTACATCGCTTGCAGCGACTCCGCGAACACTGCGTAGTACCGAGCATGCTGCCGATGGGTCGCGTCACGTTCGGACGCATCATCGAGTTGCCGGAGCGCGAACTCGCGGATGCTCTCGAGCAACTGGTACCTGGTCGCATCGCCAACGCCCGATTCGGTCGTGACCATCGACTTGTCGACCAGCCCCGTGATCAACTCCAGCACGTCGAGTTCGTCGATCTCGCCGTCGGCTGTCACCTGCTCG
>JANPCI010000172.1:0-4824 GCA_031430875.1 Actinomycetes bacterium | reverse complement strand
ACGGCTACAGCGATCGCACCCGCACCGATCGTGCTCCAGGCCCGACCCGACGTACAGGTCGTCACACCGGCTCCGGCACAGTCAGCGTCCGCTCCCGTTGCCACCACCCGTGGAAGCGGCTGAGCATCGAGCTCGCGTGATGGCGAGCGAGTTGTACCTGGTCGTCGTCGGCGACGTCGACGGTGAGCACGCCATCGAGCTGCTCGACGACCTCGAGGCGCACTGGAGTCGGTTCCTCCACGATTCCGACATCACTCGTCTGAACCACTCGGCGGGGGTTCCGGTCAGGGTCGATCCAACGACTGTGACCTTGGTCGCGACCATGGTCGATGCGTGGCGTGCGACCGATGGTGCGTTCGACCCATCGATCCTCCCGACGCTCATCGAGTCCGGATATCGAACCAGCATCGACGACCCCTACCGAGTGACCTTCCTCCCCGATGGTCGCCTGGTGGTCGGCGGCTACGACTCTGGCCCGACGATGGACGACATCGTCATCGATCCCGCCGGCTCGACGATCACGCTCCCACCCGGTCTCGTCATCGATCCTGGGGGCATCGGAAAAGGCCTGGCTGCCGATCTTGCCGTGCACCATCTCCTCGACCACGGCGCCGCGGGCGCACTGGTGAGCATCGGCGGCGACATGGCGATGGCCGGCACTCCTCCTCCCGGCACCGACGGATGGACCGTGGCGGTGGCGCACCCCGACCCGGCGCTCGGCAACCTGTGCACGCTGCTGGTCGGCGCAGGTGGTGTGGCGACGTCGAGCACCCGCTCTCGTCGATGGATCCACGATGGCCGGGAACGGCATCATCAGATCGACCCACGTCGAGCGGAGCAGTCGACGACTGATCTGGCCTCGGTGACAGTCATCGGGCGTTCGGGGTGGCTGGCCGAGGCCCACGCCACCGCCGCGCTGCTCTCGGGTGCGCACGATGTCGTCGACTACCTCGACCACCACGAGCTCAGCGGCATCGCCGTCGCTCTCGACGGGCACGTGCTCGCAACGACCGATCTCTCGATCGCCGCATGAGCCCGCAGTTCTGGTGGTTCCTCACTCGGGCCTCGGGAATCGTCGCGTGGCTGATGCTCACGGCGTCGATCATCTGGGGCATCGTGCTGTCGACCAAGGCGTTCCCCGAACAGCGCCGGCCGGCCTGGCTGCTCGACCTGCACCGCTGGCTCGGTGGTTTGACCGTATCTTTCGTCGCGATCCATCTCGCGGCGCTGGTCGCCGACAGCTACGTCTCGTTCAATCTGGTCGATCTGCTCGTGCCGTTCGCCTCGGAGTGGAAACCGCTCCCCGTTGCAATCGGCGTGGTGGCGATGTGGCTGCTCGTCGCGGTCGAGGCAACCTCGCTGCTCATGAAGCGCCTCCCGCGCCGAGTCTGGCGATGGATCCACTTGTCGAGCTACGCGGTCTTCCTGCTGGCCAGCCTGCACGCAGCGTTCGCCGGCTCCGACAGTTCGCAGTGGCTGTACCAGGCGACTGCCTTCGCGTGCATTGTCGCTGTGACATGGTCGACGATCTATCGACTCACCCATCGCAAACGCGCAGTCCCTCAGCGCCGAACCTCCCCCACACCGCCACCCCCAACACCTCTACACCTGGAGTCCTGATGGACATCGACACACTGTTCGGGTTGCCGGCCCATCCGCTGGTCGTGCACGCAGCCGTCGTGCTGCTACCGATCGCGGCGATCGGACTCATCGTGGTGGCGGCGATTCCACGAGCGAGGAAGCTTTATGCACCGATCGTGCTCGGCCTCGCCCTTGCCGCAACGGTTGCGGTCGGTCTGGCGCAACAGTCGGGCGAGTCGCTCGAAGGCGACGTGAAAGAGACCGAACTGGTCGAGGAGCACGCCGAGCAAGGTCAGACGGTACTCCCGTGGGCGATCGCCGTGACCGTGGTGAGCGCCCTCGTGGCAGCCGAACCCTACGTGCGCGATCGCTTCGACAAACCCTCACCGCGGGTCGTCACTGCCGTGCTCGTCGGCGCCTCGCTGATCGTCGGCATCGGCGCGACCTACACGGTGATCGACGTCGGCCACTCGGGCGCGAAGTCGGTCTGGAACGACGTCGGCGACTGACGGCCGCTGTTTCAGACGAACTGTTCCAGACGAGCGTGTTACCCGACACCACCGGACCGTCAGTCGTGATCGGGATGGGGTACTTCGACGACCTGGAGCCCATCAATTCCGGTGAAGTCGTTCGGGTTGCAGGTGTACAGCGCAAGCTCGGCAGCGACCGCGATCGCGGCGATCATCGCGTCGTATGCCCGCGCGGTCGGCTTGCGACCGTTGCGCCTCAACGATGCCGCCACACCGCCGAACGCTCGCGCTGCTGCAGCGTCGAATGGAAGTGGATCGAAGTCTGCTTCGGCGGCCTGGAGATGAGCTTGGCGTGCAACACGATCTTCGTCGGTCGTGGCCACCAACGGACCGACGGACAGCTCTGCCAAGGTCACCGCAGTGATGAACGCCGAATCGGGCAGCGAGTCGATTGCCGTGACTCGTCCAAGCAGGATCAACGTGCTCGTGTCGAGAATGCCGGACGAGCTCACAACGATGCGTCGATGACGGTATCGAGATCGCGGCGAAGCTCGGCGGGGTCGACCAGAGGGAGGTGGGCGCGTCGGCGCACCAGTTCTGCGACGGGCACGGCGCTCGAGCGCACAGGGCGGAGTTCGGCGACCTGCTTTCCGCGACGCGTCACCGTGACGTGCTCACCACGGGCCACTCGATCAACGACCTCACCGCCGTGGTGGCGCAATTCTCGAATTGACACCTCAGCCATGCCAGCAATGTATCACCGGTGACACATTGGCCGGAAGTCATCGGCCAACGGTGGATGCGCCCAGGGACCTCGCCTTCCTGTCGATTCAAACCAGCGTGAACTCGATACCGCCGATATCGAACCGTTCACCTGCACGCGACCGGTCGCCGGCACGAAGCGCGACACCGTCGATCCCCTCGCCGCGCTCCCCCGCTGCCACGAATCGCACCGACTCGGCGATGCCGAGTTCGGTCCATCGACGACTCGTCGCATCGGGATGCTCGGACGCCACAGTGACCGTCGAAATCATGTCGACCGTCGGGGTCTGAGCGCTCGCCGCCATCAACGGCCAGTCGGGTCCGCCCCAGCGCCAGCTCCCTTCGGGGACAGGTTCGTCGAGTGACACGATGGCGCCACCGACGTCACGCGGATGGAGGTGTCGCCCGCGGATGTCGGGGAGATTGCCGGCCCAGATGACGCGCACGTCGCGGGTGGCCAGGTGCGCGAGCCGGGCATCGAGATCGTCGACCTCGTAGATGGCCATGTAGCCCCCGGCGCCACCGCGTTTGTCGAGCAGTCGACCGACGGTGGTGTCGTCGTCGATCGGCGAGAGCACCTCGAGGAACTGGTCGCCGACGAGCAGCAAGGCATTACGCAGGCCGAACTCGGCGACGCCCGGATCATGGAAACACACCTCGAGCCCGAACGCTTCGCACAGCTCGTCGACCACCGGGTCGAGGTCGGGGGCGATCAACGCCACCTGCCGGAGCCGGATCACGACTCGTTCGCCAAGAACTCGTCGATCGCCGGCCGCACCGAGCGATCTTGGATCATGAAGATGTGCCCGCCATCGAACACACGGAGGTCGGCGTTCGGCAGGCGCTCAGCGAGGTACTCCGAGTTGGCAAGCGGGGCGATGTCGTCGTACCGACCGGCACACACCAGTGTGCGGTGCTCGATCGAACTGAGCGCTCCGGTGACGTCGTGGCGGGCACGCGCGGCCAACTGCTGTCGGAGACCAGCGAGGGCATCAGGATCGCGGGCAGCCGCCATGCCGGCGACCATCTGGTCGTAGTACGCACCGAGGCCGGGGATCGGTTCGTCGGCGGCGGGGTCCCAGCGCCGGTCGATCAGGCGCATCCGTGTTGCGAAGGCATCCGCAGGATTGAGGTCGCCGAGTTCGTGCAGCGGGTACGACGCCGACACGCCGCCGGCCGAGGTGCAACAGAGCACGAGCCGATTGATCAGCTCCGGATGTCGCTGTGCGAGGTTGAGGGCGACCATGCCACCGAAGCTGACGCCCATCACGTGGCAGTGCTCCCATCCCATCGAGCGGACGAGTGACGCGGCGTCGTCGGCGTAGTCGGCCATCGAGTAGTCGCCGTCTGGTTTCGATGTCTGGCCGAGCCCACGCTGGTCGTAGGCCAGCGTCTCGAACGAGCCGATAACGGGGAGCAGCACTGCGGGCGAACGCAGATCGCCCCCGGTTCCACTGATGTACAGCAACGGCGGGCCTTCCCCGTGCAACTCGTAGTAGATGTCGATTCCGTTCACGCTGGCGAAAGACATGCCCCTTGCTACTCCACCCCACCATCGATGAGCGAAACCACCGCCAGCCGGTGCGTTCGCTCATCGTCGACGGATCTACGCTCCACTCATGCCGCTGCACCATGTCGCCTACGCCACCCGTGACGTCGAAGCCACCACGCACTTCTACGAGGACCTGATGGGTTTCCCGCTCGTACACACCGAGTTGCAGGCGCTCGGCGAGAGCTGGGTCCGCCACGTGTTCTACGACATCGGTCCGACGAGCAACGGCGAGGCCGAATGCATCGCCTTCTTCCAGTTCCACGAGGTCGGTGAATCCCCCGATTGGACCAGCGACGTGTCCAAGGGAGTCGGGTTGCCGTTCTGGGTGAACCACTGCGCATTCCGGGCAACCGCCGAACAGCAGCAAGCCGTGCGCGCCCGCATGGCCGCCGAGGGCATCGAGCCGGCGATGGAGCAGGACCACGGTTGGTGCCACTCGCTGTACTTCATGGATCCGAA
>JANPCI010000171.1:0-21438 GCA_031430875.1 Actinomycetes bacterium | reverse complement strand
CGAACCCGACCTGGGTGTTGTCGAACCACGACGTGGTCCGTCACGCCACGAGGTACGGGCTCCCACGAGACGTCGAGCCGGGCCGGTGGTTACTCGATGGGCCGCACGATCTCCTCGACATCGAGCGCGGCGCCCGGCGCGCCCGAGCGGCGGCGATGGTGACGTTGGCCCTACCTGGATCCGCGTACGTGTACCAGGGCGACGAACTCGGCCTGCCCGAGGCGTGGAATCTTCCGGTCGACGTACTGGCCGATCCGATCTGGCACGACTCAGGCCACACCGTCAAGGGACGCGATGGTTGTCGCGTGCCCGTTCCGTGGGAGCCGACCGGCCCATCACTCGGATTTGGCGACGGTGGCGCCTGGCTCCCGCAGCCCGCGGAGTTCGCAGCATTGTCGGCCGCACTCCAAGACGGTGACGCCGACTCCATGCTCACGCTGTATCGAACGTCATTGCGACTGCGGCGCGAACTGCTCGTCGACGAAGCGGGCTTCGAACTGATCGATCTCGGCCACGAGGTGCTGGCGTTTCGGCGGGGCGCCGGGTTCCTCTGCGTCGCCAACATGGGCGACGAGTCAGTGTCGCTCCCCGACGGCATGCTCGTGCTGGCATCGAGGCCGCTGCTCGATGGGCAGATCCCGGCCGACACGACGGTCTGGGTGACGTGAGGTCGCCTGGTGTCATTGGATTGCCCGGGATCATTGGGTCGCCCGGTGTCATTGGATTGCCCGGGGTCATTCGATCGGAGGTGGCGGCGTGGAGATCGTGACAAAGCAGGGGCATCCCGACTTCCTCGACCTGCCGTGGGACGTGCCGCTGGTCGAATGGCAGCATCCACGCCTCGTGAAGATGGCGCACGGCATCAGTCGTCACATCGTGCGGTTCGTGCGCTTCGACGAGCGGGTCTATGCACTCAAGGCAACGTCGATCGCCGCAGCGCAGACTGAATTCCGAATGCTGCGCAGCCTCCGTGACGACCACTTGCCCGTGGTCGAACCGGTCGGGGTGGTGTCCGACGCGCCGGAGGCGGATGACGCTGTGCTCATCACCCGGTACCTCGACTACTCGTTGCCCTACTGGTACCTGCTCGGCCGCGGAGATCCCACCCTCGCCGATCGGCTGATGGATGCCGGCGTCGTGCTGCTCGTGCGTCTCCATCTGGAGGGCGTGTTCTGGGGCGACTGTTCGTTGTCGAACATCCTGTGGCGTCGCGACGCTGGCGCGATGATGGCGTATCTCGTCGATGCCGAGACCACCGAACGTCAGCCGACGATCTCGGACCGGATGCGCACGTACGACATCGACATCGCCGTCGAGAACGTGGTCGGCGGTCTGCTCGAACTACAGGCGAGCGGACGCATCGACTACGAGGTCGACCACATCGCCATCGCCGAATCGCTCCGTGCGCGCTATGAGAATCTGTGGAGTGAATTGACCCGCGTCGAGGAGTTCGATCTCGACGAACGGTGGCGTATCGAACAGCGGGTGAGGCGCATCAACGACCTCGGGTTCGACGTCGAGGAGCTGTCGATCAGCCGCGATGGACGAATGCTCGCCGTGCAGCCGGTGCTCATCGAGGAAGGCCATCACGCACGTGAGCTCCGGCGTCGGACGGGCCTCGAGGTGCAGGAGAACCAGGCTCGGCGTCTCCTGGCCGACATCGACCAGTACGGGGCGTGGCTCGAGCGGCACGAGGAGACGTCGATCCCTCATGCGGTTGCGACCGCCCGGTGGCTTGCCGAGGTGTATCAGCCAGTCGTCGACGCGATCCCGGCCGACATGCGAGCACATCTCGAGCCCCCCGAGATCTTTCACCAGTTGCTCGAACACCGCTATCTCATGGCCGAGAAGCGCGGTGGCGACGTCACGAACACCGAAGCCCTCGCTGACTATCTGGCCGGCGTGTTGATCTCTGCGCCCGCCGAACGTCAGCTCCGTCTCGACGGCGACCCGCCAGCAGATACCGTCGGTCTCGATGATTGACCTCGAACGAAGTGCCGCAGCGCATCGGGCCATCGGGCTGATCGACCTGACCGACCTCGCCGACGATCATGCACCCGGGGGCATCGACGAGTTGTGCCGTCGTGCGCGTGAACATTCGACCGCCGCCGTGTGCATCTGGCCGGAGTTCGTGGCGACGTGCGCGACCCAACTGCGGGGCTCGGGGGTGAGGGTGGCGACCGTCGTCAACTTCCCGTCGGGCGCCGAGCCGATCGACGCCGTGACGGCGGCTGTCGCCGTCGCTCTGTCCGATGGTGCTGACGACATTGACGTCGTACTGCCGTACCGGGCCGTGCTGGCGGGTGATCCGGACCAGGCCGCCGCGATGGTGGCCGCAGTCGCCGAGTTGATCGAGTCGCCCACGTTGCTCAAGGTGATCCTCGAGACCGGCGCACTCAGCGATCGCGCCGTCATCACGTCGGCGGCGAAGCTGGCGATCGACAACGGCGCGGACTTCGTGAAGACCTCCACCGGGAAGATCCCGGTCGGTGCCAGCCTCGAGGCCGCTGCGGCGATGCTCGAGGTCATTGCCGGTGCCGGTCGCCCGGTCGGTCTCAAACCATCCGGTGGAATTCGCACGTTCGACGAGGCGATGGCCTACATCGACCTCGCCGACACGGTGATGGGGGAGGGGTGGTCGAGTCCGGCCACGTTCCGATTCGGGGCGAGCGGGCTGCTCGATTCGTTGCTCGCCGTGATCGACGGCAACTCGGACGTGCAGGGCTCGTCGAGCTACTGAGCGCAGCTCATCCGAGGCCGTTTCGACCGATGACGTCGCGATACCAGGAGGCGCTGTCGCGCGGGGTTCGGTCGAGGGTGTCGAAGTCGACGTGTACGAGCCCGAAGCGTTTGTCGTAGCCGAGCGACCACTCGAAGTTGTCCATCAATGACCATTGGTAGTAGCCGCGAATGTCGACGCCGGCGTCGATGGCGTGTCGGATCGCTCGCAGGTGCTGGTCGAGATAGTCGATCCGGCGTGGGTCGGCGCATCGGCCGTCGACGATCGGATCGTCGTAGGCGCACCCGTTCTCGGTGATGTAGATCGGCGGCAGGTTCGGGTAGTCGTCACGGAGTCGCACGAGGAGGTCGGTGAACCCGCTGGGGGTGATTGGCCATCCCATGTCGGTGTGGATCTCGGCCTCGTCGGCTTCCGTGACACCGGTGACGGTCGGGTAGGCCGACATTCGGTCGGTCGCCTCGCAGTCGTCGAGCCCGCGCACGATGATGTCGAAGTAGTAGTTGATGCCGATCCAGTCGAGCGGCTGGCTGATCATGTCGTTGTCACCCGCTTGGATGGCGTCGGCCAGTGGTCCGTACGACTCGAGGAGGTCAGCCGGGTAGGTGCCGCGCAGTGTGGCGTCGAACCACCAGCGGTTGTGGATCCCATCGATGAGGCGCATCTGGGTGTCGTCGGCGGGCCGTTGCTCATCGCTGACGATGTTCGACGGGTTGATCACGATGCCGAGCTGCAGGTCATCACGTTCGGCCCGCATGGTCTGCACCGCCAGACCGTGGGCGAGAAGTTCATGGTGCGCCACCGTGACCGCGGCGTGCGGGTCGGTCAGCCCCGGCGCGTGGACGCCCGATGCGTGGCCGAGGTAGGCGTAACACCACGGTTCGTTGAACGTCGACCACATGTGGACCCGGTCGCCGAGCTCTCGGACCATCAGCGCGGCGTAGTCGCCGAACCAGCTCACCGTGTCGCGGTTGCGGAAGCCGCCGAGTGCCTCGAGTTCCTGCGGGAGGTCCCAGTGGAACAGCGTCGGGCACGGGACGATGCCGTGTTCGAGGAGTCGGTCGACGAGACGCTGGTAGAAGTCGAGGCCCTCCTGATTGACGCTGCCTCGACCGTCGGGCATCACCCGCGACCACGAGATCGAGAAGCGGTAGCTCTGCAAGCCGAGGTTGGCCATCATCGCGACGTCGTCGTCGAGGCGGTGGTAGTGGTCGCAGGCCACGTCGCCGGTATGGCCGTGAGCGACCTTGCCCTCGGTGTGCGAGAACACGTCCCACACGCTCTCGCCGCGGCCGCCGTCGCGTGCGGCGCCCTCGATCTGGTAGCTGGCTGTCGCCGCACCCCACAGGAAACCGGTCGGGAACTGGGCCATCTCGCTCATCGCGGGTCAGTGTTGCAGATGGTCCGCAGCGTCGAGCGCCTGCCGCCCGATCACCTGGCGGACCGGTAGCCTTCGGGTCCCCTGCCCTCGTAGCTCAGGGGATAGAGCATCGGCCTCCGGAGCCGTGTGCGCAGGTTCGAATCCTGCCGAGGGCGCCACTGGATCTCCGCTCTGATCAGGGGAAATAGCCTGGTCAGGGCTTTGGCGTGGTCACCGCTGTATCGGGCTGTTCACCCCTGTTCCCCGCCAGTTGCGGGAGGAGTGCGGGAGGAGATTCGCTTGGCGGGTCTCACCACGCGGGAGTTTCGGCGACCGATGAAACTTGTGGTCTTGCGATCCGCGGTCGGGCCGCCGGGCGGGAAAGTGTGACAGCGCATAAGGGCTTCGCACTGCAGTGCGCACACCGACGCGGCGCTCGGCATTGCGAGTGGAGTTGTCGAGCGATCTTGCGGTCGACGTCGAACGATCTGCGGCCGCTTGTGTTGAGCCTCCAGAGCAGGCAATCTGCACGCGTGTCACTTGTACCAACGCTCACGACTCGACTGGTCGATCCCGGCGAGTACCCGATCGCGAGACGCATCGTGGCGACGGCGTTCGAAGGAGAACCGTTCGCGCACGGCATGTACGGAGAATCGCCTCTGGCCCGCTTCGCGGGACTCGCCGACGACTACGCCACCTGGCCGTCGTCATCTCACCCGATTCTGATCGGAGCCGAAGCCGCAGGCCACCTCGTCGGCGTAGCTTTGGCCACGCTTCCAGACCAATGCGGATTGTGCGACGTGTTCGACCAGACCAAGAAGACCGTTGTCACCAAGGCTGAACGAATCAACGACGAGTTCCTGCTGGTCTCCCGTCGTTCGCATCTGACGAACGAGTTGCCACCACACGCGCACATCACGACCGTGGCCACTGAACCGACGTTGCACGGCACTGGGGTCGGTCGGCTCCTCATGAACGCTCTCATCGACGTTCTCCGATCTCACGCGGTCGAGACCGTCGTGCTCGAGTGTTTGACAGGCCGCGCTGCGTTCTACGAACACTGCGGGTTCGTCCGCGTGGACGACTTCGCCGATCCCGGAGGGCCCAACCTGCGCACATTGCTCATGCGTGCCGATCTACCAAGGACCACGTAGCTTCCGCTCAGCGTCCTTAATGTCGAGTTGACGACGCGACTACGTGACGCCGCAGTGGGGACCGCGCTGTTGTGGTCTCGCCTGTCCGCTGGGGGAATACGGCGTTCGTGTTATCGGGTGCTCTCGGGCCGCGCCGTGGCGGTGATCCAAAGCGAGCCGTCTCAAATGCCGGTCCTCAATCGGACGCTTTCGGCCGGCAGGTGATGATGCGGTGGGCCAGTGCTGTCGATCGACGCCCCGCCGCCGTGCACGGCGCCCTCGCAGCCGCCCCACACGACGAATCCATGAGCCGGTCGGTCTTCGGTCCTGAATCGCACAGTAGTCACAGGCACTCCGAGCTCGCTCACGCTTGTGGAGGTGAGCGAGGTTCGTCTCGTGCCGCTCCCAGTGCGATGTGCCGGATCTCGAGCTCCGCGATCGCATCGTCGTGCGCGCCGTCGTCGAAGTGGGTCGTCGAGCGGATCTTGTCCGAGTCGTCGATTTCGAAGAGCTGGAGGAAAGGCACCTCGAAGCCATCGTGAGTGCGCAGCGCGATCCTGCTGAGGACCAGACACTCACCACGGACCGCAACGTTCAAGCTGTCGAAGAAGTCGTACAGCTCGAAGGTGATCCGCAACGCCTTCTCGAGGTCGGCGGAACCCAACGGCGGAGCCGACACCCCCGAGCGAAGGTCGATGGCCACCATGTCATCGGCGTAAATTGCCGCGGCCTCGTCGTAGCGGCACTGCGACACCAGAAGCTCGTAGTGAGCGAGCACCCGGCTTGCGCGGTTCTCGGTTCGTTCGTTCACGCACCCCTCCGACCAGGCCGTCGTGCACGGAGCGTACACAGTGCTCGGCCCACACCGGGCTCGCTGGGCGCTGGCAACGCAAGCTTCCGGCCGCTCACCACCACGGACTCCGATGTTGAACGGCGATCGGGGTTTTCTGTGGGCGACACCCTTCTGGAATGATCGCCGGACGTCTCGGATACCGGTCCTCAACCGGACGGAGTCACGAGGCGACTGTCCTCTGCCGATCAGTGATTATGCAGCAGCCCGTCGGGCCGAAGACGCGACTGATTTCGCCGGGCGCCGAGTACGTGATGGTGCTGGTTGAGTTGCAGGCAGTCCCCGTCACGTACGTCCGCGGGCACACCCACTACGGTCCGACCGATTCGCACCGGTGCAGAGTGCCCGAAGCGGAGCCGGATAGCCAGTACAGAGCGGCAGCCATCATCGCCGCTTGCCGTTCGTCGCTGTCGATCTTGAAGGGTGAACCCACTACCGCCATGGCGCTGTCGAGGAGGTCCACGAGCGCGGTGACTCCTGCGTCGCTCGCGGTCGCCGGCTCAGTCGGAGCATGGCAGCCTCCACTGTTGAAGACGTACTGATCGAAGCCACCGTTGTTGATCTCGCTCCTGAGTTCTCCGGTGGCGACCAGAGCGCTTTGAGAGTCTGGAGTGTGTCCCAGTCGCGGGAGGGCACTTCGACGGCTCGCGCGCATGGAGCGTGACACGGAACCATTCCTCCGGCCCGTGCTTCAATCCCAAGGGTGGCTTACCCTCTAGGCGCTGCCGACTGCCCACACGGATCGCTCGGCGCTGGGAAGAGGGACGTGTTGAGGGTTCTGATAGACGGCACCGGGATGCAGGCGATGGTGCATCGCCACGATGGCGTCAGGTTGCGCGAGATGATTGACCTGATCGAGGCGGCAGGTGCGCACGTCAGCGTCACCTCGGCGAACGACGAGCTGACCTTCGCGATGCTTCGTCCATTCGAGGTCGTCATCATCCCAACCCGATCACCTACATCCTCCCCAGACGGCTACACGCCGCGCGAACTCGATGACCTCGAAGCATTCGTGGGAGGCGGCGGCGGGCTGCTCCTGATGTCCAACCACGGGGCCACAGAGCGCATACCTGATCACACCGCTCATGACAGACGCGTCGCGGCTCGTTTCGGCGTGACGCTCGAAGCGTCCGTCTTTTGTCGTGGACGTCCACAGTCACTCGCGCCTCCTGCCCGGAACGACGTAGCGCGACAGCAAGAAGCCGATGAGGAACTTCTCGATGCGACCCTCGTGGTCATTGGATCGCCGTGGTTGGCCGACCACCCAGTGACGAGGGGGTACCTCGACGGTGTCTGCTTCAACAACACCGCAAGTCTTCGCGCGTCCAAGGGCGTGGCTCTCGTGTCCCTCCCATCGGACCTCATCGACATCGGATCGGGCCTATCCCCGCAGGGACGAGCGTTCGCGGTTGCCCTCGACGGGGCAGCGGACGAGATCGCCGGAGATGGCCGCGTAATCGTCGTCGGTGACTCCGGCTTCATCGGGACGCGCGGGTCATCTTTCCCCGGGCCTGGACTCATCCATCGGGCGGACAACGCGACATTCGTCACCAACGCTGTCTCGTGGTTGGGCACTCCGGCGTACTGACGGCACTTGCATCCGATCGGAGACATGACGCACTTACGCATGTTGCTGAGCAGGCCACGCCGCAGACCTTCCGCAGACTGCCCGGTATGCCAACTCGGTGCGAGCGCCGGTCACTCCGGTAGGGACGCCGCGGGCGCGACCATCGGGCGGGCGACCTCGGCGAGAACGTCTCATCTGACGGTCCTCAACCGGACGGTGGGCGTGAGCGCCTGTGCCTTCGAGGTCGTGAGCGGCGGGAACGGCTGTCTCGTACCACCGGTTCCATTCGCCTGATTTGTCGCCACCGAGGAGCAGGATCGCAGTTCGGCGTGCTCGAATTTGGTGTCAGAACTTTGCGGATCCTCGTGAGCCCGATGTGGCAAACTTTCGAGGATGAGTGGCTCGGACCAGGTAGCTGCTTACCAGGAGGTGCGGCTCCGCATCACCGATCTCGTCGTACAAAACCCTGATCGGCTGGACGAGCTGGTTCCGGCCTGCCCGGGTTGGACAGCGCGGCAACTCGTCGCCCACCTCGTGGGACTAACGCGTGACCTCGTCGACGAGAACTTCGACGGCTGGGCCACCGAGCGCTGGACGGCGACCCAGGTCGAGTGCTTTGGGTCCTATAGCGGTGCTGACCTGGTAGCAGCGTGGTCGGGCATGGCCGAGAGCGTCGGCGACGCTGCGATCTTCGGCGATGTTCCAGCGGTCGCATTCGCGTTTGGTGATGCGGTCGTGCACGAGGCCGACCTTCGCCCCGCTCTTTCGCCGGGATCGCGCGTACCAGCGGATTCGATGATCGCGGCTCTGGCCGCCGGCGTCGCCCGGTGGCGCGCTGTGCTGTTAGCCGCGGGGCTTCCGGCGCTACATCTCGAGGTGCCTGGCGTGCGGTCATGGTTGCTCGGTGATCGCGCCGACGCGAGGGCCGTGGTTGTCGAGGCGGACGCATACGAGGTCTTCCGTGCGTTGTATGGGCGACGAAGCGCGGCGCAGGTTGCGTCATGGCAATGGTCGGGTTCGGCCGAGCCGTACATCGAGGCTGGGCTTCCGTTTCCCTTCCAATGGGCTGGGTCGGCCCTCGTGGATTGATCGGCGCCGTGGACGCTGCTCGCACTCAGTATGTCCGGGTCGAGGGAGGCCACCTCGCCTTCCAATCATTCGGTGACGGGCCGGCCCTGCTGGTGATGCTTGGACTGACCACCCACGTCGACGCGATGTGGGACGAGCCGGCATTGGCCCGATTCATGCGGCGGCTTGCCTCATTCTCCACCACGATCGTTTTCGATCGACGCGGCTCGGGCCTGTCTGACCCTGTCAGCGGGAGGCCGACAACAGACAGCCTCGCCCAAGACGCCTCCGGCTTGGTGGATGCGCTGGAGCTCCACGACGTGACTCTGCTCGCTGCCAACGAAGCGTCGTTAACTGCGATCCCGTTGGCCGCGTTGCGGCCCGACCGAGTGAGCGGCCTCGTGCTCGTGAACGGGACCGCCCGTCTCATGTGGGCCGACGACTACCCCATCGGGGTGAAAATGCCACAGGGCACTCGGTACCTCCGCGACGGCGTCGAGCAGTACGCCGAGAAGCCCCTCGGAATCTCCCTCGTTGCTCCGAGCAAGGCCGGTGATGCGGTGTTCGAGGCGTGGGCTCAATCATTTCAGCGGTCATCATCGAGCCCTGGCGGCCTGGAGCAGGCCGCCCGCCTGGTCGGATCGGCCGACGTTCGATCGGTGCTTCCAGACGTACGGTGTCCGGCGCTCGTCATGCATCGGGTCGGCAACAAATTCACGATCGTCGATCACGGCTTGTTTCTCGCCGACCAATTGCCACAAGCCAGGTTTGTCGAACTGGCTGGAGCCGACCATCTGGTCTGGATCGGCCCCGACACCGATCGCATGCTCGACGAGATCGAAACGTTCGTCACAGGGTCAACGGCGTCCGGAGGTGCTGAACGGGTGCTCGCTACGATTCTGTTCACTGACATCGTTGGATCAACGGAACAACTCACGCGTCTCGGTGACCGTGCGTGGGCCGAACTCGTCGACACCCACGATCTCACCGTACGCAATGCCGTCGAGCGATTCCAGGGGCGTGTGATCGACACGACCGGTGACGGGGTCTTCGCGCTTTTCGACAGTCCGAGTAGCGCACTCCGTGCCGCCAAACGCATTCATGAGCAGCTCAGAGCCGTCGGGCTTGACGTCCGCGCCGGAGTTCACACCGGCGAGGTAGAAGTGATCGGTGCGGCGGCACGGGGGGTAGCGGTACATACCGCCGCGCGAATCATGTCGGTGTCGGGTGGTGGCCGGATCGTCGCCTCCAGAACCGTCCGCGACCTCACCATTGGCTCGGGCTTCGGGTTCACCTCGCTCGGCCCCCACGAATTGAAGGGTCTCCCTGAGCCTCTGGAGCTGTTCGAGGTAGTTGAGATCAGCCGGACCTGAACACTGAGGGCCTGCAACACGTCCGATAGGGGAATCTCGTGCGGACGGTTCAGCAGACGCCGAGTGTCGCCGACCGACGTCGGCGTGAACGTCTCATCTGACGGTCCTCAACCGGACGTCGAGCAGCGGTCGGTCGGTTGGGTAGGGGGTACGGTTGGTCGATGGATGGTGGCGGGGGGCTCGTGGCGGCACCGTCGGGGATTGTGACGTTTCTGTTCACTGATATCGAGGGTTCGACGAAGAGGTGGGAAGCCGACCCGGACGAGATGAGCGTCGAGCTCGCGTCGCATGACGAGGTGTTGCGGGCGGCGGTGGAGGTCCACGGTGGTTGGTTGTTCAAGCACACCGGTGACGGGGTGTGTGCTGC
The DNA here is from genome assembly GCA_031430875.1 of Actinomycetes bacterium. Classification (GTDB taxonomy): domain Bacteria; phylum Actinomycetota; class Acidimicrobiia; order Acidimicrobiales; family Ilumatobacteraceae; genus Sva-07. The sequence continues at coordinate 10,983 of JANPCI010000171.1, read as the reverse complement.
GTTCTCGTCGCCTGGGGCGGCAATCGACGCGGCCGTCGCGGCTCAGCGTGGTTTGGGGTTGCCGGTGCGGATGGGGATCGCGTCGGGTGAGGCGGAGCAGCGGGGTGATGACTATTTCGGCCCGGTGTTGAATCGGGCGGCGCGGGTGATGGCGGTTGGTCATGGCGGTCAGATCCTGGTGTCGGGTGTGTCGGCGTCGTTGGTGTCGGGTGTCGATCTGTTGGATTTGGGTGAGCACCGTCTGCGGGATCTGTCCGGGGTGGAGCGTCTGTTCCAGGTCCGCGCTGACGGACTCCGTGTCGAGTTCCCGAGGGTGCGCACGGTGGACGCGGTGCCGGGGAATCTGCCGGCGCAGACGACGTCGTTCGTGGGCCGCGACGTGGAGGTGAAGGAGCTGGCGGAGCTGGTGCGCGGGCATCGTTTGGTGACGTTGACGGGTGTTGGTGGGGTGGGCAAGACCCGTTTGGCGGTGCAGGTCGCAGCAGAGCTGGTGCCCGAGTTCGCGGATGGGGTGTGGCTGGTGGAGTTGGCCCCGGTCGGCGACCCTGCAGCGGTGCCTGATGCGGTCGCGACCGGGTTGGGGATCACCCAGCAACCAGGCACGTCGGTGACCGACCACATTGCGGACACGTTGGCTGGGCGACGGATACTGATCGTGTTCGACAACTGTGAACATGTCCTCGACGCGGCTGCAGATCTGATCGAGACGATCCTCGAGCGTTCGTCGACGGTGTCGGTGATCGCGACGAGCCGGGAGGGGTTGCGGGTGGGGGCGGAGCAGTTGTGGCCGGTGCCGTCGTTGGATGTGCGAGATGGTGCCGCTTCTGCGGCGGTGGAGTTGTTCATTGAACGCGCCCGGGCAGTCGTCCCCGGGTTCGGCGTCGATGACGAGGTCGATGTCGACGCGGTGACGGAGATCTGTCGCAGGTTGGATGGGATCGCGTTGGCGATCGAGTTGGCCGCGGCGCGGATGGTGTCGATGACCCCGACCGAGGTGTTGGCACGCCTGAATGACCGGTTCCGGTTGTTGTCGGGGTCGCGTCGTGGGTTGGAGCGGCATCAGACGTTGCGGCAGGCGGTGCAATGGTCCTATGACCTGCTCACACCGGATGAGCAGTCGGTGTTGGCGGCGTGTGCGGTGTTCGCCGGCGGGTTCGACACGGTGTCGGTGACGGCGGTGCACGGCGGGTTGGACGAGTACACGATGTTGGACCTTGTTGATTCGTTGGTCCGCAAGTCGTTACTGACCGCCACCCGGACGGGTGGCGGGACTCGGTTCGCGATGTTGGAAACGATTCGCCAGTTCGTGGAGGATCAACACGCCACCAGTGGCGGTCTCGGTGAGCTCCGGGATCGTCACGCCCACTACTACGCCGACCAGGTCGTCGCCCGGTGGGGGCTTTGGGACGGGCCCGGCTATGACGCTGCGGCCGAGTGGGTCGAGACCGAGTTCGACAACTTGCGAGCCGGATTCCGGTGGGCGGCCGACCAGGCTGACCCGACCATCGCCACCGCGATCGCTGCACACACCAGCACGATCGCGTCCGCAGTGCAGCAGTTCGAGCCGATCGGCTGGGCCGAAGAACTGCTCCCTGCGGCGATCGCCGCCAACCTGCCACTGCTGCCCCGCCTGTACAGCGCCGCCAGTTACTGCGACATCATGGGGCGCGCGGAGGATGCTGTCGGGTATGCCGAGGCGGCGGTCACGTTGCAGGACGAACCCGGCTACCAACCCTTCCCCAACGGGTGGGCCAGCCACAGGGCGGCTTCAACCCACAGCTTCGCCGGGCGGCCCGACCGGAGTGTCGAGATTTATACCGGGCTCGCCGCCCAGACCGGCCTCGCCCGCGTTCTCGGTCTGTGCGGGCTAACCACCCATCTCACAACGGCCGGGCGGTCCGGTGAGGCGATCGCCATCGCGGACGACACCATGACCGCTGCCCGCTCCCACGCCAACCCGCTGCTTATCGCCTGGGCGTACACCGCCTGCGGGCAGGCGTACACCGCATCGGACCCGAACCGGGCGCTCGACACCTTCCGGGAAGGTCTGGCCTACATCCGCCAACACCGAATGCCGCTCCAAGAAGCTTGGATCGCCATGGATGCGGCCGTGCTCGAAGCCACCCATGGCGACCTCGACCAGGCACTGGACCTGTTCGCTGCGAGCATGGACTCGTTCCTTCAATCCGGTGCCACCACGTTCCTGGCCGGGCCGTTCGCCCGGCTGGTGATGTTCTTCGACCGGACCGGGCGACCCGACGTCGCCGCCACCCTGTACGGCACCGCAGTCAACCCACGGCGGACTTACTTGTCGGAGTTCGATGGGACAGTCGATCATGTCCGCAGCGTGCTCGGCACCGCCACCTTCGACGAGTGCGTACGTGCCGGAGCGGCAATGACGGTCACTCAAGCCGTCCACTACGCCCACCACCACATCCAGCTCGCCCGATAACACCGAACCGAAGACCCGGCAGCACGCAAGCGGTATTGCCGTCGCTGCTCGTCCGACAGAGGGATCTCGAACGAACGATTGCTTCGTCGCCGATGCCTCGAGTGGCGCTCGGCGATCTCGTCTCAACTGACGGTCCTCAAGCGGACATCAGCAGGGCACTCGATGAACGCAGGCTGGCTTGTGTCCGATAAAGGGACGCCCGCCGGACGTGGCGTGGCGTGGCGCATTCGACACCAGTCGGAGCTGTTCGTCGGATGTCTCAACAGTCGCACCCATTCGGAGGTGCGCCGATGAATCCGAGAACGACCGGGCGCGGCACGGTTCTTGGATGGATGAAACATTGATTGGATACACCCGATGCTCCACTGACGAGCAAGACCTCACTGCCCAACGCCAAGCGCTTCACGCGCTCGTCGTGCCACCTGATCGCGTCTACATCGACCATGGCATCAGCGGCACCAAACGCGAGCGCCCCGGCCTTGATCAAGCACTGGCAGCGGTACGCACGGGCGACACGCTCGTGGTCCCGAAACTCGACCGACTCGCGCGATCCGTTCCCGATGCTCGAGACATCGGTGACACCCTCGCCAAACGTGGGGTGTCGCTGTCGCTCGGCGGTCAGATCTACGACCCCGACGACCCGATGGGGAAGTTATTCTTCAACATCCTCGCCACGTTCGCCGAGTTCGAAGTGGACCTGATCCAGATGCGCACCCGTGAGGGGATGGCCGTCGCGAGAGCGCAAGGCAAGCTGAAGGTCCGTCACCCGAAGCCCTCTGCGATGCAGCAGCGTGAGCTGAAGAGGATGCATCAGACCGGCGAGTACACGATCTCAGATCTTGGCGAGCTGTTCTCGGTATCGCGACCGACGGTGTACCGCACCATCAGCCGAACAACCCCATAGGAAATCAGTCCGCCAGACTGAACGGCGTCAGGTGAGACGAGAGGAGAGCCTTGGGGCATCATCGGTTGCTCCGGGTGCCTCGGCTGGGTGAGTTCCACGGGAAAGCGACGTACATGTACTTCGCGGATGGGCGATTACTGTGACGGCATGGAATCTGAGTTCGAACGGATCACGGTGGATCCTTCCAAGATGCGTGGCGCTCCGTGCATTCGAGGGCTTCGCATCCCAGTGGCGACGGTTCTCGGCCAACTTGCGGCAGGCGTGCCCTCTGAACAGATTCTACTCGACTTCCCCGATGTCGAGCCGGCTGACATTCCCGCTGCACTGGAGTACGTCGCGGCCGCTGTTCTGGAGCGCGAGTTACCGCTGACGCGGCTTGCGTGAACTACGTCGTTGACGCCAACCTCTCGCCGCGTCTTGCGGTGCTCCTGCGGGATGCCGGTCACGATGCAGTCCACGTTCGAGACATCGGCCTGCGAACCGCGTCGGACGATGAGATCATCGACTACGCGATCAGCACCGACCGGATCGTGCCATTGGGCGGACATACGGACCATGAGGCGAATCGGTCCATTCACCCGTGACCCACCTGGGGCCGGTCGCCTACCTGAGCCGGGGAACTGCCCAGGCCGAGGTGGCTTTGGGCGGTTCGAGGATGTGACCTCCTCGAATGGAGAGCCGTTCGAACCCGCCGCGTGCGACGGCATTGCGGAAGTCCGTTCCACGTATGAGCGTGAGGTTCGCGACGCAGCCCGGCTTCAGTTCGTTCGGTTCGAGGCCCATTGCCATCCGTGCGGCGCTCGTGATCATGACGAGCGCTTCGTCAAGAGTCACGTGGCCGGCGGAGACGAGGAGGCTCGCTGTCTCGATCGGGTCAAGGCGACCGAGCGGATTGAAGGGGTCTTCGGTGTTGTCTGAGCCAGCGGCGACAGTGACGCCTGCGTCGAGGAGCGACCTGATTGCGGTAAGCCCGCGTGGCTTAGCAACCGACTCGCTGCGTCCCTGGAGCAGCAGGTTCGTCTGCGGAAGCGTCACGATCGAGATGCCCGCCTCACGCACAAGCGACGCAACACGTCGCTGGGTGGGCATCTCCCGGAACCCAAGGCTGAGGCAGTGGCTCGCTGTCACGGGCAGGACGAAGCCGCGGGTGATGACCTGCTGAGCGAGGAACTCGAGATCCTGTGCAACTGGATCCGTGGTCTCATCGAGGTGGAGATCGAGTGGGAGGTTGTATTCCTCCGCAGCAGACAGCAGGAAGTCAATCGTTGCCTTCGGATCATCGGCGAACTGCGGAGCGGCGCCGATCACAGTCGCGCCGTTTTCTACTGCCCGAGCGAGCGCATCGCGATTGCCCGTTGAACCTGGACCAATGATGGGCTGATAGATCAGCGCAACCGTTTGCACCTCGATCTGACCGGCAACAGTCTGCTGAGCCGACCGAACAGCATCCAGATGGTCGAAAGCTGTGGCCTCCCCACAGTCAACATGCGTTCGGATCGCCGAGCATCCCATCGCGATTGCTTGATTGAACGCCCGGCCTGCCCGTGCTTCACAGTCTTCCCGCGTGATCTGGCCTTGCAGAGTTGCCGACTCGAAGGAATCGACCGCGACTTGGAGGTCGCCAACTGGCGAATCGATCAGACCGGCGGTGTAGGCCTTGTCGACGTGGGCATGTGGCTCCGCCAGACCCGGAAGTGCTACCCAGGCTCCGTCGAGGTTGAGGTCGCCCTTCTCGGTCATGGCTGAGGTTCCATCAGCTGGCGAGCAGTCTGCGATCCTGTCGCCGTCGAGGCGGATGATGATCGCATTCCCATGGGAATCGTTGACGCCGCGAATCAGCTGTACCGAACGGTCGGAGTTCACTGTCCACCTCCCGGGTCGGGTTCGGTCGCGGCATCAGCTCGCAGCGCTCTGCGGTTCACGATGATGAGCAACACAGTCGCTGCGAGGAGGAGCGCCGAGATCGCTACTCGCCACGCCACAGCGCGAGGTTCGTTTCCTGAGACACCAAACTCGATGAGCGTGGTTAGCGCTGAGACACCTGAGATCACAGTTAGCAGCAGGAGACCGACCGCTGCTCGCCTCGTCGCTTTGGCGGAGGCCGCGTTCTGCGCGGCACTCAAGCGGAGCGTCCGATCGCTAACAGCCTGTGACAATACTTCCATCGAGCGGTGAACCGTTGCGCTCAGCTCGTCCATGCCCCACTCATCGTTGATCGACTCGTACAACTTCAGTTCACAACCCCAATACAGGAGTCTTCGAGGGTCGGCGAGTACCTGCGCGGCCAACGCCGCCTCGCGACGTTGGGCCCACTCGTCAACTGATCTTTGAATTTCGGTCGAAGTCCGGTCCCCGCCCAGCAGTAACCGTGCGAGCTCCGTCGCCAGGGCATCCAACGCTCGCAGGATGTAGTAGGTCGCAAGGCAGTGTCCGGCGATATCAACCAAGCGGTTGGCCAATTGTGGTCCCGTCGCCCGCAGAATCAGGTTATCCCACCCGCTCGAGAATTCAGCGACGTCGGGCCCGGCCGGGCCGCCCTCGCTGGTCTCGATCAATATCGGCCATCGCTGGCCCACGACCTTGCCCTGATACTCGAGAAACGACTCGCCGAAGAAGCCGTACTCCTCTCTCATGAGGCCGAGATCGGACTCGATCACCTCATGTGGCGAGGGGCTCAGCGTCCGATAACGACGAGGGCTGGTGATTTCGAAGACGGAGACGACCGCAGGCTCCTGGAAGACCTGCCGTGGCGAGAGCATCGAGCAGTCGTTGACTAGTCGTAGTCCTAGTGTCGGATCGGTCAGGACGAGCATGTACCGAAGCTCATACTCAGTCTCAGAGGTGGCGGTTCCCATCGACACGGCTAGATATTGGTCGACCATCGGGTAGACATGTGCCTGGCCCTTACCTGACGGCCTCCACCGAGGACAGCCAGCACAGCCGAAGGCGCGCACGTCTCCGCCTCCTTCTGACTTCCGATGGCTGATTCCGGAGCTGACTGAGCGCGAAACCAGCTCGGCTCTGCCGTGGGCATTGAGCTCTCCCTCCTATTCGGACGAAGCTAGTCTGCGGATGCCCAAAGAGTGGGGTCTGTCCACAACTGACTGACAGACCCGTCTGTGTAGGTCACGGATGGCGGCTGCCCAGTAGCGTCGCGGGCTCAGGATCAGACGCCGGCGTCAGTGCGGTCCAGCGGTGACAAGCGCACGCCTTGGCCTCTACCGCCCTCCGTCGGCGTTCCCGCCCTGACACCCCAACGGTTGAGAGAAGTCCGTCTGACCAGACCGTTCTTGGGTGGGCGGGATGGAGTTCGCAAGCACCCTGCCGCTCACCGTGAAGACGAATGACGATTACCTTTGGAGCCACGCAGGCGACCGAGTCAACGACGAGATATTCGCGCTTTGCTGAGTCTTGGCTCAGATGCCGGTCCTCAACCGGACGCGCCCGCTCATGCTCACAGTGATTATGCGGTAGGCCGATCGAGCGAAGAGGCGCCCGACTTCGCGCCGGCGATGCGGCGTCTGGTGGATCGGATGTGCTGAGCGAAGTGTGCGATGCAGATTCGGTTCACGGGCTGTGGCGATGGGGACTGTTCGGCGACAACTGCGGCGAGCGCGTCGGAGCTGTGTGTGTCCTGGTCGGCGAGCGCGATGACGATCGCTGCGGTGGTCGGGTCGTTCATGCCGTCGCGGAGGCTGGTCAGGAACTCGGTGGCGACAACGGCCGGGTCGGTGTTGGGTGGGGGGGTAGCCGACATGGGGGCCGGTGAGGACGAGCTCGGCAAGCAGTTCGGTCGGGGCCGGCCAGTGGCGGTAGAGGGTTTGGCAGGTGACGTCGGCACGTTCGCCGAGCAGTGTGTAGGTGAATGCCATGGGGCCGGCGCGGCGAGGCTCTGCCACGATGGGCGCCCATGGAGAAGCACAGCGGCGATGGCGACCTGACGATCGAGGAACTGCGGGAGAAGTACCGGATCGAGAAGGAGAAGCGACTCCGCCCGGACGGCCTCGCGCAGTTCAAGGAACTCACAGGCGACTTCGCCGAGTTCGATCGCGACCCGTTCGTCGAGCCCGGGTTCGCTCGGGAGCCGATCGTTGAGGAGACCGAGGTGGTCATCGTCGGCGGGGGCTTCGCCGGGATGCTCACGGCGATCAGCCTGACGGGGTCGGGGATCACGGACTTCCGGATCGTGGAGAAGGCCGGCGACCTCGGCGGCACGTGGTACTGGAACCGCTACCCGGGCTGCATGTGTGACGTCGAATCGTACACGTACCTCCCGCTGCTGGAGGAGACGGGCTACATGCCCACCGAGAAGTACGCCAGCGCGCCTGAGATCTTCGCCTACTGCCAGTTGCTCGGCCGCACCTACGACCTGTACGACCATGCGCTGTTCCAGACGGTGATCACGGCCGCCGGGTGGGACGACGGCTCGAAACGCTGGCAGGTGAGCACCAACCGCGACGACCGGCTATCGGCGCGGTTCCTGGTCATCGCTGGAGGCCTGCTGCACAAGGCCAAGCTGCCCGGCATCCCGGGGATCGAGGATTTCGAGGGCACGGCGTTCCACACAAGCCGCTGGAACTACGCCTACACAGGCGGCAGCGCTCGCGAGCCATTGGACAAGTTGGCCGACAAGCGGGTCGGTATCATCGGCACCGGTGCCACGGCCGTGCAGGTTGTGCCGCAACTCGCCCGCACAGCCGAGCAGCTGTACGTGTTCCAGCGCACGCCGAGTGCGGTCGGCGTGCGCAACAACGCGCCGACCGACGTCGAATGGTTCAACAGCCTGAAGCCGGGCTGGCAGGCCGAACGGATCGTCAACTTCACCAAGGTCGTCACCGGCACTCAACCCCACGAGAACCTGGTGGCCGACGGATGGACCGAGGCGCTCTGGGTGAGCACGCAGGTCGTCCCCACCTCAGACGAGGAGGCGGCAGAACTGGAGCGTCTCGACGCCGAGACGATGGACGGGTTTCGGCGACGCATCGACGACATCGTCGAGGACCCCCAGACCGCCGACAAGCTCAAGCCCTGGTATGGCAAGCACTGCAAGCGGATGTGCTTTCACGACGGGTACCTGCCGGCGTTCAACGAGCCGAACGTCCAACTCGTCGACACCGACGGCCGGGGAGTGGAGCGCATCACGGCGACAGGTGTGGTGGTCGACGGCGTCGAGTACCCGGTCGACTGCCTGGTCTTCGCCTCCGGCTTCGAGATCACCACGGACTTCGACCACCGTGTCGGCTTCGACCCGGTCGGCCGTGACGGAACACCGCTCAGCGAGCGATGGTCACATGGGGCGCGGACGCTCCACGGTGTGCTGTCCGACGGGTTCCCGAACATGATGATGATCAGCCTCGTGCAGGGCGGGTTCGGGACGAACTTCGTCCACTTCCTGACCGAGGCGTCCAAGCACATCGCCAGCGTGATCGCCATCTGCGATGAAGAGCACATCGAGACGATCGAGGTGACACCCGAGGCCGAGGAGGACTGGCTGATGGTGCTCTACGGCGAGATCGGTGGCGTCGCCCGCTACATCGTCAACTGCACGCCCGGCTACATGAACGGCGAGCAAGGCCCGCACGATGCCAAAGCCGCACGCAGCCTCGTGTTCGCCGGCAGCGTCCTCGACTATGCCGGCTACCTCGAACGCTGGCGCGAGGGCGGCAACTTCCCCGGCGCAACGGTCGTGCGCGCCGACGACCCAGCGTGACGCGCGTCGGCTGCTACGCACCAGCGTGCCGGGGGCGGGCGCGCGTCGTGGCGCCGCGTCTTCACGCCGTTCACCATCGTGGCGACGTAGCCGACGACGGTTGCATGGGACGTTCGGGTAGGTGATGGTCGTTCGGGTAGGTGATGGCGGAGTTGGTGGCGACTGGGGGCACGAGCAGCCCGTCTCCTCGGCTGACCCTCCGAGACATCGTCTGGATCAACCCCAGCGCGCGATGTCCACGGCGTATGCGGGGTTCTCTGTCCTGGTCACGATGAGGCGAACGATGCGGTTGTCTCAGATGCCGGTCCTCGTCCGGACGCCCTGATAGACGGGTCGGTGCGAAGGACGCCGCCCGATTGAGCGTGTCGAGGGCAAACGTGCGGCGCCGCATAGTCCCGGTCGGTTTGCTTACGACGAGGCGTTGACGGACTGCCCGTAGCGCTGGCGTGCTGCCTCACCCGAGGTGCCGACCATGGCCCCGATCGATGCCCAAGAGTGCCCGTTGTGCCGGGCACGAATTACGGCTTCGCTGAGCACGCGTTCCGCGTCGGCTCGGGCAAGGAACGCCTCACGCACGAGACGCAACTCGGTGGCATCGTGAACGTCGTCGCCGGGCTCGTGAGCTTCGAAACGGGCGGCGAGTTCGTCGGCGTGGTCGAGGATCTCTTGAGCGGTGCGGGGCATGGTGGTCACCTCAGGTACTTCGGTCGGGCGGGCATGGCGTGCACGATGATCGGCCCGTCGCTGGTGTCGACGACGCCGATCTCGAGCAGGTTGGTGGCGGGGTCTGCGCCGACGAACATCGTGAAGCCGTCGTCGAGTTCGTCGACGAAGATCGGATGATTGAAGGCGTGGATCATGTCGCTGTCGGGGATGCCGTGCTTGCGTGCGCTGGGAGCGACGAGCGGCGCATCCACCTCCACAAGTTAGCTTGCACCGCCGTTCATGACAAGTTGTCTTGTGCACGTACTCGATAACGGCGCACATACTCCCGACCGATCATCAGCCAACAGCGCCACTGTCGGCCCAATGACGGAAAGCGATGCGAGCCGTCTCAGATGTCGGTCCTCAACTGGACGCTTTGGGTCGACGCGCGCCGGGGTGGGTTCAGCTGCGAGCGAGGCGGTCGCTGACAAGCCGGTTCAGACTGACCCGCTCCTCGGCGGCGGCGAGGGCGAGTTCACGGTGGAGGGACTCGGGAACGCGGACGTTGAACTTTCCGGAGAATCGACGCTCGCTGATCGGCTGCGGGATGGGCTCACCGTTGGCCTCCAGGTCAGCGACCACGTCGGCGACGAGTTCGACCAGGCCTCGGAGGGCCTTGGTCTGGTCTGCGTGAAGCCATGACAGTGATGGGAACTCGGCGACGGTGGCGACGTACTCGCCATCCTCAAGCGACCAGAGGACTCGATAGGCGTAATGCTTGATGTCGGTCACTTTTGCTCCTCGTTCAGCTTCTCGATTGCCTTCAGCACTTGTCGGACTTGATACGGCTTCGCCTCGCCGCCTCTCGACCTTTGGATGTTCACGCGTGGATCGCCGGGCCACGGCGTCTTGAAGACGGCGTGCGATGTGCCGCTCTGTCGGGGCGGCCCGAAGAAGTGGATGCATACGGCGAGAAGGTCGTTGTAGGAGGTGTTCTGCGGTGCGTTGCGCATTGCGGCCATGGTCTTGTCGATCTTGGCCACACAATCGATGGTACTAATAGCGATACCATTGTGCAACCGTCCACGGACCTGATGTGAGCCGTCTCAGAAACCGGTCCCCAACCGGACCCTTCCGGTCGACGCGCTGTTCGGGGTGGCTCAAACTCGGCGCGCGTCCGGCCGGCGCGCCATGACCCAAACATCGGGTCCACCGCCTTGGATTGCAAGATGACCCTCGACTTCGAATCCAAGCCGACGGTAGAAGCTCACG
>JANPCI010000170.1:0-9736 GCA_031430875.1 Actinomycetes bacterium | reverse complement strand
GCGACTTGTGTTTCGCGACCACCAACCGCCAGTCGGCGCTCATGGAACTGGCCCATCGGTGCGATGTCGTCGTGGTGATCGGGTCGGCCAACTCCTCCAACACCAGGGCACTCGAGCGACTCGCTTTGGAAGAGGGATGCGAACGCGTCTACCGGATCAACGACGTCGCCGAACTGCCCAGCGACCTCTCCGGCATCGTGGGCGTCACCGCAGGGGCGTCAGCCCCAGAAGAGCTGGTCGACGCCGTGTTGGAGTTCCTCGCCCCGCGACACGGCATCGAGCTCGTCGATGTCACCGAAGAGGACGAGTACTTTCCCCCGCCACGCAACATCCGTGAGCTGCAGAACTCGATCGAGTCTGCAGCCACGATGCTCCTGGGCGGCAGCATGCTCGACCGTCCCGTGATGGACGACCGCAGCCTCGGTGCGAGCGACGTCCTCTCCAGCCTTGCCGACACCTGAGCGTCGGGGCCCGTCAGCTGCGAGGAACCTCTGACCACGGAACATCGCGGTCGACACGCACATCACCGGGAAGGCCCAGCACGCGTTCGCCGAGAATGTTCTTCATGACCTCAGTCGTGCCACCCTCGATCGAGTTGGCACGGCTGCGCAGGAACGCCTTCTGGATCGTGTCCGACCCCATTGCCGTCTCGGGCCGGATCATCTCGTAGCTGCCGTACAGCATCCCCTCCGCGCCGAGGAGGTTCACCACTTCGTCGTAGATGTCCTTGTTGAGGTCGGCCGACGCCATCTTGCCGATCGAGCCCTCCGGCCCCGGATCGCCCATCTTGCGGTTCTGGTTGGCACGGATGTTGGTGAGGCGCAGCACCTCGGCGCGCGCCCACAACTTCATGACCTCGTCGAGTGCAACGGCATCTTTCGCTGCCTCCGGCAGTTTCTGCCAGGCCTGTACGAGTGCCGAGATGGTGCCCGAACCCCGCGCCGGAATCGTGCCCCCGATCGACACCCGCTCGTTCATCAAGGTCGTGAGCGAGACGCGCCACCCGTCTCCGGGGCCGCCGAGCATCTCGGCGTCGGCGATGCGGGTGTCGGAGAAGAACACCTCGTTGAACTCGGCCTCGCCGGTCATCTGACGTAACGGGCGAATCTCCACGGTGGGATCCTCCATGTCGACGACGAACGCAGTGAGCCCGGCGTGCTTGACAGCGTTGGGGTCGGTTCGCACGACCAGCAGACCCCACTTCGACAGGTGGGCGAGGGTGGTCCACACCTTCTGGCCGTTGACGATCCACTCCTCGCCGTCCTGCACGCCAGTTGACGACAAGCCGGCGAAGTCGGATCCCGAGCCCGGCTCGGAGAACAGCTGACACCAGATCTCCTCACCGGTGAACAGCGGACGCAAGTACCGCTGCTTCTGCTCGTCACTCCCCCACGCAACGACCGTCGGGCCGCACATGCCGTGACCGATCGGGTTGCGGTACATCGGGTTGGGCGCGCCCGCGGCGTACACCCGCTCGTTGACGAGTCTCTGCAGCTTCGGGTTGAGGCCGAGACCTCCGAACCCCTCGGCAAAATGAACCCAGGCGAGGCCCCGGTCGTACTGCTCGCCGAGGAACACCCTCGGGTCGGTCGAGGCCGGCGGGAACGACACCAGGAGTTCGTCGACGAGCTCGCTGACGCGCTGTTCGTCGGCGGTGAGATCGGTGCGGGAGTCGGTCATCGTCATGACCCGCAACGTACTGAACACCCGCCTGGCACCTCGCACCAAGAACCCGAAAAATTCCTGGGGTTGCGCGCTCAGCGCGCACAGCGAGGCATGTTTCGGGGGTTTGGTCGGTGGGTTCGTCGGAGAAATGTCAGTTGAAGATGGCCGAGGCAATGGCGATCTCGGCGTCTTCAGCGTCGGCGAGTTCGGGGATCGTCGCCCGCAGCCGCATGATCATCCCGAGTCGGACCGCGTCGGAACGACCGGCGAACGCAGCCTTGAGGTTGTTGAGCATCCTGATCACGATGTCACGGTTCGCAGTGGGGTCGAGGTACGCGTCGTTCCACGGAACCTGCCTGCCCGTCAGGTCTTCGAACATGGTGAGCGCTCGGGCGCGGTCGAGTTGGCGACCACCCGTGAACGGGTCGTAGAAGACCTCCGGGTCGTCGGCAACACCAACCAGGAAGTGGGTGGGCAGACCGACCCCGACCAGCTTCACACCGACCCGCCTGGCCACCTCGATCATCAACACCGACAGGCTGATCGGAATCCCGGTCCGGGTGGCGATCACCCGGTCGAGACACGAGTTGCGCCAGTCGTAGTAGGCCCGCCGGTTCCCCACGAAGTGCTCGTCGTCGAACAGGTAGCGGGCGACCCCGAGAGCAGTCGGCGTCGGACACTCCCCCGCCAGCATGTCGAGCGCCGCCATCCACTCGATGAGGTCGAGCCCGGACTGCAACTCGCTCGAGATCAGCAGCGCCGCCTCATCGAGGGGTACGTCGCCGGCATCAACAGCCATCAACTCGGCGAAGCGATCTCGACCCATGGGGGCAACGTATCTGTCGAGTACGTTCCCCCGGCATGTTCCCCGGTTCACATCTCGAACAGCACGGCGACAAGCCCGCCCTCATCATGGCCGGGTCTGGCTTCACGCAGACCTTCGCCGAACTCGACGCAGCGGCCAACCGGCTCAGCCACCTGCTGCGCGCCGCCGGCCTGCAGCCCGGCGACCACGTCGCGATGTGCATGGAAAACCACGACCGATATCTCGAGATCGTGTGGGGATGTCACTACGCCGGCCTCGTCTATACGTGCACGTCGTCGCGGCTCACGAGCCCCGAACTCGAGTACATCATCAACGACTGCGGCGCCCGGGCCTACATCACCTCCAAGTACAAGGCCGATCAGGCCGCGGAGATCGTCCCGACCACACCGAACGTCGAACTACGGCTGATGCTCGACGGCACGATCGACGGCTATGAGAGTTACGAGACCGCTGTCGCCGGGCAGTCGCCCTCCCCCCTCGACGAACCCCGCGTCGCCGGGCTCGACATGCTCTATTCATCGGGCACCACCGGTATGCCCAAGGGCATCACTCGACCATTTCCGAACACCCCGCTCGATGAGACGCCCGGCAGCGTGATGCCACTGCTCCAGCTGCTGTTCGGCATGGACGACACCAAGACCTACCTCTCACCGGCGCCCTTCTACCATGCCGCTCCGCTGCGCTTCTGCCTGGCCACGCATGCCCTCGGCGCCACGATCGTTGCGATGGAGCACTTCGATCCCGAGGAGTACCTCCGCCTCGTCGAGCGACACCACATCACCCACAGCCAGGTGGTGCCCACGATGTTCATCCGCATGCTCAAGCTGCCCGAGGCGACCCGTGTCGCCTTCGACGTCTCCTCACTCGAGTGTGTGATCCATGCCGCCGCTCCGTGTCCCGTGCCGGTGAAGCAACAGATGATCGAATGGTTCGGCCCCGTCATCCGCGAGTACTACGCAGGCAGCGAGGGCAACGGATTCGTGTACTGCGACAGCCCGAGCTGGCTCGCCCACCCCGGAACGGTCGGCTCCGCGATCGGATGCACCGTGCACATCTGCGACGACGAGGGCGACGACGTGGCGACCGGCCAGTCGGGCACCGTTTACTTCGAGGGCGGCGCCGAGTTCGAGTATCACAACGACCCGGAGAAGACGAAGAGTTCACGCCACCCGAAGGGTTGGAGCACGCTCGGCGACGTCGGCTACCTCGACGGCGACGGGTTCTTGTACCTCACCGATCGCAAGGCGTACATGATCATCTCCGGCGGGGTGAACATCTACCCGCAGGAGGCCGAGAACGTCCTCGTCACACACCCCAAGGTCATCGACGTCGCCGTGTTCGGCGTGCCGAACGACGACTTCGGCGAGGAAGTGAAGGCCGTCGTCCAGCCCGTCGAGATGCCGGCCGACGACGCTGCGGCGGCGGCGTTGGCGTCCGAGCTGATCCAGTTCTGCCGCACACAGTTGGCCGACGTCAAGTGCCCTCGGTCCGTCGACTTCCGCATCGAACTCCCCCGCCACCCCACGGGCAAGCTCTACAAGCGGCTCCTGAAAGACGAGTACTGGGAAGCGGCAGGCCGCTCGATTTGACCGGACGTCGATCCGAGGGGTCAGCCCGGCGGGGCGAAGAACTCGAGCGGCAGGTTGTCGGGATCTCGGAACGACAACCCGGAACCGTACGCGGCGTCGACGATGCCTCCATGGGCGATACCCAGACCGTCGAGGTGCGCCTGCCAGGTTTCGAGTTCGGCGCGGTCAGCGCACGCGAACCCGACGTGGTCGAGACCGAGACGATGCTCATCGAAGTCCGACCCCGCACTGTCGCCGTGGAAATGGTGCAGTCCGAGAAGGGTCCCACCCATCAGCCACACCACGTGTCGAAACGGCCCGGTGTCCTCGTCGATCACCGGGTCGCTCCCGATCAGCGCCTGGTACCACGACACACTTCGGTCGATGTCACTGACCGTCAGAGCCACGTGATGCACTCCTGGAAACTCTGGCATGACTGCCCCCTCTGATCCTCGCTGCATAGCTTTCTCGGAGAGTACGCCCCCTGTCAACCGGTAGTTCCGCGATGGTTTTCGAGGACGCAACACCACGCACTAGCCTGTCTCGGCGTCATCGCAGCGGTTGAGGTGACGTCGGGGAGTTGGAACATCGTGGCCAGAACCACAGGGGAGGGACCAGGCACGATCCAACTGGTGCGCGTTCGCAAGACGTTCGGCGACGTCGTCGCGGTCGACGACCTCGATCTCACGATCGGCGACGGCGAGTTCTTCTCGCTCCTGGGTCCCTCGGGTTCGGGCAAGACCACCGTCCTGCGGATGATCGCTGGATTCGAGAAGCCGACTGCCGGCGCAATCCTGCTCGGCGGACAGGAAGTCACGTCGCTCGCACCGTACGACCGCGATGTCAACACGGTCTTCCAGGACTACGCACTCTTCCCACACATGACGGTGCAGCAGAACGTCGAGTACGGCCTCAAGGTCAAAGGCGTCGATCGATCGAGCCGCCGCGGTCGGGCCGGGGCGATGCTGGAGATCATGCGTCTGTCGGGCTATGGCTCGCGGCGCCCGAACCAGCTCTCCGGCGGGCAGCGCCAGCGGGTGGCGCTCGCCCGGGCCCTCGTCAACGAACCGCGTGTGCTCTTGCTCGACGAGCCGCTCGGTGCACTCGACCTCAAACTGCGCGAGGAGATGCAGGTCGAGTTGCGCACGATCCAGCACGAAGTGGGCATCACGTTCGTCTTCGTCACGCACGACCAGGGCGAGGCGCTGTCGATGAGTTCGCGGGTCGCAGTGTTCAGCAATGGCCGGCTGGAACAGGTCGGCACGCCCCGCGAGATCTACGAGCATCCGGCCACATCGTTCGTGGCAAGCTTCGTCGGCTCGTCCAACCTGCTCGACGACGATTCGTCCCAGCGCCTGCTCGGAGTCGGGGGCGCACACACCGTTCGACCCGAGCGGATACGGCTGCTGAGCGACACGCATGATGCAACGGCCGACGACGTGGTTGCGGCGGGCACCGTCGCCGACGTGCAGTACCTGGGCGCCGACTCCCGGATTCACGTCGAGCTCGAGCGGGGCGTCCGACTGGCGGTCACCGTTGCGAGCGCCACGTGGAGCGACGCCGACGTCGGCACGGCTGTCGACGTTGCCTGGCCCCGTGCCGCCGCCTTCGCTGTCATCGATGATGATCCGCCCGAGCCGGACGACCCCACAGATCTTCCAACCAGCACATGAACCAGCACAATCGTCAACAATGAAGGGGAGAAATGCAATGAGAACCAGTAGGAAAATTGGAGCGATCGGACTGTCACTCGTGATCGTCCTCGCAGCGTGTGGGAGCGACGACTCGTCGGATTCCACGGCTGACAGCACGGCCACGAGCGACGCGGCGTCGTCGACCGACGCGCCGGCGGGAACTGACGCTCCGACAGGAACCGAGGCACCGGGCGGCGACCCGACCGCAGCGCCGACCGAGCTCGGAGAGGGCGAAGGTGAGCTGAACATCATCGCCTGGGCCGGCTATGCCGAGGACGGCTCGACCGATCCCGCCGTCGACTGGGTCACGCCGTTCGAGGAGGCCACCGGTTGCCAGGTCAACGTCAAAACCGGCAACAGCTCCGACGAGATGGTGCAGCTCATGCAGACAGGCGAGTACGACGGTGTGTCGGCCTCGGGCGACGCGACCACACGTTTGATCGCCGGCGGCGAGGTCGCTCCGGTCAACACCGATCTCATCCCCAACTACGCGGATGTCTTCGAAGGTCTGAAGCTCCAGCCGTGGAACAGTGTCGATGGTGTCGCCTATGGCGTGCCTCAGGGACGAGGACTGAATCTGCTCACCTACAACACCGAGCTCTACACGACGGCGCCGGACTCATGGTCGGAGATGTTCGAGCCATCGTCGGCCGCTGCCGGATCGGTGTCGGTCTACGACAACGCGATCTACATCGCCGACGCTGCGCTGTACCTCATGGCGACTCAGCCCGATCTCGGAATCACCAACCCGTACGCACTCGACCAGGCTCAGTTCGATGCCGCCATCGAGTTGCTCACGCAGCAGAAGGATCTGGTGAGCCAGTACTGGGGGTCGTTCACCGATCAGCAGGCAGGGCTCGAGGACGGCAGCGTGCTCGCCGGCACCACATGGCAGTTCATCGTGAACCTCGCTCTCGCGAACGGAGCGAAGATCGACGCAATCAAGCCGACCGAGGGGGCAACGGGATGGTCGGACACCTGGATGATCTCGTCCCAGGCCAAGAACCCAAACTGTATGTATCTCTGGATGGATCACATCATCTCGCCAGATGCGAATGCACAGGTTGCCGAGTGGTTTGGCGAGGCGCCGAGCAACGCGCTGAGCTGCGATCTCACGGCGGATCCGGAGCACTGCAGCACCTACCACGCTGAGGACGAGGACTACTGGACCGACGTGTGGTACTGGGAGACCGCAACCGAGGAGTGCCTCGACGGCCGCACCGATGTGGCCTGCGTGCCGTATACCGAATGGGTCAATGCGTGGAGCAAACTGCGCAGCTGATCTCCCCCGATCAGATCAACGCCGCGGCCACCGGTCCTCCCTCAGGAGGACCGGTGCGACGGCTGGCGCGCGTCTTCACGCACCATCCCCGTCTCAGCCTGACGGCCACACTCGGCGCCCCGGTGATGTGGCTGCTGGTGGTGTACGTCGGATCACTCCTCCTCCTCGTGGTCACCGCGTTCTTCAAACTCGACACGACCACCCAGAAGCCCACCAGTGAACTGACCCTCGACAACATCAACGTTGCCTTCACGACATCGGCATTCGCCTGGACAGTGATCCGCAGCATCGGCGTCGCGCTTTCAGTGACCCTGCTCTGTCTGGTCATCGCCCTACCGATGGCGTTCTACATCGCCAAGGTGGCCAAGCCATGGGCACGACGAGGGCTCGTCGTGGCCGTACTACTCCCGCTGTGGGGTGGATATCTGGTCAAGGGCTATGCGTGGCGCGCCATGTTCAGCCCGGGAAGCGAGTTCTCCGCTTCCGGTGGCGGCGGCGTGCTCGATTCGACGATCGGGTGGACCCCTGGTTTCGGTCAAACCGCGCTCGTCATCACCCTGGCCTATCAGTGGTTGCCCTACATGGTGCTGCCGATCTACGCCGGGCTCGATCGGCTCCCTGCCTCATTGCTCGATGCGTCGGCCGATCTCGGCGGACGACCGCTGCGCACGTTCCGCTCGATCATCGGCCCGATGATCGTCCCTTCGATCGCCGCGGGTTCGATCTTCACGTTCTCGCTGTCGCTCGGCGACTACATCATGCCCAACATCGTGGGGGGCAAGACCCAACTCATCGGCAATCTCATCGCTCGCACGCTGCTCGCCCCGAACCAGCCGCTCGCTGCGGCGTTCACGCTGTGGCCCATCCTGATCATCGTCGTGTACCTCGCAACGATGTCGCGCCTGAAGGCCTTCGACAACCTGTGAGGTGCCCATGAACCTCAGCGCGTTCACCCGATGGTCGCTGCGAATCTGGACGTGGCTCGCCCTCGCCTTCCTCTACGTGCCGTTGGCGGTCGTGGCGATCCTGTCGTTCAACACCTCTACATCGCTGTCGTGGCCCCCACGAGGCTTCACGACCGACTGGTGGTCGAAGGCCTGGGAGGCAGAGGGGCCACGCGAGGCATTCGTGACCTCGATCAAAGTCGCCCTCGCCGCCACTGCGGTGGCCCTGGTTCTCGGCACGTTGGCCGCGTTCGCGTT
Organism: Actinomycetes bacterium; assembly: GCA_031430875.1. Lineage (GTDB taxonomy): Bacteria > Actinomycetota > Acidimicrobiia > Acidimicrobiales > Ilumatobacteraceae > Sva-07. The sequence goes on along the minus strand of JANPCI010000170.1, from coordinate 1,499 downwards.
GCAGCGCTACAAGTTCTTCGGCCGGTACTCCATCTCGTTCCTGCTCATCCTGCCGATCGCCCTGCCCGGCATTGTCACCGCAGTGGCGTTACAGAACACGTTCAGCCGACGGATCGATGTGGGCCTGTTCGACTTCCAGGTCGGGTTCGGCTTCCACTCGCTGGTGATCGCCCACGCGACGTTCTGTGTGGTCCTCGCCTACAACAACGTGGTGGCCCGCCTCCGTCGGATGTCACCGAATCTGCTCGAGGCCTCGGCCGACCTCGGCGCCCATGGCATCCAGACCTTCCGGCACGTGACCTTCCCACTCGTACGGTCGGCACTCCTCGCCGGTGGCATTCTTGCATTTGCCCTGAGCTTCGACGAGATCGTCGTCACCACCTTCACCGCGGGTCCCGGCATCGAGACGCTGCCGCAGTGGATCCTCAACAATCTCACCCGTCCCAACAACGTGCCCCTCGTGAACGTTGTCGCAACTGTGACCATGTTGCTGTCGATTCCGCTCGCCTGGCTCGCGCAGCGGCTCTCCGACGGTGCGACCGCGACGATGTAAGGAGCGGATTCTGACGACGTTCACCGAGAGTTCATCTCCTGCTTGCCCGATGTCCACCGAAATGCACCCAATCGATCGCCAACAGCGGTCATCGTGGTTGTGTGGATCCGTCCGATGTCATCGTGTCGATGGACTACTGCGTCACCGACGTGTGGGCGGTGCTTCCTGAACGCATCGTCGAGCGCGCCACGATCGTCGTCGAGGACGGCCACATCGTCAGCGTGGTCGAGGACGGCCCGACCACCCCACGTGCGATGTCGGGACGTGGATCGGTCTGCATTGCCGGGATCGTCGATGCGCACAACGTCGGGTGCGTCGACACTTCCACGAACCCAACCGAAATCACGACGCAGTTCCATGCCCTGCCATTCGGATCGCATCCCGACTCCGCCGAGCGTCGGACCCTCGAACGCTTGCTGTGTACCTGCCCCACTCCCGACGACCTGTCGGCGGGCGTCGATCATCGACCGATCGTGTGCATCGATCTCGCCAATGCCTCCGCACTCGCAGACGGCGAGCGCTGCGCTCGCCTCTGCACCTCCGAACGCGGGGATCTGGTGGTGTCGGTCCTCGAACGCGGCGCCAACCAAGAATTCACCGGCGACACCGAAGCGGAACTTGCCTGGTTCACGATTCAGGCGCTGGCGCGGCGGGTCCGACTGCTCGCGCGTGGCCCCGCGACCGCCGACGACGTCGACCGTGCGGTCGACTGGGGCGCAACTGCGATCGAGTTCCCCACCACGATCGAAGCCGCACGCCGGGCACACGAGCGCGGGATGTCGGTGCTCGCGTCTGCTGCCGACATCGTGGCAACACCGACGAAGCCGACTGCCGTCAGCCCCCTTGCGTTGATCGAGCTCGGCCTGTGCGACGCCCTGGCGTCGGTCGATACTGCATCGTCGCTCGTCGACGCTGTCTCCCTGCTCGTCCTTCGTGGAATCTGCGA
>JANPCI010000169.1:0-1912 GCA_031430875.1 Actinomycetes bacterium | reverse complement strand
GTCGGCCCGATCGGCGAGCTGCACGAAGTCGAGGAGTTCCGCGGCGCGGCGCTTGCACTCGGCGCGGGGGATGTCGAAGTACCGCCCGTAGATGACGAGGTTCTCCACGACGGTCAGCTCGGCGTCGAGTTGGTCGGCCTGCGGAACGACGCCCATGCGCGCTCGGATCGCCGCGCCGGCGGTGGCCACATCGAGATCGAAGATGTGCAGCTGACCGGCCGTGATCGGCGACACGCATCCGATCATCCGCATCGTGGAGGTCTTGCCGGCGCCGTTCGGGCCGAGGAACCCGAACGATTCGCCGGGCGCCACCTCGAAGTCGATGCCGTCGACTGCCACGAAATCGCCGAACTGTTTACGCAGGTCGCGAGCGATGATGATCGGCTTCGGCACGAGGGCGACCGTACGGCAACGCGGCGACGACCGGCCAATGCAATTACCGTGCCGCAGATGTCTGCGCCGAGGTCACTGTCCGATGATGTGGTGATCCGTTCGATCGAGCCGACCGACCTCGACCGGATCCTCCAGATCAACGAGGCCAACGTGCCCGAGGTCGGCTCCGTTGATGGCGAGCGGATGGCGTTCATCGTCGCGGAGAGCCCGATCGCACTGGTGGCTGACATCGGCGACGACGTGGTCGGTTTCTGCCTCGTGCTCGCAAGCGACTCGACGTACGACTCGGTGAACTATCGCTGGTTCACCCAGCGCTACGACGCGTTCATGTACCTCGACCGGGTGGCCGTCGATTCGTCGGCCCGCGGACGCGGGGTCGGCTCCGCCCTGTACGGCGAGGTCGATCGGCAGATGGCGGCGATCGACGGCGCCGACCACTTGGCACTGGAGGTGAACGTCGACCCACCGAACAAGGTGTCGCTCGCATTCCACGCCCGGCTGGGATTCAGCGAGGTCGGCCAGCAGGACACGCCGTACGGCATTCGCGTCTCGATGCAGATGCGCCCCACATCACGTCGCTGACCGTTCTCGTGAACTCGTGCGCGAATAGTTCCGCCACGAGTTCACGAGAACTCGTGCCGGGAGCCTCAGCGGCGGTCTTGGAGAAAGCGGAAGTGGTCGCGGGTGGATGCGACGTAGGCGGGGTCGAGGTCGGCGAGCAGGATCGTCTCGCCACCGGCACCGGTCGCCAGCACCTCACCGAGCGGGTCGATGATCGCGCTGTCTCCCGAGTAGTCGAGCCCGCCACCCGAGCCGACGCGGTTGACACCAACCACGTACGCCTGGTTTTCGATCGCCCTGGCGCGCAGCAACGTCGACCAGTGGAGGCGTCGCTTGGCCGGCCAGTTCGCAACGACGAAGTAGGCATCGCTCTTGTGCGCCAGCGCCCAGAATTCGTCGGCGAATCGTAGGTCGTAGCAGACGAACAGGCTGCAGCGCAGGCCGTCGATGTCGACGGTAACGAACTCGGCCCCGGCGCGGACGTAGCGCTCCTCGTCGGCGTGCGAGAAGGGATGGATCTTGCGATAGCGGTGCTCCGTACCATCTGGGGCAACGAGCACGAACACGTTCGACGGTCGCTGGTCGTCGGTCGGCGCATCGGAGGCGATCTCGGGACACGAGCCGCCGACCCACACGCCGTGTGTCGTCGCCATCTCACGGAGGAACCGCGACGACGGTCCACCCTTTGATTCGGCGATGCCCGGCGTGTCGAAGGAGAAACCGGTGGAGAAGGTCTCGGACAACAGCACCACCCGAGCGCCCGACGCGACGGCGCCGGAAATCATTGGTGTCAGGTGATCGAAGTTGGCCGCGCGGTCGTGCCAGACGATGTCGTGCTGGATGGCGGCGACGCGCACGCTCACGACCCGAACCCCTCGGCGAGACGCTCGACGGCAGCATCGATGACGTCGAGTCGTTTGCAGCAGGCGAACCGGACGAGATGACGCCCGTGTTCGGG
>JANPCI010000168.1:0-3172 GCA_031430875.1 Actinomycetes bacterium | reverse complement strand
CAGTGGTGGCTGAATGCGCTGTTCACCGGCCTCGGCGCTGCGGCTGGAGCACTCATGATTCCGGTCGTGCGACTCTTCGTCGGCGAACCCGAACCGTTTCAGGATCGACTGACGTTGGTGATCCCGGTCGTGGCGATCTCGGCCGCGGTGATGAGCCCGGTGCTCGTGCCGCTCGCGCGATGGTGCCTGCGCATGAAGCGACCTGAGTGGACGCAGCCGATCGGCGGCGACACGCCAGGGTGAAGCGACGCTGAACAAGAGTATGAGCGAGGTGGGAATCGGGGAGTTGTCCCATCGCTCCGCCCGCGTCCCGCAACACGTTTGTAACATGCAGACTGGTATGTCATGGTGATCTCCGCCCTCATCGATGCTCAGGCGCGCAATGGCCGCTGACAGACGCGCCGCGCGCCTCGGTGTGTTGGCGCTCGTGGGCATGCTGCTGTTCGGGCTGGTGGGGGCGCGGCTGTGGTTCCTGCAGACCGTCGAACAGGAGAGCCTGCAGGCCGAGGTCAATCAGACCAAGCTACGCACCGTGCCGCTGCTCCCCGAGCGCGGCCGCATCTTCGACGCCGAAGGTCGGATCCTTGCCGACAACGATCGTGTGCTCACCGTCGGGGTCGACTGGGAAATCATCCGGAGCAAGACGTACCGCACCGAAATCTTCCGTCGCCTGTCCGGATGGGTCAATGTGCCGATCGAGGAAATGGAGGCCCGGTACGAGAGCGGGATCTACAGCCCGTTCCTGCCGATGCCCGTCGCCGAGGACATTCTGGAACCAACGGCAGTCGCGATCCAGGAGCGCATCGAAGACCTTCCCGGGGTACAGATCCTCGAACAGTCGCGCCGGGTGTATCCCTTCGCCCCGCTTGCCAGCCACGTGGTGGGGTACATGGGTCCCATCACCGCTGAGTCGAAGGACTTCTACGAGGGGCTCGGCTACTTTCTGAATGAACGCGTTGGCCAGTTCGGCATCGAGCTGAGCATGGAGGATGAGTTGCACGGCACATGGGGTTCGGTCACCTACGAGGTCGACAATGCCAACCGCATCGTGCGCGAGGTCGAACGCATTCCGCCGCTCAACGGCAACGACGTGCAACTGACGATCGATCTCGATCAGCAACAGTTCGCCGAGCAGGCACTCCAAACCCAGCTCGCACTCCGCAAGCAGGTGACGGCCAGGAACCCGTTGGACCCCGAGACGAACTTCGAAGAGCGTGTGTTCCCGGAGTATCCGGAGGAGGTGCCCTACAAGGCCCCCGCCGGTTCGGTGGTCGTCGAGAACTACCAGAACGGGCAGATCATCGCCCTCGCGAGTTACCCCACCTTCGACAACCGTTGGTTCGAGGCTGACCTCGGCGACGGCAAGTTCGAACAGGTCTTCCCCTCGGTCGACGTACGCGGTGAACCGATCGACCCCGACGAGTCGATCCTCGTGAACCGGGCCATCCAGGGCCGTTACAACCTCGGCTCGACGTTCAAGCCGTTCACGGCGTTTGCAGCGCTCGACACCGGGTTGCTGACCACGAACGACTATTACCGCGACGAGGGCTCGTACCGTATGGAGTCGGTCGAAGAGGACAGGTGCAACTCGGGCCTCGTCAGATGCGTGTACCGCAATGCCACCTGCAGCGGCACCAATCGTCCGTGTGTCTATGGCTCTGTCGACGTCGAAACGGCGCTTGCCGTCTCGTCCGACACATTCTTCTACCGCATCGGCGAACTGCTGATGACGACCAACGACTATCAGCCGGTGCTGCAGGAGGAAGTCCGCAAGTTCGGGTTCGGTTCCGACCCCGGCATCGACTTGCCGTATGCCTTCGATGGCACCGTGCCCGACGCTGCGCTGAAGGCCGACTACGCCGAACGAGGCGTCATCAGCGAAGCCGAGGGGTCGGACTACTTCACGGGCGACAACGTACAGCTGGCGATCGGTCAGGGTCTGCTGTCGGCGTCACCGCTCCAGCTCGCGATGGGATACTCAGCGATCGCCAACCGGGGTGTGCTCATGAGGCCTGAGATCGTCAAGGCCGTCTGGCAGCCCGGTGTGCCTGATTCGGCAACGCAGGGCTACGCCGACCTGTCCGAGGCGAAGCTCGCCGCGCCGGCCAACTTGTCCGGCGAAGTGGTCCGCCAGATTCCGATGTCGGACGAAACGTGGCAGGAGATCGACAATGGCCTGCATCGGGTGATCACGGGGCCGGGCACGACGAGCGACTCCTATCACTCGACCACCGGCGAGAAGCTCTTCTACTACTACCCCGACAGTGCCATCCCGCTCTCCGGCAAGACGGGCACGGCCCAGGGCGCCGGGAACTACCCGTGGAACGACTCGTCGGCCTTCGCCGCCTACAGCCGCGACCCGTCGCGGCCGTACACGGTGTCCGCGTATCTCGAGAAATCCGGCTACGGCTCGCAAGCGGCTGCTCCAGTGGTGAAGTGCATGTTCCTGCAGATGTCGGGCCTCGAACAGTCTGATCCGGTCGTCTTGTCCGAACAGCTCGACACCACCTCCAATCTGCCGGCGCAGCCCGTCCAGTTGGCCGACCCGAGTTGCTTCGCCGGCCGGTTCGACGGTGGCGTCCGGCCGAGCGAATAGCTGTGGCCGCTTCCTTCCTCTCCCGTAAACCCGACTCCGGTCTCGGCAACATCGGTGCCAGCCCGGCGGCACCGAGCCGCAACGTCGACTGGGTGCTGCTGTCGGTGCAGGCGATCCTGACGGTGATGGGATGCTTCGTCGTGTTCTCTGCGTCACGGACACGGATCGACGATGACCCGTATGCGTTCGCAACACGCCAGGTGGTGTTCGCGATCGCAGCCACGGTCGTCATGTTCATCGTGATGTCGGTCGACTACGAGTGGTGGAAGGATCGCGCTCGGTTCCTCTACGGGCTCACCCTCGTGATCCTCTCCCTGCTGTTTCTTCTCGGCATCGCGGCGGGGGAGGATCGCATCTCGTTCGACCTCGGACCGCTCAACTTCCAGCCCGCAGAGATGGCCAAGTTCACGACGCTACTGATGCTTGCGACGTACTTGGCCGAGGAACGCAGCGACGAGGTGTCGTATCCCCGATTCCTCGGCGGGTTGCTGATCGTCGGCGCGCCTGCCGTCCTCGTCATCATCCAACCCGACCTCGGGTCGGCGTCGGTGCTCGTGTCGATGGCAATGGGAGTGC
>JANPCI010000167.1:0-25181 GCA_031430875.1 Actinomycetes bacterium | reverse complement strand
CCGGGACCAGATGCGACACGAACGCTGCCGCGTCCATCAACTCGACGTTCGGATCCGAGCTTCCCTGCATCCGCCAATTTTTGTTCACGCCGGCGAAAATCGCGAGCCTTTGACCCCGAATTGTTCAGCAGTCTCCTAGCTGCCGTCGGTCATGTGCAGCGGGAACGCCAGCTGTTCGCACCCCAGCTCGTCGCCGCCCACCCAGTGCAGCCGGTCCTGGAACTGCGGATCGGCCGGCAGGGTGCCCGACGTGTTGACCGGCGAGATGGTGGTGTTGTGCTCGTCGGCAAACGCCATCCACTGCTCGGTGGTGCGCGTGAGGAAGATGTCGCGCAACTCGGCCTGCAGTTCGCTGTTGCCTCTGGCGTGATCGGCGTAGGTGGCTCCGGGCCACCGCTCGAACAGGTCGAGGCGACCGATGCCCTCACAGAAGTTGCGCCAGAACGCCTGCTCGCTGGCCATCAACAACACGTGCCCATCGGCTGACTCGTAGAACTGGTAACGCACGCCCTCCCACATGCCGCCGAGGCCCGCAGCCCGCCGCTCGAATCCGTCGGAGGCGTTTCCCGTGACCTCGGCCTGCGGCCGGGTGTAGGCGCGCTCGGTCTCGATCCGGTACCAGTCGAAGTACGCGGCAGCGTCGCTCTGGGCGATCTCGAACGCAGCCGGCTGCCCGGTGCTGCGAGCCCTGACGAGGGCGGCGCAGACGCCGAGGGCGGCGAATGCCGGACCGGCGGTGATACCCACGTTGGCCTGGTTCGGGATCCGGCAGTAGCCGTCGGCGTCGACGACGGGCGCCACCACGCCGGCCCACGCGTCGTAGGCAACGCCATGGGACGGCAGGTTGCGGTACGGCCCGGTGGCGCCGTACCCGGAGATCGAACACACCACGATGGACGGGTTCAGCTCACACAGTCGCGCGAAATCGAAGCCGATGCGGTCGAGGAAGCCGGGCCGCATTCCTTCGATCACCACGTCGCTCTCGGCGACCATTTCGGCCAGCGCGTCACGGCCACTCTCGGACTTCAGGTCGAGGGTGACGAACTGCTTGCCGCGATTGAGGTGGAGATGCATCAGCGACAGCGGGCCGTCGTCGGTGTTGATGATCGGCCAGGTCATCTGGCGGACGTAGTCGCCCGTTGGCCCTTCGATCTTGGTGACGTCGGCGCCGAGGTCGACGAGGAAGCCGGCGACGGCGCCGGGGCCGAGGATCGACAGGTCGAGCACCTTGACCCCCTCGAGCAAGCGGACGGGGCTGCGGAATCCGGAGATGTCCACGGCGCTCAACCCGGCCAGACGATCGATTGCATCTCGGTGTAGGCATGCAGACCGAAGTCACCGCCGTCGCGCCCGACACCCGACATCTTGAATCCACCGAACGGCGTGTCGGGGTTGCGTTGGGCGGTGTTGATGCCGACATTGCCGCTCCGGAGCTGCTTGGCCAGTCGGAAGGCCCGTTCGGTGTTCTGAGAGAACACGTAGTCGTAGAGGCCGAAGTCGGTGCCGTTGGCAATGGTGACACCCTCGTCGTCGTCATCGAAGGGCACGACCACGATGACCGGCCCGAAGATCTCCTCCTGCACCGGAGTCATGTCGGGTCGACAGTCGGCGAGCAGCGTCGGGCCGACATAGAAGCCCTCACGCAGGCTGTCGTCGACGATGGGGTCGCGCCCGTCGACGACGACGGTGGCACCCTGCGCGGCGCCGGTGGTCACGTAGCCGTTGATGCGGTCACGCTGCGCGCCCGAGATCACCGGGCCGACCACGGTGTCGAGGCCGAGCGGGTCGCCCACCTTCATCCGCGGCGCCGCGGCGGCCAACGCCGCCACGAGTTCGTCGTAGCGGCTGCGATGCACGATCGCCCGGGTCGGGGCAGTGCAGATCTGCCCGGAATGGAAACCCCACACGCTCGCCAGCGCAGTGACCGCTGTGGCGATGTCGGCGTCGTCGAGGACCAGCGCGGCGCCCTTGCCACCCAGCTCCAGCAGCAGGCGCTTCATGGTGCGTCCGCCCGCTTCGAAGATCCGCTCGCCGACACTCGTGGAGCCGGTGAAGCTGATCATGTCGACGTTCCGGCTCGTGGTGAGCGCGGCCGGCACGTCGGCGGCCGAGGAGGTGATCACGTTGACCACGCCGGCGGGGAACCCGACCTCGTCCATGATCTCGGCAAGTTCGATGACCGCCAGCGGGTCCTGCGGGGCCGGCTTCATCACGACCGTGCATCCAACGGCCAGCGCCGGCGCGATCTTGCCGGCCATGTTGACCATCGGGAAGTTGTACGGCGAGATGCAGGCGACCACGCCGACCGGCTGACGGTTGACCATGGCGCCGATCAAGCCACCCGGAGCCAGCGGTGTGGTCGGCGTCGGCGACGGCGAGAGCGGGATCGACAGATCGCGCACGGCGCCCCGTGCGTACCGCTCGAATCGTTCGATGGCGACGGCAACCTGCATCCGCGAGCCGACCTGGGCGGTGGCCCCGGTCTCGGAGATGATCAGCGGAACCAACTCGGGTTGTCGTTCGCGGAGCCGATCGGCGACCGCCTGGAGCAACCGGGCGCGTTCGGCCTGCGTTGTCGCCCCCCACATGGGTAGGGCATCACGCGCAGCCTGGGCGGCAGCCTCGGCTTGCTCGACCGACGCCTGTGGTGCCTCGCCCACCGGTGCACCGTTGGCCGGGTTGATGATCGGATGTGTGCCGGCGTCCCCATCGAACCACTCGCCGCCGATGAGCATCCGATAGTGCTTCGCCATGCTGGGTAGGCTACATCTGACGGGTCGTCAGATTCAGAGAGGGAGTTCGATGTTCGACGAGGTGATCGCCGGGGGCACAGTGTTCGACGGTACGGGCGCCGCCGGCGTGCCGGCCGACATCGCCGTTCGCGACGGACGCATCGTGGCCATCGCGACACCCGGCTCGCTCACCGAGCACGCGGCCATCACCACCGACGCATCGGGCAAGTTCGTCGCTCCCGGGTTCATCGACCCCCACACGCACTACGACGCGCAGCTGCTGTGGGACCCGACGGCGAGCCCGTCGAGCGTGCACGGTGTCACCACCATCATCGGGGGCAACTGCGGCTTCACGCTGGCGCCGCTGATTCCCGGTGACGCCGACTACCTGCGCAAGATGATGGCCAAGGTCGAGGGCATGCCGCTGGCGGCGCTCGAACACGGCACCGACTGGTCGTGGGAGACGTTCGCCGACTACCTCGCCCGGCTCGATGGTGCCATCTCCGTGAACGCCGGTTTCCTCGTCGGTCACTGCGCGATCCGTCGCTACGTGATGGGCACAGATGCGGTCGGTGAAGCCGCGACTCCCGAACAGGTCGACGCGATGAGAACCGAGCTCGCGGCGGCGATCCGTGCTGGTGCGCTCGGCTTTTCGTTCACCAACTCCACATCACACTCCGACGGCGAGGGCGAGCCGGTCGCCAGTCGGTGGGCCACTCCCGACGAGCTCCTCGCGCTGTGTGCGGAGACCGGTCGGCACGAGGGAACCACGCTCGAGGGAATCGTGCCCGGCTGCCTCGACCGTTTTGCCGACGACGAGATCGAACTGCTCGGCCTGATGAGCGCGGCAGCCAACCGGCCGATGAACTGGAACGTACTCACCGTCGATGCCCGCGAGCCCGAACGTGTGCCACGCCAGATGCAGGCCTTCGACCGGGCGGCCGAACTGGGAGGCCGGGTCGTTGCGCTCACGATGCCGGTACAGGTGCCGATGAACATGAGCCTGCTCACGTTCTGTGGTCTCTGGCTGCTCCCCGGGTGGCAGTCGATCCTGGGTGTGCCCGTACCGGAACGGATCCAGCGGCTGCTCGACGCGGACACCCGCATCAGGCTGCTGGAGAACAGCCAATCACCGCAGGCCGGCGTGTTCCGCCGCCTCGCCGACTGGGCTGACTACGTGGTCGGTGACACGTACTCCGTGGCCAATGCCGGCCTGAAGGGCCGCACGGTTCGCGACATCGCCAACGAACGGGGAACGTCATCGTTCGGCACCTTCCTCGACATCTCGATCGCCGACGACCTGCGCACCGTGTGGTGGCCGACGCCCCAGGACGACGACGCCGAGTCGTGGCGGATGCGCGCCGAGCTGTGGAACGATCCCCGGGCGATGATCGGAGGCTCCGACGCCGGCGCGCACCTCGATCGGATGTGCGGCGCGCCGTACCCGACCCGGTTCATCGCCGATTGTCTCCGCGGGCGCAAATTGGTCCCGGTCGAACAGGCCATCCGGATGATGACATCGGCACCGGCGTCGTTGTTCGGCCTTCGCGATCGGGGTGTGCTCCGCGAGGGTGCCTTCGCCGACATCGTGGTCTTCGATCCGGCGACGGTCGGCTCCGAGGAAGCCACGCTGGTCGCCGACCTCCCCGGCGAGTCGGCTCGGTTGACCGCCGGTTCGTTCGGCGTCGACCGTGTGCTCGTCAACGGCGTGGCGATCGTCGAGCACAGCAGGGCAACAGGCGCCGTACCCGGCACCGTGCTGCACTCCGGCCGCGACACCTACACCGTCACCGCGGTCGGCTGACCGTCGAGGTCTGGTGTCGTTCGCGCACCTGCTCAGCCCAGGCCGGATCGGTGGGCTCGACCTGGCGAACCGGGTGTTGCTGCCCGCGATGGACATGAACCTCTGCGACAACGGGATGATCACGGCTGGCGAGATCGCGCACTACACCGCCCGCGCCACCGGGGGAGCGGCGATGTTGATCACCGGGTCGGGCGCGGTCGCGTTCCCGCTGGGCGCCACCTCCCGGCACCAGCCGGGGTTGTCCGACGACCGCTTCATCCCGGGCCTGGCCGCCCTGGCCGACTCGGTACACCGGGCTGGTGGACGGCTCTGCATCCAGCTCTGCCACCACGGCAAGGTGGCCGGTGTCGATACCGCCGAGGGCCGGGAACTCCTCGTGCCATCCATGCCGGTGCCCCGCTTCGCGCTCGACGCGCTCGTCGACAACCCGGTCGAGGAACTGATGCGCCTGGCAGCGGCGACCCAGGGCAAGTCGCCGTCGTACCGGGTCGCCGACGACGACGATCTCGCATGGGTGGTCACACAGTTCGCGGACGCGGCTCACCGGGCGCAGCAGGCCGGCTGCGACGCCGTCGAGATCCACGCCGCGCACGGCTACCTGTTGTCGACATTCCTGTCGCGGGCCTACAACCGACGCACCGACCGGTGGGGCGGTTCGCCCGACAACAGATCACGGCTGACCGCCGAGGTCATCCGTGCGGTGCGAGCCCGGGTCGGCGTCGGGTTCCCGATCCTGGTGCGTATCAACGGTGAGGAGTTCGGCATCGAAGACGGGGTCGACGCCGCCGATGCCGCGGCCGTCGCACCGTTCATCGAGGCCGCCGGTGCCGACGCGATCCACGTGTCGGCCAACGCCCACAACCCGTTCGGCGACTTCACCGACGGACCACTGCCGAGCACGATCGGTCGCTACCGAGGCCTGGCGCAGGCGGTGAAGCGGGCGGTCACGATCCCGGTCATCGCGGTCGGGCGGTTGTTTCCCGAACTGGCCGACGAGATGGTCGCCGCCGGTGACTGCGACTTCGTGTCGATGGGCCGTCAGCAGCTGGCCGATCCCGAGCTGGTGAACAAGTTGGCGTCCGGTCGGCGGGCCACGATTCGGCCGTGCATCAACTGCTATGTCTGCGTCGAGCAGAACTTCTTCGACGCACCCCCGCGCTGTGCGGTGAACCCGGCGCTCGGGCACGAGGAGCGGGTCGCGGCGGTGTCGTCGCGGACAGATGCTCGACGCCACGTCGTGGTGATCGGCGGCGGCCCGGCCGGCATGGAATTCGCACGACTCGCGGCGGGTCGCGGGCATCGGGTCACGTTGCTCGAGCGCGGGGATCGACTGGGTGGAACCACCTGGTTCTCACAGCTCACCACGCCGGCCAACCAGGCGCTCGTCGAGTGGCTGCGCCATGAGGTGGCAGCCGCAGGGGTCACCGTGTGTCTCGACACGGTGGCTGATCCCGACGTCGTGCGCAAGCTCGCCCCCGATCTGGTCGTGGTCGCCACCGGAGCCCGTCGAGGGCTGCCCGACGTGCCGGGAGTGGACCTCCCCCACGTGCACACCGGCGATGACATGCGCGACATGATCAGCGGCGGTGGGCGCGCCGAGACGTCGCGGTTCACGCGCTCGGTGCTCCGCGTCGGCCGAGTGCTCCGTCTGACCGATGATCCGCAACGCCTGCGAACGCTGTCGAAGCGATGGATGCCGCTCGGGCAACACGTCTCGGTCATCGGTGGCGGGCTCGTGGGCCTCGAGCTGGCCGAGTTCCTCGCCGAGCGGGGGCGAACCGTCACGGTGCTCGAGCCGGGGGCGCATCTCGGCCTCCCGATGGCGATGCCTCGCCGCTGGGCCGCGGTCAAGGCGGTCACATCGCACAACGTGCGACTCCATCGCAATGCAGTGGTCGAGACCATCGACACACGACGGGTGACGTTCTGTGTCGGCGAACAGCACCATGCCGTGCGGGCCGACGACGTCATCATCGCCTCGGACGTGGCGGCCGATTGCCGCCTCGCCGACACGCTCGACGCAGCGGGCTTCGCAGTACGCACCATCGGCGACGCCGCCGACATTGGTTACATCGACGGTGCGATCCACACCGCCTGGGCACTCGCAGAGGAGTTGTAGATGGTTGTACTCTCCGATTCGATGGCCGACTCGATGGCCGACATCGTCCGAGCGCGGGCCGATGACGACGCCGTGGCACTTCGCTGCGGCGACGAGACCTGGACGTATCGGGAGTGGGTGCAGTGCGCCGCCGATCGAGCCGCGCTGAGCGCGACGATGCTCGACCCGACCCGGCCGCCGCACATCGGAGTCCTGCTCGACAACGTCGCCGAGTTCACGATGTGGCTGGGCGCGGCGGCGCTCAGCGGGGCCACGGTGGTGGGCATCAACCCGACCCGTCGCGGCGATCAACTGGCCCACGACATACGACACGCCGACTGCCAGCTGGTGATCACCGACTCCGGGTCGCGACACCTCCTCGACGGCCTCGACCTCGGTGTGTCGCGGCTCCTCGACATCGACAGCCCGGAGTACGGGGCGAGCGTCGCCCGCCATCTCGGATCTCCGCTGCCCGTGGCGACGATCTCGCCCACTGTCCAGTTCCTCCTGCTGTTCACCTCCGGCACGTCGGGCACACCGAAGGCGGTGATCTGCACCCAGGGCCGGTTGGCCAAGGTCTGCCAGGCGATGATCGGCGTCGTCGGGCTGGAGGCCACCGATGTCACCTACATCTCGATGCCGTTGTTCCACTCGAACGCCCTGTTCACCGGGTGGGCGCCGAGTGTTGCCGTCGGCGCCACCGTGGCGCTGCGCAGGAAGTTCTCGGCCACCGAGTTCCTCGCGGATGTGCGCCGGTTCGGCGCCACCTACTTCAATTACGTGGGCAAACCTCTCGCCTATGTACTCGCCACGCCCACGCGCCCTGACGACCACGACAACTCGCTGATGCGCGGCTTCGGCAACGAGGCCAACGATGCCGACCTCGAGGCGTTCGCCGAGCGGTTCAGTTGCCGGCTCATCGACGGCTACGGGCAAACCGAGACCGGCGCCTCGATCGTGCGCGTCGCCGACATGCCGCCGGGGGCACTGGGCGTCGCCGCGCCGACCGTGAAGATCCTCGATCCACTGACCGGCGACGAGTGTCCCCGAGCCCACTTCGACGAACACGGGCGGTTACTGAATGCCGACGCTGCGACCGGCGAGATCGTCAACACCGAGAGCACCACGTTCGAGGGGTACTGGAACAATCCGGAAGCCAACGCCGAACGGCTGCGTTCTGGTGCCTACTGGACCGGCGATCTCGGATATCGCGACGAAGCAGGGTTCTTCTACTTCGCCGGACGCAACGCCGACTGGCTACGCGTCGATGGTGAGAACTTCGCGGCGACGCCGATCGAGCGGGTGCTCGCCCGGTATCCCGAGGTGGTGCTCGCCGTTGCCTACGGTGTGCCGGACCCCATCGCAGGCGACCGGGTGATGGTTGCGCTGCAGCTTGTCGACGATGCCGCCTTCGATCCGGTCGCGTTCGGCGACTTCATCGCCACCCAGCCCGACCTCGGCACGAAGTGGGTGCCCACGTTCGTGCGCATCGTCGATGCGTTACCGATGACGCAGACGAACAAGGTGATCAAACGTGAGCTGGTGGCGCAGCGGTGGGACACCCACGACCCGATCTGGATTGCAACCGCCGGCGGCTACCGCGAGTTCGGTCACGACGAGAGGACGGCACTTGTGGAATCGTTCCGGCGCCACGGACGCGAAGGGCTCATCAGCCGATGAGGTTCTGTGTGCCGTTCCCGATGTTCCCAGCCGACCACGTGCTGGCGCTCGCACCGGTGGCCGAGGCTGCCGGCTTCCACTCGATCGCCGTACCCGACTCGGCGTTCTATCCCGAGACCGTGTCGGCCGATTATCCGTACAGTGCCGACGGGAGCCGGTTCTGGGCGCCCGACACGCCGTTCGTCGAACCCTTCGTCGCGATCGCGGCGATGGCCGCGATCACGAGTCGCATCCGGTTCGTCACGAACGTCGTGAAGCTCCCGTTGCGCGACCCGTTGATCGTGGCGAAGCAACTGTCGTCGTTGGCGGCGTTGAGCCACGACCGCGTCGAACTGGGCGTCGGTCTGTCGTGGATCCCGGAGGAGTTCGAATGGACGCGAACCGAGATGCGTACCCGCGGTGCCCGCCTCGACGAGCAGATCGAGATCCTTCGGCTCATCTGCACCGGCGGTGAGCCCCGGTTCGTCGAGTACCACGGTCGGCACTACGACTTCGGCCGGCTGATGATCAGCCCGGTCCCTGCGCTGGCGGTGCAGCTGTACGTCGGTGGCCACAGCGAGCCCGCACTTCGTCGCGCTGCCCGGCTGGGTGATGGCTGGATCTCCGTGCAGGCCTCGAGCGACGAGATCCGCCGGGTGGCCGGCGATCTCGCCCGGTTCCGCGACGAGTACGGGCGCGGCGACATCCCGTTCGAGATCAACGCGCTCCCGATCGACATCGTGCCCGATCAGAACGGTCGCGACAGCTATGCCCAGCTGGCCGCCGACATCGAGGCACTGGGCATGTCGGCGACGTTCCAGGTCGTGCCGTGGTACTTCTTCGGCGGCGACCCGAACGATCTCGGCGCCCGTCGCGATGCCATCAGCGCGAGCGGTGACGCACTCATCGATTGATGTCGGCGGATATCTGGCTCTTCGGGATTTCAGTGTGGGATTGCATCAAGGAGTGACCAGCTCGCCTCGTCGGCAGTAACTGGCGGCCGCCGACACCTCGCAGGGGCGTGCCTGAATGAGTGGCGCTGGCACGCGCGTCCGCGGGCGCGTCGGTTGGAGCTGGGCAAGTCGGGACGCGCCGTTTGCCGGTGTCTGGTCGAGGGATGCAGTGGGCTCCGGGTTCGGATCGCGTACGCGATCCATCGTAGTTGGGGGTGTCGCAGGGTTGCCAAGGTGGGTTCGACGCGTCCGCGGCCGCGTCAGTCAACGCTGATGTTGATGCCAGCGCCAGCTCCATGGCGGCGATCTGGTGTACTGCCGGCGGTCACCTGAGACGGGCCCTTCGGATCTCGCCCCACGCTCAGATCCAAAGCGCCGGATATCTGACGCGTCGTCAGATCGGGTTACTGTCGGTGCATGCCAGCACTCGAGTATCGGCCGTTCGACGCGGACAACCACTACTACGAAGCGGTCGACGCGTTCACCCGCCACATCCCCAAGGACATGGAGCGGCGCTGCATGCAGTGGGTCGAGCTGGGCGGCAAACAGCGTCTGCTCGTGGGCGGCAAGGTCAACAGCTTCATCCCGAATCCCACCTTTGATCCGGTGTCCAAGCCGGGGGCGCTCGATCAGTACTTCCGCGGCAAGGTTGCGGGTGGCGATCTGCGGGCAATGTTCGGCGAGCTCGACCCGATCCCGGCCGCGTACCGCGATCGTGACGCCCGGTTGGAGCTGATGGATCGCCAGGGCCTCGACGGCGCGTTCTTCTTCCCGACGCTCGGTGTGGGCATGGAGGAGTCGCTCCGCCACGACATCCCTGCCCTGGGTGCGGCATTCCGTGCGTTCAATCGATGGCTCGAGGACGACTGGGGATTCGCCTACCGCAACCGGATCTTCGCGGCCCCGTACATCACGCTCGCCGATCCTGAGTGGGCGGTGCAGGAGCTCGAGTGGGCCATCGGTCAGGGCGTGCGGGTCATCGTGATGCGCACTGCGCCGGTGCCCACCTCGACCGGCGGCACCCGTTCGCCCGGCGACGCGGTGTACGACCCGTTCTGGAGCAGGGCCGCCGACGCGGGGGTCGTCGTCGCGTTCCACTCCGGTGACGCCGGATACGGCAGGTACATCGACGACTGGGAGCCCACCGGCGACTTCAAGGCCTTCCAGTTCTCGCCGCTGCGCGGCCTGAGCAGCGACCGGGCACCGTTCGACATGTTCGCCGCGCTCGTGTGCCACGGCGTGTTCACCCGTCACAGTGCACTGCGGGTCGCGGTGATCGAATCGGGCAGCGAGTGGGTCCCACCGCTCATGAAGAAGCTCGGCAAAGCGTACGCCCAGCACCCGCACGCGTTCGCCGTCGACCCCGTACAGCAGCTCCGCGACCATCTGTGGGTGGCGCCGTTCTACGAGGACGACATCCGCGAGCTCGCCGACTGCATCGGCGTCGACCACGTGCTGTTCGGGTCCGACTACCCCCATGCGGAGGGTCTTGCCGATCCACTGGCGTTCGTCGACGATCTGCACGGCTTCTCCGAGTCCGAGGTGCGCCAGGTCATGTCGGCGAACGCATTCACGTTGTTGAACGGCTGAGCGACATGGCCATGCCGACCGACGTCGGGATCATCGACTGCATGATCGGGTTCATGCGCTCGGACCCCGAGCAGAACTACGCGTTCTTCCGCGACAGCATCAAGGAGCCGATCAGTAAGGCATCCACCTTCCCGGTCGAGTACCTCTTCAAGGGCAATGTGCCGGGGGCGCTGCCCGGCGACCTCGACCCCGTTGCGGTCACGCTCGAGCAGATGGACCTGTACGGCATCGAGCGTGGGCTCATCGGGTGCGAGGACGACGTCAGCCGGCGCGCGCTCCGAGAGCACCCGGCGCGGTTCATCGCGTCCACCAGTGCCGACGCCAACGACATCCTCGGCACGGTTCGCAAGATCAGGCAGTTGAAGCAGGAGTACGACATTCGCGCCGTCGGAACGTTTCCCGCCGGCTGCACGCCGCAGATCCCGATCAACGATGCGAAGTGGTACCCCGTGTACGCCACGTGTGCCGACCTGGGCATCCCGATCTTCATCTGCGCCGGCATCCCCGGGCCCCGGTTGCCGAGCATGTGCCAGCACGTGGAGATGCTCGACATCGTCTGCTACGACTTCCCCGAGTTGACCATCGTCACCCGCCACGGTTGCCAGCCGTGGACCGAGCTGATGGTGAAACTGATGCTCAAGTGGCCGAATCTGCACTACTCGACCAGCGCCTTCGCTCCGAAGCACTACGACCAGCGGATCATCGACTACGCGAACACCCGCGGCGCCGACCGGGTGATCTACGCCGGATACTTCCCGATGGGCCTCACCCTGCAGCGGATCTTCGCCGACATGCCCGACGTCGGGTTCAACGACGATGTGTGGCCGAAGTTCCTCCGCGGCAATGCCGAGCGGGTGCTCGGGCTGGCCACCGACTGACAGTGTTCACACCCTCCCGGAGTGCTCGGCCATTTCGGTGTCGAGGGCTGCTTCATCATCGCTGGTGAACGGCCGGTACGACGAGGTGCCGGCCGGGCGCCACCAGAGCGGATCAGTGCACCGCCAGGCCTCGGCTCGCAACGGTTGCTTGTCGACCTTGTTGTTCGCGGTCAGCGGCAGCGAGTCGATGACGCGGACGAATCGTGGCGCCCACTTCGTCCCGAGGTCACGCTGCTCGGACAGGAACATGGCGAAGGGCTCGGGATCGAACGACCGCCCCGGTTCCATGGCGATCGCCGCCATGACCTGATCGCCGGTCCGCGGGTCGGGCACTGCATACACCGCAACCATCAGGCAACCGTCGAACCGCTGCAGAATCGTCTCCAGCGGAGCAGCCGCGAAGTTCTCACTGTCGACCCGGAGCCAATCGGCGGTGCGGCCCGCGAAGTAGAGGAAGCCATCGGCATCGCGGTACGCGAGGTCGCCGGTCCAGTACCAACCGTTGCGGAGGCGCGCCGAGGTCGCCTCGTCGTTGGCGTAGTACCCCTCGAACACCCCGCCGCCGCTGCGGTTCACCAGCTCTCCGATCGCATCGTGTCCGTTGATCAGCGCGCCGTGCTCGTCGAAGCGGGCGACCGGACACTCGTGGCCGTCAGGGTCGACGACCGCGATGTCGGACCCGTCGTTCGGGCGCGGCCGGCCGAGCGCGGCCGCCGGTGTGTCGGGTGTGCGCATGATCACCACCGCGGCCTCGCTCGATCCGTAGCCCTCGACGAGGTCGCATCCGAACCGCTCGGCGAACCGCCCTCGGTCGTTCGCCGATGCCTCGGTGCCGAAACCGAGCCGCAGATGGTGGTCGCGATCGCCGGCTGTCGGCTGAGTTGCGAGGATGAAGGCGATGGTGCGCCCGACGTACGTGAAATAGGTGCAGGCGTACCGGCGGACATCGACGAGGAAGCCACCGGCGGAGAACTTGCGTCGCAACACCACCGTGGCACCAACGGTCAGCGCCGGCGCCCAGCACGCCATGAGCGCATTGCCATGGAACAGCGGCATGCAGCAGTAGCAGACATCCTCCCGCGTGATGCCGTAGCCGGCCGCCGCCCGGATCCCGGTGCTCGCCAGCCGGCCCGTGGTGCAGATCACCGCTTTCGGGGCGCTCGTGGAACCCGACGTGAACAGCAGGAACAGTGGGGTCGCGGGTGGGGGATCTGCCGGCGGTGGCTCGGCGTCGCGGTGGGTGGACAGCAACATCTCGTACTCGGTGGAGCCGACAACGACGGTGGGGACACTCGGCGCGAGCAACTCGGCCTGCGTCGCGTCGGTGATCACGAGCCGACACTGAGTGTGCTCGATGTCGCGGGCCAACTCCGCGCCTCGACGCGTGGGGTTGATGCCCACGAGCGTGACTCCGGCGAACGCGGCACCGCCGGCGAGGAACAGATACTCGGGTTCGTTCTCGAGCAGCACCCCGACGTGGCGGGGACCGGGAGCGGCCGATGTCCGGTCGACCAACTCATCGAGGACGGCTGCCCGGATCGCCGATTGGCGTACGACCTCGTCCCAACTCCACCGGCGGTCCTCGAACACATACCCCGGGTGGTTGTCACCGAGGCGTGCTCGCAGCAGGGAAGCCACGGTGACCACGTCGGGCATTGTGCTACTTCACCACGACGGGGTTGACCGGAGCGCCGGCGCCGTTGCGGAGTGGCTCGGGCGACGCCGACAGCAAGAACGCGTAGCGACCGTCGTCGGCGCAATCGATCGCCAGTGCTTCCATGTCCCAGTTCTGGCCCTGGGTGAGCCCCATGTCGACCAGGTGCAGGAAGTGAACGGGCAGGAATGCATCATCGCGCTCGCACGGGAACACTTCGAAGATCAGGTTGTCGATGGCCACTGCAGCGACGTCGTTGCGGTGGAACCATTCGACCGTGCCGAGGCTCGGCCCGGGCGCGCCGATCGCGTAGTCCAGTCGGTCGCCGCGCAGGAACGTACGCATGTGTCCGGTGCGCAGCAGGATCACGTCGCCGGGCTCGAGTGTGACGCGGGCGAGTTCCACCGCGGCATCGAGGTCGTCGGCGGTGAGGGCGTAGCCGGCGTCGAGTTGGTCGACCCCGCGCGCCCTTGCGACGTCGAGCAACACGCCACGCGACACGAGTGTGCGAACGTTGTGGATGCCGCATCGCGTTGCGCCGTGCTCACCGATCGTGCTGTCGGGGAAACCGTTGTAGATCGTCCCGTTGTACGAGGCATGAGCGAGGCCATCCCAATGGGTGCAGGCCTGCGTGCCCATGTCGACCCGATCGTCGTGCCACAGCCGATCTTCGCCCGGCTCATCGGTGAGCGGGAACGTGAACGGATGCAGCTCGGGGTTGATGCGTCCGGCGATGAAGCCCATCTGGGGGCCGTCGGACGAGAGAGGCAGCGCCAGGCTGATTGCGCGGCCGTCGGCGACGCAGGCCACGCCGCGTCGGCGGGCGTCGTCGTCGATCAGGTTCAACGTGCCGAGCTCGTCGTCGGCACCCCACCGCCCCCAGTTGCGTACCCGTTCGGCCACCTCCAGCACGTCGGCCGGAAAGCCCACTGGCTGTCAGCCCTTGCGCCAGCGACCAGTGGCGGGATCGAGCCGCAGCATCCGGATCGCGTTGCCGCGGGCGATCTTCACGATGGTCTCGTCATCGAGCCCGGCGACCTGTTCGGCGAAGATCTTGCGCGTGTACGGCCACGTGGAGTCGGTGTGCGGGTAGTCGGTCTCGAACGTCACGTTGTCGACGCCGATGCGATGGAGGCTTTCGAGGCCGTGCACGTCGCGATAGAAGCATCCGTAGATCTGTCGATGCCAGTAGGTGGATGGCGGCTCGGGCACGATGTCGCGGACTCCGCCCCACGCACGATGCTCCATCCACACGTCGTCGGCTCGCTCGAGGATGTACGGGATCCATCCGATCTGGCCCTCGCTGTAGGCCAGCTTGAGTTCGGGGTGGCGAACGAGCACGCCGGAGAACAAGAAGTCCGACAACGAGCTCATCGCGTTGCCGAAACTGAGTGTGGCCGCAACGGCCGGCGGGGCATCAGGTGAGGTCGCAGGCATCTGGCTGGACGAGCCGATGTGCATACAGACCACCGTGCCGGTCTCCTCGCAGGCCTGGAAGAACGGCTCCCAGTCACCCGAATGCAGTGTCGGCAGGCCGAGCTTGGCCGGGATCTCGCTGAACGCGACAGCAGTGACACCACGCGCGGCGTTGCGGCGGATCTCGGCGGCGGCGGCATCGATGTCCCAGAGTGGAATGATCGGCAACGGGATCAGGCGGCCGGAACTGTCGCCGCACCACTCCTCGACCATCCAGTCGTTGTACGCCGTGACGCAGGCCATTGCGAGGTCCTTGTCGTTGGCTTCACTGAACGTCTGTCCGCAGAACCGGGGCATCGTGGGAAAGCACAGCGAGGCATCGACGCCGTCGGCGGTCATGTCCTCGAGTCGGGCAGCAGGGTCGTAGCAACCCGGACGCATCTCGTCGTAGGTGATCGGTGATGCGGTCATGTCGTCGCGATCGAACCCGACCGCCGCGACGTGGCGTTTGTGCGGAGCGATCAGGTCTCCGTAGATCCAACAGTCGGCCTTGGGAGCGTCGTCGTCCCACTGGAAGTCGTACTTCGTGCCGCCGAGGTACTTCATCCCGGCCAATCCTCGACGTTCGACTCGCGGCACGTCCGGATGGCTCTTGAACTTCGCCGGAAGCCACTGTTGGAACAGATGCGGCGGTTCGACCACATGGTCATCGACGCTCACGATGAGCGGAATTTCGTTGCCATCACTCATTTCTGACACGGTATCAGATTCAGCCGATCGCCTTCGGGGCGTATGATCTGTCGACTCGCAGCTCGGGAGGAAGTGGTTCATGGGTGCACTCAGCGGCAAGGTGGCGATCGTCACGGGCGCAGGGCAGGGCGTGGGTCGGTGCCATGCGGAGCTCCTGGCCGCCGAAGGGGCCAGCGTCGTGGTCAACGATCTCGCCGACCGGGCGGAGGAAGTGGCCGAGGCCATTGTTGGCGCCGGCGGTCAGGCGGTCGCCCATCGTGGAAGCGTGAGCGACTGGTCGGCCGGCGAGGCCATGGTCGCCACTGCACTCGACGCGTTCGGTGACCTGCACATCGTTGTCAACAACGCCGGTTTCATCCGCGACGCGATGACCTTCGCGATGACCGAGGAGCAGTTCGACGCAGTTGTCGACGTGCACATGAAGGGTCACTTCGTGCCCTCGCACTTCGCATCGGCGTACTGGCGAGCGCAGGCCAAGGCGGCGGGAGAGGGCGCGCCGCTGGTACCGCGCCGGATCATCAACACTTCGAGCGAGAGCGGCTTGTTCGGCGGGCCGGGGCAGAGCAACTACGGATCCGCCAAGGGCGGGATCGTGAGCATGACGCTCATCCAGGCGCGCGAGCTCGGCCGCCTCAACGTGACTGCCAACTGCATCGCGCCGAGGGCGCGTACCCCGATGACCGACGTCAACCCGAAGTTCGCCCGGCCGGATGCCGGCTTCGACAAGTACGACCCGGCCAATGTCAGCCCCATGGTGGCGTGGCTGGCGTCAGACGATGCCGGTGATGTGAGCGGCCAGGTGTTCATCGTGCTCGGTGATCAGATCCATCTGATGCAACCGGCGTCGATCGCCGCCACCGTGACGGCCGGTGATCGCGCCTGGACCGTTGACGCGATCGGTGCCCGCCGCGACGAGTTGTTCGCCCGGACCCCGCCCGGAGTTCCGGTCTGGGGCGGCCCACCCATGTGAGCGTTGCTGCGCTGCCCGTCAGGGCGCAATGCCGCACAGGGTCTGGAACAGGATCGTCGTGAGGGTCTCCCGCTGGGCCGACTTCGAGGTGCCCCGCCGTCGCAATTCGTTCTGGTAGGCGAACAGCCGATCGAGCATCGCCATCATCGCGGCAGCAGCAGCGAACGGATCGAGGCCCGACGGCACACGGCCAGCCTCCTGGCCGACGGTGACCATGTCGGCCATGCGCCGCAGCAGCAGCAGGTTGGCCCGCGTGCGCGCCGAGCGGAACACCACATCGCCTTGTTCGGCCTTGAGGTTGCGCACGATCAGCACGGCGTAGTGGTCGTTCCAGTACTCGCCGTATGCGTCGACGAATGCTCGGGCCCGCTCGATGTCGGCCGCGGTCGACCAGGCCGGCTGCAGGAACTCGACGAGCGGCTTTTCGTCGTCGATCGCCGCTTCGGAGAGCGCCAGAATCGCCGCATCGAGGTCGGAGAAGTACTGGTAGAACGTGGCCGGGGCGGAGCCGGCGGCGCGGGTGATGTCGACGACCTTGAGGTCGAGGACTCCGTCGCGCCGCAACAGCTCCAGCGTGGCATCGAGGAGCCGTTGGCGCGACGCGGTGGCCCGCTCGCCGATCACCCGTCCGTCTGTTGCGAGCAACTCCTCAGCCACGAGGCCACGCTACCAATGCGATCACGCTCCGTAGACGGGCGCCGGCGTTGGAGATTCTCGGACGAGGTCGCTGATGATCGCCCCGATCTCCTCCGGGTCGAAGCGCGCCGCCTTGTCGAACTCAACACCGTGCTGCCAGCCGTCGGCGACGCTCAACTGCCCGCCGGCGATCTCGAACATCCGGCCGGTCACATTGCACGCCTCCGAGCCGAGCCACACCACGAGCGGCGAGACGTTGGCCGGATCCATCGCGTCGAATCCGATCTCCGGTGCCCGCATCATGTCGGCGAACGCCTCCTCGGTCATCCGGCTGCGCGCCGATGGTGCGATGCCGTTCACGGCGATGCCGTACCGCGCCAGTTCAGCGGCGGCGACGAGGGTGAACGATGCGATACCGGCCTTGGCGGCGGAGTAATTGGCCTGCGACACGCTTCCGAAGAGCCCGGCGCCCGACGAGGTGGTGACGATTCGGCCGGCGGTCGAGGCACCCGCCTTCGACAGCTCCCTCCAGTGATCCACGGCATGTCGAACCGGACAGAACATGCCCCGTAGGTGTACCCGCATGACGTCGTCCCATTCGTCGACCGACATGTTGACGAACATCCGGTCGCGCACGATGCCGGCATTGCAGACAACGGTGTCGAGACGTCCGAACTCCCGGATCGCCTGTGCGATCAATCGTCCGGCTCCGCCCCAGTCGCTGACGTCGTCGGCGTTGACGACGGCGCGCCCCCCGGCCGCGCAGATCTCGGCGACCACGTCGGCCGCCGGGCTCTCGTCGTGCCCCTCTCCCGTGAGCGACGCCCCGACGTCGTTGACGACGACTGCTGCGCCCTGCTCGGCAAACGCGAGGGCGTGGGCCCGACCGAGCCCGCGTCCGGCGCCGGTGACGACGACAACCCGTCCATCGCAAATTCCCATTGGTGGTCTCCTACAGCGTCGCCGCAATGGCCGCGGCGTGACGATCGATGATCCCGAACGAGTTGTCGAGGCTGACGGCACGCTTCCAGTAGCGCTGGGCGTCGACCTCCCAGGTGAATCCCATCCCGCCGTGTACCTGGATGGCGGTCTTGCCGCAGAACAGCGCAGCCTCGCCAGCCATCACCTTGGCAACCGATGCGGCGCGGGTTGGATCGTCGCTGCTGGCGTCGTCGGCGGCACACGCCGCGGCGTACACAGCCGATCGGGCCACCTCGGCCTTGACCAGCATGTCGGCGAGCATGTGCTTGACCGCCTGGAAGCTGCCGATGGGGCGGCCGAACTGCTCGCGTTCTTTGGCGTAGGCCTGCGACAGCGCGGTCGCCCCGAGGGCCACTCCGAGTTGCAGTGCCGAAGTGAGCAGTACTGCGTCACGCCGGAACCGGACGGCATCGGCCACGCTTCCGATCGGTGTCGCTGCCGGGAGTGGGCGACGCACGATTGCCACGGGCGTCAAGGTGTCGAGCGGCGCAGCGACGGGCTGCATCGACAACGCGGCCGGATCGAGTGATGAGAGTCCCGCATCGGACGTGACGAGCAGCACGTCGACCTGCGCCGGGTGGTCGACAATGATCGGATCGTCGTCGGCTTCCAGCGTCGTCACGATGACGTTGCCCATCTCGGCGCCGGCGACCCAAGGCCCCGCCAGCGCGGTCGTGACCAGCGGGCCGGGCACCAATGCGCGCCCGAGTTCTTCGAAGACCAGGACTGCGGCGCGCATCCCGAGGTCGCCGGCGACGGTGAACACGCCGGTGTCGGCGAGCTCGCGCCAGCGCTCCACGTCGATCACAGCGGCCTGCCCGTCGTGTGCACGCACCACCTCCATGGGGAAACGCCCGGCGAGGAACGACCGCATGGCGTCTTGCAGGTCACCCTCGTCGT
Organism: Actinomycetes bacterium; assembly: GCA_031430875.1. Lineage (GTDB taxonomy): Bacteria > Actinomycetota > Acidimicrobiia > Acidimicrobiales > Ilumatobacteraceae > Sva-07. The sequence goes on along the minus strand of JANPCI010000167.1, from coordinate 6,160 downwards.
CGCTCAACCAGAAGTCCATCTCAGCGTTCCTTCGGGAGACCGAGGAGACGCTCGCCGATGATGTTGCGCTGCACCTGTGAGGTGCCCGCCGCGATCGACATCTTCAATCCGTGGATGCGGCCGTGCACGTGTCGTGCACTCGGCAGGTCGTCGATGTCGTCCATCGAGAGCGAGGCTCGTTCGAGCAGGTGCATCGCCAGTTCACCGAGACGATGACGCAGGTCGGTGTAGGCGAGCTTGAAGACGTTGCCCCCGGCACCGACCAGCCCCGTGCGTGATGCCTCGGAGATGTTGCGCTTGGTGAGTGCCCACAGGGCATCGAGCTCGGCGGCGATCCGGCCGAGGTCGCGGCGCAGGCCGGCATCGTCCCACGCGACTTCCGACCGACGGGTGATGTGCTTGGCGAGTTCGGCCATGTCGCGAACCAGCTCCATCGTCTGGAGCAGCTCCGACACGAAGGCGGTGCCCCGTTCGAAGCTGAGCGTGGTCATGGCGACACGCCAGCCGTCGTTCTCCGCTCCGACGCGATTGGACACCGGGACGCGGACCTCGTCGAGGAACATCTCGGAGAACTCGATGCCGCCATCCATCGTTCGCAACGGACGCACGTCGATGCCGGGGGCGTCCATCGGCATGATCAACCAGGTGATGCCACGGTGCTTGGGAACGTCGGTGTCGGTGCGCACCAGGATCTCGCAGTAGTCGGCGATGTGGGCGAAGCTGGTCCAGATCTTCTGGCCACTGATCACGTAGTCGTCACCGTCACGGATCGCCCGGCATCGCAGCGCGGCGAGGTCGCTGCCCGCCGACGGCTCGGAGAATCCCTGGCACCACACATGGTCGCCGCGCAGGATCGGCGGCAGATGGGCCGCCTTCTGCTCGGGTGTCGCCTCGACCACCAGCGTCGGCCCGGCGTGCAGGAGGCCGACGAAGTTCATCCCGACGTAGGGAGCGCGTGCCCGTTCGGTCTCCTCGAGGAAGATCAGGTGCTCCGTGGGGCTGGCCCCCCGACCGCCGTACTCCTTGGGCCAGTTGATGCCCGCATACCCTGCGTCGAACATGATCCGCTGCCACGTGGTGTCCCAGATCCGCCGGGCGGCCCAGTCATCGGTCGGCGGCTCCGGTGGAATGTCGGGGAGCACCTCGGCGAGCCAGGTTCGCAGCTCGGCGCGGAACTCGTCCTCCTCGGCCGTGTAACGCAGGTCCATACCACCCGCACAGTATCTGACGGTGTGTCAGATCTCCGCTACGACGTGATGCCACCATCGATGGACACGATCGAGCCCGTCATGTACCGCGCTTCGTCTGATGCGATGAACGCGAACAACGCGGCGATCTCCGCGGGTTCGGCCATCTCCATCGGGCTCATCACCTTGATCAACTGGCGCAGGTCGGCCCCGTCGGGATAGGTCGAGAAGGAGTCGAGGATGTTGGTCTTCGTGCCGCCGGGTGCGATCGCGTTGACTCGGATGTTGCGGCCCCGGTACTCGGTGGCAAGCGCCTTGGTGAGCATCACCACGCCCCCCTTGCTCGCGCAGTACGCGGCGCTCCACGGCTGGCCGATGAGCCCCGCCGTGGATGCGGTGTTGATGATCACTCCACCGCCGGCGGCGAGGAGGTGGGGGAGTGCGTAGCGAGCGATGTGGAACGTGCCGTGCAGGTTGACGCCGACGATCCGGTCGAAATCCTCCGGGGTCTCCTCGTGACTGTTGCGGAAGTGTCCGATCCCGGCGATGTTGCACACCACGTCGAGGCCTCCGAGCGCGCCGACCACTGCCTCCACCACTCCGGCCACCGCCTGAGCGTCGGCCACGTTGCACTCGAAGGGGAAGCCGGCGGCTCCGATCGCGGCGGCGGTGTCGTCGTGGCCGCGCAGGTCGAGACATGCGACCTGTGCACCTTCGGCGGCGAAGCGCTGCGCGGTCGCCTGGCCGATGCCTGACCCGGCGCCGGTGACGAGCACCCGCGATCCGTCGAATCTCTGGCTGTTCACGGCGTTCCTCCGAACTGGGCCCGCAGGTCCTTCTTCATGATTTTTCCCGTTGGGTTGCGCGGGAGCACCTCGACGAACTCGAGTTGCTCGGGCAGCTTGTGTTTCGACAGGTTCGCGTCGATCAGATACCTGGTCATCTCGTCGAAGTCGATCGGTGTGGTGCCCGCAGTGGTCACGATGGCACAGGCCCGCTCCCCGCTCGCGTCGTCGGGCAGCCCGATCACGGCGACATCGGCGATCTGGGGGTGCCCGTGCAGGAGATCCTCGATCTCCTTGGCCGAGATGTTCTCGCCCTTGCGAATGATGATGTCCTTCAGGCGGCCGGTGATCGACACGAATCCGTCGGCGTCGATGATGCCGAGGTCGCCGGTGCGGAACCATCCGTCGGCATCGAACGCGTCGGCGTCGAGGGTCGGATCGAGGTAGCCGATGAACATCTGCGGGCCCTTGACCCGCAGTTCGCCCTCTTCGCCCGGCCCGCACTCACGGCCGTCCATCACGGCTCGCAGCGAGGTTCCCGGGCACGGCCGCCCGTCGGTGGTGGCCTTCTTGTCGTCGGGATCGTCGATGTGGACCATCGTGTTGATGGGGCTCTCCGTCAGGCCCCATCCGCCGATCAGCGGGGCACCGAAGGCCTCCATCATCTCCGCGTGGAGTGTCGTCGGCTTGGGTGCCCCACCGCCGTTGAAGATGCGGACGTCGGGCAGGAGCCGTTGGCCGGCGGGCAACTGTCGCTGCGCCGCGAGATACGCCATCCAGAACACTGTGCCGGCACCGGCACAGGTGCACCCGTGCTCGCCGAGCCAGCGTGGTGTGTCCGACGGGCTGAACGTCTCGACCATCAACAACTCGACACCGGTCTGCAGTGCGTTGAACAGCCACACCAAGCCCCCCACGTGGGTGATCGGGAACACCACGGCGGCGCGATCGGCGTCGGTCACCTGCATCGACCACTGCATCCCGTCGTTGGCCGCCGACAGCGAGCGGTCGGTGTGCTTGGCTCCCTTCGGGTCGGCGGTGGTGCCCGAGGAGTAGAACAGCCACCGCATCTCGTCGAGCGCGGGGCGGTAGGCGGGCAGCTCGGCCGGGTCGCCGTCGGGGAGGCCGGGATCGGCTACGACGACTGTGATGTCGAGCCCGGACACCACCTCGTCGGCCATCGGGGCATAGTCGAATCCGCGGAACGTGCCCGGAACGATCAACACCTCACAGCTGCTCTGGCGGACGATGAAGCCCACCTCGCGCTGGCGGTAGATCGGAAGAATCGGATTCTGTACGGCGCCGAGACGTGACAGCGCACCGGTCAGCACGAGTGCTTCGAAGCGGGAGGGCAGGATCCACGACACGTTCGAGCCGTCGCGGACTCCGAGCGCGGCGAGGCCGGCCGCGGTGCGTCGACACCACTCGTGATACTCGCCGAAGGTCATCGAGCGTCCGGCTTCGTCGACTGCCATGCGCGCGTCGGGTGAGGCGATTGCCCGTTGCTCGATCAGCTGCCAGAGGGTCATGCCAGTCGGATCTCTCGCGACCATTGGCGCGCCTCCTGCTGTGCTCGTTGCGCGAGTGCTCGCTTGTCGACCTTGCCGAGGGTGGTGAGTGGAAGTTCCGCGACCACCACCAGTGCGTCGGGCGCCTTGTAGTCGGCGAGACGTTCCTTGACGAACCGGCGGAGGTCGTCGAGGGCGAGTTCATGTCCGGCACGGGCGACAGCGAAGAGCACGCCGATCTCACCGAGCCGATCCTCCACGTCGACGCCGAGGATCGCCCCGGCGGCAACGGCCGGATGCTCGCCGAGACAGTTCTCGACCTCGATCGGGTACACGTTGTAGCCGCCACGGATGTACAACTCTGTCGCCCGGCCCGACAACCGCAGGTTGCCGTCGGTGCCGACCCACCCGAGGTCGCCGGTATGCAGCCACCCATCGCCGTCGATGGCTTCGGTGGTGCGATCGGGGTCGTGCCAGTACCCGCGCATCTGCGCCCTGCTGCGCAGGCACACGGTGCCGATCTCACCGGGAGGCACCTTGTCGCCGGAGACATCGACCACCTCGAGCTCGACATCGCCGTTCGGCCGCCCCACCGTGGTGCACACGGTTTCCACCGAGTCGTCGAGGCGGGTCCCGGTGGCCACCGACGCCTCGGTGCTGGCGTAGCGCACCACGACGGGGCACCCGAGCACGGCGCGCATCTGGCGAACCAGTTCGGGCGGGATCCGGGCCGCGCCGATCCCGGCGATCCGCAGCCCGGACGTGTCCGTGCCGGCGAGTTCGGGCGCGTCGAGCATCAGGCGGTACTGCGTCGGAACGCCCTGACACACGGTGACACCTTCGTGGGTGATCAGGCGGAGGGCGCCGGCCGCGGTCCACGGAGTGGGAGCGACGATGGTGGTGATGCGATGACTCAGCTCATCCCACGCTCGGGTCATGAAGCCGACATGGGCGAAGGGGAGTGGCGAGAGCCGGCGGTCACCGAATTCGCTCAGTGGCGCCGCTCCACGAGCCATGGCCTCGAGGCACCCGTGGTCGAACCAGGCCCCCTTCGGCATCCCGGTCGTGCCGCCGGTCCACACGATGGCGACAGGATCGGTCGGTGCAGGCGGCACGAACCGGACACCGGGGTCGGCGATCCCGGCGGCAGGCAACGGGCCGTCGAACACGTACCTCGGATCACAGGTCGAGACGATGTGGGCCACCTCGGTGGCGCCCAGCCGTGGGTTGATGCCGGTGGCGATCGCGCCGGCCCTGACGCAGGCGTGGTAGGCCACGGCGTAGTCGATGCCGCTCGGCAGCCTGATGGCCACGACATCACCCGGGCGTACCCCGCGCTCCTCGATCAGCCAACCCGCCAACGCGCTCGACCGCTGGGCGAGTTCGCCGAACGTGATCCGCTCCATCGCGCCGGCTGGGCCGGGCTCCACGAAGGCCTCACGCGACGCGTCGGAGTCGAGCACCTCGTCGAACACGTCGAGCAGTGTGGCCCCGGCGGCGGTCATCAGAACGTGAGCACACCGCGGGCAACGGCACCCGATTCGAGTTCGTCGACGGCATCGGTCCAGTTCTCGATCGGGTGCGAACTGGTGACCAACTCGTCGAGCAGGATGTCGCCTCGGCGGTACATCTCGATGATCCGCGGGATGTCTCGATGCGGTGAGATGCTGCCGTAGCGACATCCGATGATGCCGCGGTCGACCTGGGTCAACCGGCCGTACAACCCGTGGAACTCGGCGGTCTGCGAGGCGACACCGATCACCACGACCGTGCCCCCCCAATCGAGGCATTCGAGCGCGTTCCAGGTCACCTGCGGATGGGCGACACAGTCGAAGGCCCAGTCGACTCCACCGGAGTTGAACGCACCGCGGGGAGCGCTCTCAGTCGCGGGGCGGAGTTCGCCGACGGCGGCGATGATGTCGTCTCGGCGCCCGTCGAGGAAGTGGGTGGCGCCGAATGTACGGGCGAGCTGCTCCTTGTCGGGCACGGTGTCGACGGCGATGATCGTGGTGGCCCCCTCGACGCGAAGGGCTTGGATCACGTTGAGGCCCACGCCGCCCACACCGAACACGACCGCCGATTGGCCGCGTTTCACGCTGGCGCGGTTGAACACGGCGCCCATGCCGGTGACGACGCCGCAGCCGATGATCGCCGCCGACGTCAACGGCACGTCGTGGGGGATCTTCACGCACTGCACGTCTCTGACGACGGTCCGTTCGGCGAATGCGCTGGTGGCGGCGAAGTTGTAGATCGGTTCGCCGTCGAGGGTGAACGGTTGGCTCCAGTTGGCGAGCGTGGCGCGGCAGGCTGTCGGCCGGCCGTCGGCGCAGTACTCGCAGGTTCCGCATGCGGTGAGGGTGGCGATCACGACGTGGTCGCCCGGCGCCACGACGGTGACCGCCGATCCGACCTCGACGACGACACCGGCGCCCTCGTGCCCGCAGACACCCGGCGACGGGACGGGGTACAAGCCGTGCATGTACGACAGGTCGCTGTGGCACAGGCCCGCTGCACTGATCTCGACGATCACGTCACGCGGGCCTGGAGCCCGCAGCTCGAGGCCGGTGACCAGCTTGGTCTCGGTGCCGTCGTACACAATTCCGCGCATGGTCTGAAATCCCCCTGTTCGGGCACTCTACGCGATCTGACGGCGCGTCAGAAAGACGACAGCGGTTCGTCG
>JANPCI010000166.1:0-5742 GCA_031430875.1 Actinomycetes bacterium | reverse complement strand
CGCGGCTCGCGGTGATTGCTGTGGCAGCCATTGCGTCTGCGGCGCTGCTCGCCGGCGTTCAAGCCCGTCAGCTCGCACGGCCACTCGAGCGGCTCGCCCGGAGCGCGTCGCGTGTCGGCGATGGCGACTTCAGCGCAGCTGCCCCACCACCATCGGGAATCAGTGAGATCGACGACATCTCGCGTGCGCTGCGCCTGAGCGCGAATCGGGTTGATCGCATGCTCGAGTCAGAGCGTGGCTTCACCGCCGACGCCACCCATCAGCTACGTACCGGACTCACCGGCATTGCCATGCGGCTCGAACTGCTGGAACGTGACGACGACCCCGAGGTCGCCGCTGAAGCGACGGCAGCGCTGACGCAGACCCACGAGCTGAACCTCACGCTCGATGATCTGCTCACCGTGGCGCGGACCGGGTCGACGAAGGAACGCACCGATCTGGAACTGACGGCGCTCGTTGACCATCAGGTGGCCGACTGGCAACACCGTTTTGCCGAGAAACGCCGCCAGGTGGTGGTGACAACGGGCCGCGTGAACCACGTGATCGCCACGCCGGGCCTCGTCGGCCAGGTGATCGGGATCCTGCTCGACAACGCGCTGCGCCATGGACACGGCACTGTTGCGATCCTGGTGCAGGATGACAGCGTCACGATCGAGGACGAGGGCTCCGGCATCAGTCGCGAACGCGCGGCAACCCTGTTCGATCGTCCGTTGGATCACCAGGCAGCACACGGCCGCGGCCTGCCGCTCGCCCGACGCCTCGCGGAATCAGACGGCGGTCGCCTCGAACTGATCGAACTCAGCCCACCGACGTTCCGCCTCACCCTCGTACGGCGGTGACGCTGTCACCCGATCGCGTCGACTGCTCGTCAGTATGGGTATGACGACTCACAGGCGTAGGAATCTCATCCCCACGATCGTTGTCCTCTTCGGACTTCTCATCGTTTCGTGCGTTGACGACGGGCCCGATCGCACAGCGACGTTCGCCACTCCTGCGTCCGGCGCCTCCATCGCCGGAGGGGTCCCGTTCACCCTTGCCGCCGACGGCATCACCATCGAGCCCGCCGGTGACGTGCGCGAAGCGGCCGGTCACTTCCACGTCATCGCCGACGCCGGATGTGTGAAGACCGGCGAAGCGATCCCAAAGGACGCTGACCATGTGCACCTCGGATCCGGAGCCGCGGAAGGAACGATCTACCTCACTCCCGGCACGCACGACCTCTGTGTCCAGGTCGGGGACGGTGTTCACACAGCGAAGGATGTGACCTCGACCATTTCTGTCGAGGTCGGCGTGAAGGACCGCGACGACTGGTGCAATGTTCTCGAGGAGGTCGACGTGTTGCTCGACGGCGAGTCGGATGACTTCGCGGTTCAGAAGGCGACGTTCGTGAACGTCGACCGGCTCCTGACGCAGCTCACAGCTGGCCTCGAGCAGGTGGACGGCGCTCAGCGCGACAACGTGACCACGTTGATCGCGTTTGCGCAGCGATTCGTCGATGCCTTCGTCGATGCCGAGAACCTGGAGGAAGCCGAGGTCAACGCCGCCCCGATATGGGAACTCGAGGAGGACCCAACGGCCGCGGCTCAGCCGTGGATCCTGGAGGAATGCGGCGTCGACGTGTCCGGTGACGAGGAGGCAGCAGGCTGACTCGCCCGACGGCCTCCTGGCGGGCTCAGGCAGCGGTGACGCTCAAGCCCTCCTCGGCAGTGCCGGCGCGCACGACGATCGAACCGCCTTCGGCGACATCGCCGTTGAGGATGAGGAGCGACGCCTTGTCGCCGATCTCGCGTTGGATGACCCGCTTGAGCGGCCGCGCTCCGAAGGCCGGATCGAAGCCTTCCCGGGCAAGCTGCGCCATGGCCGCTTCATCGATGTCGAGGTCGATACGACGATCAGCCAACCGCCGGTGGAGATGCGCCAGCTGCACCTTGACGATGCGCTCGAGGTCGGCTTCGGTCAGCGAGCGGAAGCGGATGATGTCGTCGACGCGGTTGATGAACTCGGGCTTGAAGAAATCGCTCGGCTCGCCCGGCAGGTTCGAGGTCATGATGAGCACGACGTTGGTGAAGTCGACCGTGCGGCCCTGCCCATCGGTGAGCCGGCCGTCGTCGAGCAACTGCAGCAGCGTGTTGAACACGTCGGGGTGCGCTTTTTCGATTTCATCGAGCAGCACCACGGAGTACGGGCGACGGCGCACCGCTTCGGTGAGCTGGCCGCCTTCGTCGTAGCCGACGTAACCCGGGGGCGCCCCGATGAGGCGCGACACGGAGAACTTCTCCATGTACTCGCCCATGTCGATGCGCACCATCGACTTCTCGTCGTCGAACAGGAACTCGGCGAGCGCCCGGGCAAGCTCGGTCTTGCCGACACCGGTCGGGCCGAGGAACATGAACGATCCGATCGGCCGGTTCGGATCCGACAGCCCGGCCCGGCTGCGCCGGATGGCGTTGGCGACGGCGACCACCGCATCGTCCTGGCCGATGACGCGCTCGTGGAGCAACTCTTCGAGGTGGACGAGCTTGGATGTCTCCGACTCCATGAGGCGGTTGAGCGGAATGCCGGTGGCCTTGGCGACGACCTCGGCGATGTCCTCGGCGTCGACCTCCTCCTTGAGCATCGCACCGGTCTCCTGGATCGACGCCAGGTGGGCGGTGGCCTCCTCGATGCGACGTTCGAGTTCGGGGATGCGGCCGTAGCGGATCTCGGCGGCGGCGGCGAGGTCGGTCTCGCGCTCGACCTGCGTGCGCAGGTGCTCGAACTCCTCCTTCAGCGAGCGGATGGCATCGATCGCCTGCTTCTCCTGCTCCCACCGCTGCTTCATCTCGCCGAGCTGCACATTGAGCGTGGCGAGCTCGTCGTGCAGCGCGTCGAGGCGCTCCTTGGAGGCCACATCGGTTTCCTTGTCGAGGGCGACCTGCTCGATCTCGAGTTGGAAGATGCGGCGTTGGACGACATCGATCTCCGTCGGGAGCGAGTCGATCTCGATACGCAGCTTCGACGCCGCCTCGTCCATGAGATCGATGGCCTTGTCGGGGAGGAACCGGCTCGTGATGTATCGGTCGGACAGCACTGCCGCGCTGACGAGCGCCGAGTCCTGGATTCGCACGCCGTGGTGCACCTCGTAGCGCTCCTTCAGCCCGCGCAGGATGCCGATCGTGTCTTCGACACTGGGCTCGCCGACGTACACCTGCTGGAAACGGCGCTCGAGTGCGGGGTCCTTCTCGACATGCTTTCGGTACTCATCGAGGGTGGTGGCGCCGATCATGCGCAGCTCACCGCGCGCCAGCATCGGCTTGATCATGTTGCCGGCATCCATCGCGCCCTCGGCACCGCCGGCGCCGACGATCGTGTGGAGCTCATCGACGAAGGTGATGATCTCGCCGTCGGCATCGGTGATCTCCTTGAGCACCGCCTTGAGCCGCTCCTCGAACTCGCCGCGATACTTCGCGCCGGCGATCATCGAACCAATGTCGAGGGAGATCAGCCGCTTGTTCTTCAGGCCCTCGGGCACGTCGCCGTCGGCGATGCGTGAGGCGAGACCCTCGACGATGGCGGTCTTGCCGACGCCTGGCTCACCGATGAGGACCGGGTTGTTCTTCGAGCGACGTGACAGCACCTGGATGACGCGCCGGATCTCCTCGTCGCGCCCGATGACCGGATCGATCTTGCCACTCGCGGCCAAGGCCGTGAGATCCTGGCCGTACTTCTCGAGTGCGGCAAACTTCTCCTCGGGGCTCTGGTCGGTGACGCGATGCGAGCCGCGTACCTCCTTCAACACCTGGAGGAGTTCCTCGGAGCCGACGTCGAGACGGGCGTTCATCGCGAGGAGGAGGTGCTCGACGGAGAGGAAGTCGTCGCGCAGATCCTTGCGGTAGGTCTCCGCGTTCTCGACGATGTTGGTGAGTTCTTTGCTCATCCGCGGCTCGGCACCGCCGTAGGCCTTGGGGAGCTTCTGGATCGCTTCGTCGGCGCGGTTGCGCACCATCAGCGGAGCCTGGCCGAGCTTGGCGAGCACCGCCGGGACGATCGTGCCGTCCTGGCGCATCATGGCGCCGAGCACGTGATCCGGGGTCAGCTCAGGGTTCGACAGCTCCTTGGCCTGGTCGATGGCGGCCGAAAAGGCCTCCTGGGTCTTGAGCGTCCACTTCTTCGGATCGATCGTCATCTACTTGTCCTTTACTCAATAAGCTTGAGCGTCATCATATCAGGATCTATCCCTCGTACCGACGGTGTCAGGCACCAGGCGCAACAGATGCGCCAGATCGTCGGCAGTGGAGGCCAGGTCCTTGTACTCGCGCACATCACTCGGCATCGATTCGAGTGCAGCCGCGAACCGAGCAGAAACCTCGGAGGTCGAGCATGCCGACAGAATTGGGGTCACGTAGGTGCGGATGGTGAACAGCACGCAGCCGGTCTCCGGGAAGCGACGCAAGGTCTCGCGTTCGACACGCAGGTAGTGGTGGTCGGGCACAGGCTCGACCGGGCGGGGCGAGGCGGTGCCGTCGATCGGTGTGTACCAGTCGGCGGTGTCGAGCACGCCCCATCCGAGACGCCAGAAGCTGCGCTCGGGCGTGAGGCGATCGAAGAAGCCGTCGATCGGGGCCTCGAGTTGGTCATTGAGGCGGTCGACCGGCGCGTGGACACCAGCCATCGAGAGGCCGAGCTTCGAGCGCAGGTCCCAACGGTTCGGGAAGCACACCGAGCCACCACCGAACACGAGCTTGCCATGGCGCTCGACGAGCAGCACGAGATCCTCGGGCACGAGCCGGGCTGCTGCATCGAGCGGGTGCAGGTCGGTGTCGAGGGCGGTCTCGCAGTACCGCTCGGGCCAGCGCCTTCGGAGGTGGTCGACGAGCGTGTCGGCGACCTCCTGCGATTCCTCGGTCACCCGAGTGTCGAGCACGGCGAACACCGTGTCGGGGTGGGTTTCCATCAGACGGGGTTTGGCCTCGATCGCCGCGTCAGCGTCGGCGCCGAGCTCGATCCAGTCGTGCACATCGAGCGGTCGCACCCCGAGCCGCCACCGGAACGCATCCTGGCCTGCGGGCGCGGGCCCGTCCATGAACGGCAGGTAGGGGATCGGATCCACCGTGGCCCCCGCAATCGGTGCACCGTCGATGCTCACATCCGAACGCTACCCATCGCCCCGCCGAGCCCCGCCCTCCAACCAAACCCGGCGATGAGATTCCGGCCCACCCCTCGCCCCACAACCTCATCGCCACGCCATCGCAACCCCGGCGATGAGATTCCGGCCCACCCCTCGCCCCACAACCTCATCGCCGGCGAATCACCGCCTGCACGATCGCCGCTGGCATGCTGGTCCCTATGTCCCGGCACCATTCGATTCCGCTGTCGATCCTCGATCTGGCGATCATCGGCAAGGGGCAGACGGCGGCGGATGCGTTCACCAACAGTGTCGTGCTCGCCCAGCGGGCCGAGGCTCGGGGCTACGAACGGGTCTGGTACGCCGAGCACCACAACATGGCGTCGATCGCCTCCTCGGCAACCAGTGTCCTGATCGCCCATGTCGCGGCGCACACCTCCACGATCCGCCTCGGCGCCGGCGGGGTGATGCTGCCGAACCATTCGCCGCTGACCATCGCCGAACAGTTCGGCACGCTCGCCACGCTGCACCCGGGGCGCATCGACCTCGGGCTCGGGCGGGCGCCGGGAAGCGACCAGAACACGATGCGGGCCATGCGCCGTGATGCGCACTCGTCCGACAGGTTCCCCGAGGACGTG
>JANPCI010000165.1:0-4093 GCA_031430875.1 Actinomycetes bacterium | reverse complement strand
TGACCCTCCCGCACTCGTGGAACCGTGATGTGCTCGGATCGACTGCAGCGCACGCAATCAATGCCATTCCCTACGTGGTAGCTGCCGGCCCGGGCGTGAAGACGTTCCTCGACCTGCCGCTGATCGCCGGTCGGGGGAGTGCATGGCGAGTATCGGCAAGCGGGTCGTGATGTCGGATGGAAACGAGCCGGCCGTCGACGAACCGATCGCGCTCGCCGACGTGAACTTCTTCGATCCGGTGATCAACAATTGTCCGTACGGCGCCTATCGCACGCTGCGTGACGAGGCTCCGGTGTGGTTCGACGGGCGGCTCCAGGCCTACGTGGTCACCCGCCATGACGATGTCCGTGCGGTACTTCTCGACACCGAACGCTTCGTCAACTCACGATCGGCCAACAAACGCGCCCGCACCATGTCGCCCAAGATCCTCGCGCTGTACGAGGAGAAGGGCTGGGTGCCGGCGCCGACGCTCGCCGGGCGCGACGACCCCAACCATCGTGAGATGCGCAGCCTGTTCAACCACGCATTCCGCCCGAAGCGCATCGCGGAGCTCGAACCGAAGATCAGCATGCTCGCCGATGAGCTGATCGACGCATTCATCGACGACGGCACCTGCGATTGGGTCAGGCAGTTCGCCGTGCCACTGCCGCTGATCATCATCGGTGTCCAGATGGGTGCGATCCCCGACGACATCTGGCGCATCAAGGCGTGGACCGATGCCTGGGTGCAACGCCTCGGCCTGATGCAGACACCCGAGCAGGTCGTTTGGTCGACGGAGATGGAGATCGAGGCGCAGCACTACTTCCAGCCGATCTTCGAACGACTTCGAGTCGAGCCCGACGACACCGTGCTGTCCGATCTGGTGAACACGCCGATCCCGGAATGGGGGCGCTGTCTGAGCGACGAGGAGTTGCATGCCGAGATGATGGCCGACACGTTCGTCGGTGGCTCGGAGACGACGACCAATGCGCTGTCGGGCGGCGTTCGACTACTCATCGAGCACCCCGACCAGTGGGATCGGGTGAAGAGTGATCCCGACACGTATCTGCCCGCGCTGGTCGAGGAGGTGCTACGACTCGAATCACCGGTCCAGCGCCTCACGCGGACCGCCGCCGTCGACGTCGAACTGCACGGGGTGACGATCCCGGCCGGCTCCAGTGTGCTCGTCGGCTACGCGGCGGCCAACCGCGACGAGCGTGTCTTCGAAGAACCCGCTCGATTCGACCTCGATCGCGCCGACGCCAAGAAGCACGTCACGTTCGGGTTCGGCACCCACTTCTGTCTGGGGGCACCGCTCGCGCGCCGCGAGCTGCTCTTCGGCTTCGAAGCGTTGGTGCGGCGCATCGACGAGATGTGGTTCCTCCCCGACACCGACCTGACGATCGCGCCGAACTACTTCCTACGTGCGCTGAAGGAACTGAAGATCGGGTTCCACCCTGCGAGGACCTCCGCGTCGGAGCGGTGAGGTGCCTGCGTGGAATCAGAGGATTTCGAGTGGCGGGAGGACACAGTCGTGGCCCGCATAGAGCCCGATGTTGTTGCCGGTCCGGCCTTTGGGCCCTTCGGCGAGGAGATCGACAAGAACCTGCGCCACTTGCTCCGGGCGCATCCACGTGGCCAGGAAGTCGGGGTCGGGGTCGGAGCCGAGCCAGCCGCGGAGCATCTCGGTGTCGGTGGCGCCCATGCAGATGTTGTTCACTCGGATCTGATGGCGAGCGAGTGACTTCGCCCAGTCGAAGGTGAGGCCGTTGAGCGCCCACTTCGAGGCGTTGTAGAGGTCCATCGATCCGTGGCCGTGGTGCGGGTGGCACTCCGGGCAGGGCTTGACGTGATCGGTCGAGATGTTGACGATGTTCCCGCCGCCGCGAGTGATCATGACTGGCGCGACCGCACGCCCGAAGAGGAACGCGCCCTTCGTGTTCGAGCCGATGATCCGGTCGAAGTCACGCTCGGCAACGCCCCACTCGTCGCGCGGGCCGGTCGGCATGACCTCGCCGGCATTGTTGATCAAGATGTCGACCGTGCCGTGATCCGCGATCGTTGCGTCGACGACCGAACGCACGTGGGCGGCATCGGCGACATCGCCCTGGTGTCCGGTCGCTCCGATTGCTCGGGCTGTCTCGAAGATGGAGTCATCGCGGTCGGTGACGACTACTGAGCATTGCTCGGCGATGAGTCGTTCAGCGAAAGCGCGACCCAAGCCACGCGCCGCTCCAGTGACGATGGCGACCTGACCTGTCAGTTCTCCCACGGCGCCTCCTTGTCGGGCAGTGATGTCGATCAGAAGTGAGTGACGTCGGGGCGGATGCCGAGTTGGTCGATCGCCGTGTTCATCTCGTCGATCGTCAGGCGACGATCTGATCCGACAGCGGCCGTGATGATCGCCTCGGTCAGGTTCGTCCCGAACGAGCGCCCGTCGAATCTCGGGGTGGTCGTGATCAGCATCGACGCGCCGGTCCCGGCGAGCCACTCGAGGTTCGCCTCCGTCGTGGTGTTGGTGAGAATCGTCTTTCCCGACAGGTCATCGGGGGCATGCTTACCGATATACAAGAAGTCGCCGCAGATCAGATCCGACTCGGCGAAGTGCTTGGCGAACTTCGGGGTTCTGACCACCTGGTCATCGCCGGTGGGGTAGAGCCACTTCAGTGGCATCCGTCCGGCGACCGGGACCAAGGTCTTGGCCATTAGCTTCACGGCACGCAGGCTCTTGAGTGCGACGGGTACCCCGAACGCGAACATCAAGTCGCCGTACACGACGGCGTCGCTCACTTCGTTGACAGCCAATGCCATGCCCCAACGGTCGAGAGCGATGTTCAAGAACGCCTGCTCGAAGTGCGGCGTGGCGCCGGTGGCCGGATCCGCTGCGTCGGCAGCAAGTTCGAAGACCCTTCGTTCGAGTGTGAGCTTGAGTCCGGCGCCATCGACGAGCGGAGTTCGATGAACTCCTTCGATCAGCTGAGCTGTGGAACGAAACGTCAACACCTCGCCGTCGACATGAAACGCGATCTCGGTGCCCCCGACCGAGAGGACGTCGACCGTGCCGTCGAGCTCGCGCATCAAACGATTGAACGCTGCGAGGTCACCATCGACGCCTCGACGTTCCGCCCGGATCTCCTGGCCGGCCAGTTCGATCGTCACCGCTTTGTCACGTGTGGAACTGCCAAGCGACACCGAAACGACGTGCTTTGTCATTGAGCGACCCCCGATCGACCGTGCCGGGCGAACGTAGCACTCGCATGCTCTCGTCACGAGTAGGTTCGGCGAGATGAGTGACGCGTCACCGCCCCCCGGAACCCAGGAATGGCTCGACTCGGTCATCGAGGATGTCATCGATCCCGATGTGCGGATCATCGATCCGCACCACCACCTGTGGCCGCAGGGTGGCTCGCTGCCCTACGGTCTCGACGAGCTGCTGGCCGACCTCGGCAGCGGGCACAATGTCGTCGACACGGTGTTCGTCGAGTGCGGCGCTGCCTACCGGCCTGTCGGCGACCCGCTGTTTGCGCCGGTCGGTGAGACCGTGTTCGTCACCGCCGAGGCCGAGCGTTCGCCGCGGCAGGTGATGGGCGGGATCGTCGCCCATGCTGACCTCACCGATACCCGCCTCGACGACGTGCTCGACGCCCACGTCGAAGCATCAAACGGTCGGTTGCGTGGGATCCGCCACGCCGGCTCCCACGCCATTCATCCGGAAGCACTGATGATTCCTGGAGGTGCGCCGGCCGGGTTGTACGCCGATCCGGCGTTTCGGGCCGGGGTGGCGAAGCTTGGCGAGCGCCGGCTCACCTACGACACCTGGCACTACCACTACCAGAACCGCGACTACCTGGAGTTGGCTCGGGCGGTGCCCAGTACATCGATGGTGCTCGACCACTTCGGTACGCCGCTCGGGGTGGGTCCGTACGAGTCGCAGCGCGAGGAGATCTTCGAGAAGTGGACCGGCGACATCGCTGCGATCGCGACCTGCCCGAATGTGGTGGCCAAGATCGGCGGCCTCGCGATGCCCGACAACGGCTTTGGCTGGCATACCGCCGAGCGGCCCCCGACGTCGGACGAATTCGTGGCGGCCCAACAGCGGTACTACCTGCACACG
>JANPCI010000164.1:0-8619 GCA_031430875.1 Actinomycetes bacterium | reverse complement strand
ACGCGTCCGTGCGACGATCCGAAGAGGCTGCCGCCGTCGAGCAGGATCATCTGCACGACACCGGTGGCGATCGTGACAATGATCGCGCCGGACGAGAGCCGCCCGAAACCGCGCACGGCATGGACGAGGTCCTCCTCGCCGGGGCCGGCGAGCACGACTCGGGCGAGGAGTACAACGCCGCCGATCCAGACGGCCATCGCAAGCGCGTGGATGATCGAGATGGGGACGGCAACGAGGGCGAGATCCATGTTGGTCCGGCTCAGCCCGATGGTTGCCGTTGCCAGGCCCGGGATGAGCAGCGCAGCCATCTGGGTGACCGGGTCGATGACCCGGTCGGGTCGGAACGCGACCCAGGCGCTCGCAACGACGAGCACAAGGCGGGCGACTGCAGCGATGCCGGGGATGCCGGCACTGAACAGATCGACCCAGTTCAGTGGGTTGAGACCACTCCCGAGGCCGCTGCCGGTGACCGCTGCCGTCGCCGCAGCCACGTACAGCAGGGTGCCGATGACTGCAACGAGCCAGGTGGCTCGGATGAATCTGACAGCAAGCAGATACTCGACACCCTCGGGCCATGCCACCGCAATGAGTACGAGCGAGCCGAACAGCACGGCGATTCCGAGGACCGACAGCAGCCGGCCCAGCCAGAGCGGACCCTGGCCCGAGTCGACGCTCGACAGCTCAGCGACCTCGCCGTTCGAGGCCGTTGTGTCCGTTGTGGTGCCGTCGGTGACGCCGGTTGTGTTGGTCGTGATGTCAGCCGGCGTCGTCGTCTCCACCGTGGCGGCGGCGTTCTCGACACGGAACGACAAGTTTCCCGACCCGTTGGGTTGCCCGTCTGCGTCGCTGACGCCCCAGCTGACCACGCAGTCACCCTTGGGCAGGGCATCGACCACATCGGCTGCAAGTGTCAGGCGGTCGTCGCTCACGCGTCGAGGACCGACGGTGAACAGCTCGGCGTCGCACTGCACCGCGATCGTGTTGACTTCGCCGAGCTCCTCGCTGAACGTGATCTCGATCGTGGCCGGCGAGGTGGCGACCGATGCCCCGTCGGCGGGTGTCGAGCTGACGACCGAGTTCTCGGCCAAGACGGCCCCGGGGTTCAGCAGGACTGCGCCGAGTGTTGCGAGCGCGATGGCGACCAGCGAGCGCACGCGGGGGCGTCGGGAGGGAACAGGTGTGCGGTCGTTCACGATCGGCAAAGGTTAGTGGTCGCACCCGTCGCGTTGTCAGACATCGTGTTCACAGATCACCGCGAACGCAGCTGGGCGCACCCATCGAATCGGCCAGTTCGTTGCGACCACCGACGAGCTGGGCGATCAACTGGGTGGCTTCCGCGAGCTCGTCGGCTCCGGCGGTCGCCACCGCCAGCCAGGCCTCTGCCTGTTCCTTCGTGTTGCGGACAAATGCCCGGTGGTCGCCATCGAGGTCGTCGACCGACACGTCGTCGCCGGATGGAACGTCGAGTCGGTCCACTTGAGTGGCTTCGTTGTCGAGCAGCCCCGCAGCACTTGTGGCGAGATCGGCAACGGCGATCTGTTCGGGCGCCGACGGCAGCGCAAGCAGTTGCTCGGTTGTCGAGGAGCAGATGGCCTGCAGTTCGCTGAGGTAGTCGGCGTACGTGACCGGCTCGACCGCGTCGCTGCAGCCCGTGACGGTGCCGGCGACGATCAGGCTCAGCATCGCGACGATCCCGAACGATCGCCGGCGGTGAGTGAGGGGTGAATGCATCCAGTCGACTGTACGAAGTGGCAGCAGTCCGGTGTGGTCACGTCCGCGGGCTGTGACACCGCGTCGCTATCGTGCACGCGATGGCCATCCAGTCGCTCTACCGCCGCTACCGGCCCCGCCGCTTCAGCGAGCTCAGGGGCCAGGACCACGTGGTGCGGGCGCTGAGGACAGCGGTCGCCGAGGGCCGGGAGGGCCAGGCCTATCTGTTCTCCGGTCCACGGGGCACCGGGAAGACGTCGACGGCGCGCATCCTCGCCAAGGTCCTCAATTGCGAGAACCCGCAGGATGGCGAACCGTGTTGCGAATGCGAGTCGTGTCGTTCGGTCGAACGTGGCACGAGCTACGACGTCCACGAACTCGACGCTGCGAGCAACAACGGCGTCGATGCGATGCGTGACCTGATCGAGAAGGCCTCGCTCGGCACACCCGGGCGCCACAAGGTGTACATCCTCGATGAGGTCCACATGCTGTCGAAGGCGGCCGAGGCTGCCCTACTGAAGACACTCGAGGAACCACCCCCGCACGTCGTTTTCGTGCTGGCCACCACCGATCCGCAGAGGATGTCGGCGACGATCATCAGCCGTACACAGCACCTGCAGTTCCACCTCCTGGCGGCCGACACGCTCGACGCGCATGTTCGCTGGGTTGCCGCCGATGCGGGCCTCGAGGTGAGTGATGAGGCAATCGAACAAGTCCTCACCCGCGGTGGCGGGTCGGCCCGCGACACGCTCTCGGCGCTCGAACTCGTAGCGAGCACCGGCGACGGCGGCATCACCAACCTCGCCCTCGACGAATTCGTCGAGGCGATGATCGACCGCGACGCCGGGCGGGCGCTCACGATGGTGGCGCACTCCATCTCGCTCGGTACCGATCCACGAACGTTGACCGAGGAACTCATCGGCTATCTCCGCAACGGGTTCTTGTCGCTGATGGCCCCCGAACTGGTTCAGCTGCCATCGCATCGCCTCGACGGGCTCGCAGAGCAGGCTCAGCGACTCGGCGCGGCCGGGCTCGTGCGGGGAATCGAACTCCTCGGCGCCGGGCTGACCGAGATGCGCCACGCCCCCGATCCGCGGGTGCTGCTCGACGTGGCCACAGTGCAGTTGACGGCCGACAGCGTCTCGACCGACACCTCAGCCCTCGTCGCTCGTCTCGATCGCATCGAACGCCAGCTTGCCGAAGGGATCGCTGCGGCGCCGGCAGCGGATCAGCCGCCGGTCGATCCGTCGACTGGGCGCGCGGCGCTCGGTGGCCGTGTCCGTCGCACGACGCCTGAGCCGCAGCGTCGCGTTGAGCCGGCTTCGGCTGCTTCGGATCCGGTCGAGTCGGCCGCGACGACGCAGCCCGACGTGGAGCCCCCCACCGCGCAAGAGGCAGCAGCCGAGCCGCAGAACTCGATCACCGCCGAAGCGTGGGAGAACACGGTGAGGCCCTCGTTGAAGGGAATGCCACGCGCGATGTATGCATCGGCGACATTCGTGCGCAGCGGCGATGGGGTCGTCACGCTGTCAGTTCCAAACGGCGTGCATCGTGGCAAGTGTGAGCAACACCGTGCGGCCGTCGAGCAGGCACTCAGCGAGTTCGCCGCGACCCCCATCACGATCGAACTCGTCGATGGCGGCGGTGGCGGCGGTGGCGGTGGTGACGTCCCCGAACCCAATCGTGACGCGCACGTGAACGCGAACTCCGCACGGGCCAGCGATGTCCCATCGGCGACGTCGGTGGACGCAACCGAGCCATTCGACGACGCAAGTGATTCGACTGTTGCCTACGTACTGCCCGATGATGACGACGTTGACCTCGACGATCTCATCGATGCCCCGCCTGAGTCGGTGAAGACGCCGATCGATCGACTCGCCGAAGCCTTCCCGGGGTCTGAGTTGATCGAAGAGGCCGGCTGATGGCCGGCAACTACACCGCGCCGGTCCAGGTGCTGATCGACGAACTCGGGCGACTTCCGGGCATCGGGCCGAAGTCGGCGCAGCGCATTGCGTTTCACCTGTTGAAGGTGCCCACCGAGGACGCCACCCGCCTCGCCTTCGCGATCACCGATGCCAAGGCTCGGGTCCGGTTCTGTGAGCGATGCTTCAACGTCGCCGAAGGCCCGCTGTGCCCTATCTGCAGCGACGACGGTCGGAGCTCGTCGATGGTCTGCGTGGTGGAGGAGTCTCGTGACATCGTGGCCATCGAGAGGACAGGCGAGTTCCGTGGTCGGTATCACGTACTGCTCGGGGCGATGAGCCCGCTCGAAGGGATCGGCCCCGAGCACCTCAAGATCCGTGAACTTGTGGCTCGGATCGAACCCGAAGGCATCGAGGAGATCATCGTGTGCACGAACCCGAACACCGAAGGCGAGGTCACAGCGATGTACCTCGCCCGGCTGCTCAAGCCGATCGGATTGACGGTCACGCGCATCGCCAGCGGTCTCCCGGTCGGCGGCGACCTGGAGTACGCCGACGAACTCACGCTCGGGCGTGCGATCGAAGGTCGTCGCGTCATCGACTGATTGCCGTTGCGATCGTGGCGCCGGTTGAAAAATGGACTGGGGCACCATCTCCACGAATCGGTTGCGGGCGGACGGGCCGATTCGTTTCGATGATGCCCCAGAGGGGGGTGAGGCGACGCTGACTCACTCGATTTGTATGTTGCAATCACATTACGGAAAGTCGACTAATTCGTCAACATTCCGTAACACAAGTCGCTGTTGATGCCAGTTTACCGACGTGACGTGGCGTGTCAAGCACTCAACGTGGGAACAGCCAATACCGACCGTGCTCGAATGGTGACACAACGTCACTGTCGATGCCCGCGTCATCGGTTCGGACGCGACCTTGCCCGACGACAAGACGCCCAGCGATGTGAGGAGGCAGGCGATGAGTGAGCGGCCCGCAGAGCGGCCCGTCGCTCATCGCTCGTCAGACGGTGCGCAGGATTGCGGCGTCACCCTGGCCGCCGCCGCCGCAGAGTGCCACCGCACCGATGCCGCCACCGCGACGCTTCAACTCATGCAGGATCGTGAGGGCGAGGCGGTTACCGCTCATGCCGATCGGATGGCCCAGTGCGATCGCGCCGCCGTTGACATTGACGATCTCGTCGCTGACGCCGAGTTCCGCGATCGAGGCGATGCCGACAGCGGCGAAGGCTTCGTTGATCTCGAACAGGTCGAGGTCGGCAATGGCGATGCCGGCGCGCTCGGCGGCCAGCAGGATGGCCCGGCTCGGCTGGTGGAGCAGTGAGGCGCTGTCGGGGCCGGCCACCATCCCGTACGACACGAACTCACCGAGCGGTGCCACGCCGCGACGCTCGGCCTCGGCCTTCGACATCATCACGAGTGCGCTGCCACCGTCGGAGAGCTGCGATGCGTTCCCGGCAGTGACGGTGCCGTCCTTGTCGAATGCGGGGCGCAGACCGCCAAGGCTCTCGATGGTCGTTCCGGGTCGAACACCCTCGTCGGTCTCGACGAGGATCGGCTCGCCTCTGCGCTGCGGCACGGCGACGGCCACGATCTCGTCGGACAGGCGACCCTCCTTGATCGCCTCGGCGGCCCGCTCGTTCGACACGGCTGCGAATGCGTCCTGAGCGTCGCGACTGATGCTCTCGCTGCCCGCGTAGCGGTCGGTGCCGAGCCCCATGAGACAGCCATCGAACGAGCACCACAGGCCATCGGCGATGATCGCGTCGCGCAGCTCGGTGTTGCCGTATCGGAAGCCGGCGCGGGCACCGTCGGCGATATACGGAGCGTTGGTCATCGACTCCATGCCGCCGGCAATCACGATGTCGGCCTCACCCGCTGCGATCATCTGGTTGGCGAGGTAGATCGAGTTGAGACCCGAGAGGCACACCTTGTTGACGTTGATCGACGGCACGCTCATGGGGATGCCGGCCTGCACGGCGGCCTGGCGGCTCGGGACCTGACCCTGACCGGCCATCAGCACCTGGCCCATGATCACGTGCTGCACCTCGTCGGGCGCCACGCCGGCGCGCTCGAGTGCCGCCGCGATCGCGAACCCGCCGAGGTCGGCCGCGGAGAACGACGACAGTGCGCCGCTCATCTTTCCGATCGGTGTGCGAGCGCCGGCAACGATGTACGAACCTGTAGAAGCCATACCCCAACGCTACCCCCACCCCCCGCCCCCCGAAAAATGCCTCCCAGTGCGCGCTCCGCGCGCACTGGGAGGCACATTTCGGAGTTGGGGTTCGCTTTGTCGGTAGGCGTTACCGATCGGTAACGTCGGAGGGGATGAAACAGATCCTCGAGGCCATCCAGTCCGGTGCCAGCGGCGAGGATCTCGCCAACCTCCCTGTCCCCGAGAGCTACCGCGCCGCGATCGTCAAGCGTGACGAGGTGGCAATGTTCGAAGGGGTCGAGTCGTGGGACAAGGACCCCCGCAAGTCGCTCCACGTCGAGGAGGTTGCGACACCCGAATTGGCGCCTGACGAGGTCTTCGTCGCGGTGATGGCGTCGAGCATCAACTTCAACACGGTGTGGACCTCGATTTTCGAGCCGCTGCCGACGTTCGGCTTCCTCGACCGCATGGGACGCCAGAATGAGTGGGGCAAGCGGCATTCGCTGCCCTACCACGTCGTAGGTTCCGACGCCTCGGGTGTCGTGGTGCAGGTCGGCTCGGCGGTGCGGAACTGGAAGCCCGGCGATCGGGTGACGGTGCACTGCAACTATGTCGACGACCAGGATCCGAGCGCCCACAACGACTCGATGCTCGCCACCAACCAACTGATCTGGGGCTTCGAGACGAACTTCGGTGGCCTCGCCGATCTCGCTGTGGTCAAGGCCAATCAGCTGATGCCCAAGCCGAGTCATCTCACCTGGGAAGAGTCGGCGGTCAACGCGCTCTGCAGCTCCACCTCGTACCGCATGCTCGTCAGTGCGAACGGCGCACAGATGAAGCAGGGCGACGGCGTGCTGATCTGGGGCGCCACCGGTGGCATCGGCGGCTACGCCGTGCAGTACGTGCTCAACGGCGGGGGCACACCCATTGGCGTGGTGTCGTCGCCCGAACGGGCTGCACTGTTGAACCGGATGGGTTGCGAAGCAGTCATCGACCGGCGGGCGGAGAACTACCAGTTCTGGTCCGATGACAACACTCAGGACGAATCCGAGTGGCGACGCTTCGGAAAGAAGATTCGCGAAGTGAACAACGGCGAGGACGTCGACATCGTTTTCGAGCACCCGGGGCGATCCACGATGGGGGCATCGGTGTTCGCGGTGAAGCGTGGCGGCACGGTCGTTACGTGCGCAGCGACATCGGGGCACATGGTCGAGTTCGACAACCGGCATTTCTGGATGCGGCTCAAGAAGCTCATCGGCTCACACTTCGCCAACTACGCCGAGTCGTATGCCGCCAACAAGCTCCTCGCCGAGGGTCGGATTCAGCCGCTCCTCACCAAGAGCTACGACCTCACCGAGGTCGGTGCTGCGGCGCTTGCGGTGCATCACAACGAGGTCGAGGGCAAGCTCGGCGTGCTGTGCCTCGCGCCGTCGGAGGGTCTCGGTATCGACGACCCGGAGAAGCGTGACCGCATCGGTGAGGACAAGATCACCATCTTCCGAGGGGGTCAGACCTCGGTCTGACCCCTGGCGCGCAGCGATCGCGTCGGGGTCAGACCTTGGTCTGACCCGTGGCGTGCAGTGATCACGTCAGGCGAAGGAGCCGGAGGTCATCGTCCGCGGCACACTGCAGTGCATGACTGAGCCGGCGGCGGTGCTGTGGGACATGGATGGCACGCTCGTCGACACCGAGCCGTACTGGATCGACAGTGAGTCAGCGTTGGTCGCCCAGCACGGCGGCACATGGACGACGGCGGATGCGCACTCGATCGTCGGGTTCGACCTGCTCGACGCCGGTCACGAACTCCGCACGCGAGGTGGCGTCGAGATGGAGCCCGCCGAGATCGCCACCTGGCTGCTCGACCGGGTGATCGCTCGTGTCGCCGAGGAACTGCCGTGGCGACCCGGCGCCCGCGAACTCCTCGCAGAATGCAACGCCGAGGGTGTTCCGTGCGCACTGGTGACCATGTCGTGGCGGCCATTGGCCGACGCAGTGATCGCGGCGTCACCTGCGGGATCGTTCGCAGTCTCGATCACGGGCGACGAGGTGACCAACGGCAAGCCCGACCCTGAGCCCTATCTCGCAGCCGCGGCAGCACTCGGCGTCGACCCGCGAGCCTGCGTGGCGATCGAGGATTCGCCGACCGGGGTTGCCTCTGCGGTTGCTGCAGGGTGTGCGACGCTGGGGGTCCCCCATGTCGTCCCCGTCGCTGCCGCCCTCGGGCTCACCATCGTTGATTCCCTCGCCGGTGTCGACCTCGCCCAGCTCCGACGTCTCCGCGTTGGATGAACCGGCCGTCGAGGCCACGCCGATCGAGGGTGACGAGCAGCCGACGCGGCGGCGCCGGTTCGCCGTGCTGAGCGGCCTCGGTGTTGCGATCATCGTGATTGCCGGCGCAGCGATCTATGTCGCCTCGACCGAGCAGCCTCTCCCTGCGAAGCCTGACATTCCACTTGATGCTTGGGTGCCGTACTGGGCGCTCGACGCGTCGCTGCCCGACTTCGACCAGCGCGGTCCATCCATGCGCGAGGTGTCGCCCTTCTGGTTCAACGCCGCAGGGGTCGACCAGATCATCGTCGACCCGAATGCCTCCGTCGACCTGACGACGCAGTTCATGGAGAAGGCGAAAGGAGCCGATGTCGACGTTGTCCCGTCGATCATCGACGCGCTACCCGCGGGCGCCATGGCGGCGATCCTCGCTGATCCGACGACCCGAGGACAGCACGTCGCGGCGATTCGGGCATTCGCATCCGATGGTGGATACGACGGCATCGACATCGACTACGAACAGTTCGCATTCGCCGACGGCCGTGAGACGTGG
>JANPCI010000163.1:0-2680 GCA_031430875.1 Actinomycetes bacterium | reverse complement strand
GAGCTGTCCGGCGGCATGCAGCAGCGGGTCGGTCTCGTGCGGGCATTCGCACTCGACGCTCCGATCCTGCTGATGGACGAACCGTTTGCGGCACTCGACGAGATGACTCGCACCGACATGCGCCACCTGCTGGGGCGGCTCCGTGAACCGCTCGGAACCACCGTGGTGTTCGTCACCCACTCCATCCCCGAGGCCACGTTCCTCTCCGACCGGGTGGCGGTGATGTCGGCACGTCCGGGCCAGGTCACCGACAACGTCACGATCGATCTCGCCCACCCACGCACCCCCGACATCGAGGACACGGACAAATTCTTCCATGTCACCACCCGGCTACGGAGCGCGTTGAGCGCAGGGAGAGATCGATGAGCCCGGGAGCCAGGCGGATCGTCGCGCCGATTGTCGGCATCGTCGTGTTCGCCCTGTTCTGGGAACTGCTCGTACAGATCTTCGACATCCGGCGATTCGTGCTCTTGCCACCGTCGACGATCATCGACACGCTCGCCGCCGAGCCCGGGTTCTACTGGGACAATGCGCTGGTCACTGCCGTCCACATGCTCATCGGACTGTCGATCTCGCTGTTGTGCGCCATCGTCGTCGGGTCGATCATGGCGGCATCGCGCTTCATCGAGGAAGCGGCCCAACCGGTGCTCGTTCTCGTGCTCGTGACGCCCTGGGTCGCATACATCACCTCCGTCGTGCTCTGGCTCAACGGCGGAAACCCCACGATCTACTTCATGGTGGCCTTCACCGCGTTCCCGGTCTTCACGTTCGGCGTCGTCGGCGGGATGAAGTCAGCGGACCCGGCCGCACGGGAGCTCTTGGCGAGCGTTGATGCCAGGCCCTGGGAGGTCTTGTGGCGCCTCCGCCTCCCGTCGGCACTACCATCGATCTTCACGACAGCCCGATTTGCCGTCGGACTGGGTTTGGCAGCGGCCTACTTCAGCGAGGGGTCGGCGCTCACCACGACGGGACTCGGCGCCATCGGTCGCCGAGCCGCATCGTTCAACGACGCCGAGACACTCTGGACGACGATCGTGTGCTCGGCACTGCTCGGCATCGTTGGGCTGATGATGGTGTCGGTCCTCGAACGAGTCGTGTTGAAATGGCACGTCTCACAGCGCCGTTGACCGGCGAGTTGTCGACGACGCGTGGCATGATGTGCCACCCGCACGGGCAACCGCGTGGCTCGATCCCCGATTGACTGGAAACTCGATGCGCCTTCGTAACGTCACTGCCCTTGCCGTCTGCACCGCCGCGTTCCTCGCTGCGTGTTCGAGTGACGGTGACACAACGACTTCCGATCCGACGACAGCTACCGCCTCGGCGACCACCGACACCGGAACCACCGACGGAACCACCGACACCGGAACCACCGGCGTCACCGATGTCGTGGCCGGCGAAGCGTTCCCCGAGGATCGCTGTGCAGCCAACGAGGCCGCCGGGACGATCACCTATCTGACGGGCTTCGACTTCGCGGCAACCGCGTCGATCGTCGACGTGCTCGTTGCCGAGGAGAAGGGCTACTACGACGCGATGTGCCTCGACGTCGAGGTCACCGCGAGCTTCTCCACGGCCAACTATCCGCTCATCGCCGAGAACGACGCCCAGTTCGCCTCGGGCGGATCGTTCAGCGAGGTCGCGTCGTTCTCCGCAGCCAACGACGCCGATCTGGTGGTTGTCGCTGTCGAAGGCCCGACGGCGATCGACTCACTGATCCTCAAGCCAGGCGTCGCGACCGAACTCGCCGACCTCGAAGGCACCACGATCGGTGTCAAGGGAAAGCTTCCGCCGAGCGTCGCGGCCATGATGGCGCAGGCAGGTCTGGTCGAGGGCGAGAACTTCGACACAGTCCTCCTCGACGGCTTCGACCCGGTACAGCACATCGCCATCGAATCGATCGTCGGATTCCCCGGGTACAAGAGCAACGAGCCGGGGCAGCTCGAACGCGCCGGCATCGAGTTCGACCTGTTCGACCCGGTCACCTATGACATCCCCGGATCGTTCGGTGTCATCTACACGAACCAACAGTTCCTCGATGAGCATCCAACGGCGGCTGAGGACTTCGTCCGCGCCACCATGCTCGGCCTCGATGATGCCATTGCCGACCCGGAGGCAGCGGCAGCGATTTCTGTCGAACGGATCAACGCCGGCGGCAACCCGAACTTCTTGTCACCCGAGGGCGAAACGTTCCGTTGGACAACCGATGCAGCACTCATCTCATCGCTCACGCCGGCGGGAACCGGGTACGGCGTTCCGCAGTTGGCTGCACTGCAGAACGAACTCGACACCTACGCCGAGATCGGCCTCTTCGGTGACGCCGGCTCACCCGACGCCGCAGCGTTGCTCGGTGACAACATCATCATGCGCATCTACTCCGGCGACGGCAAGGTCATCTGGCCCAGCTGAACGACGGGGCTGCACGCATCACGTGTCGAGGAGTTGTCGCACGTGTTCGATGTCGTGGGCGAGCTGGGCGATGAGGGCGTCGACGCCATCGAACTTGCGCTCACTTCGCAGGAAATTCGTGAATCGGACCTCAGCCTGCTCGCCGTAGAGGTCGACGTCGACGTCGAGCAGATGCGCTTCGAGGAGCGATGCATCGGCATGCTCGTAGAACGTCGGGCGACGGCCGAGATTGATCGCGCAGGCATGAACGTCGCCGTTCGGGCGCTCGTACCAG
>JANPCI010000162.1:0-6521 GCA_031430875.1 Actinomycetes bacterium | reverse complement strand
TGTTGGAGCTCGTCGGTGCGCAACACCGCGATCGCGACCGATCGAGCATCGTTCGGGTCGTTCTTTTGTGCCTTGCCCGAGCCCAACAATCTGGTTCGTGTCGACAGCACCGCTGGGACGTCGACCACGGTTTCACCGGCGGCGACGAGTTGTTGGGCCAACAGGTAGCCCAGGCCGTGGGCGGACTCGATTGCCCACACCCGATCCGGTAACGGTGACGCCCACGAGCGCAGCTGCTCGGTCTGTTTCGCGCATGCTCGAACTCGTAGCTCGTCGAGTATCACCTCGTTGTTGTCGATCGCGACGGCGGTGTGTGACGCCTTGTGCGGATCGATGCCAATCATGATGGTCATCTGGAATTGCTCCTTGTCTCGGTGATGGGAAACCGAGGTGGGCACTCCTGATTCGGGTTCGTTCAGCTCGCGCCTCTTTCGAGCCACACCTCGATCAGAACACCAGCCGACGCACATATCGCACTGAGGTCAACCCGAAGGGTGACAGGCCCAAAATAGAGCCCGCCGACCGGCGCTCTGAACGCTACGACAACCGCCGCAACGCCCTTCCATCATCAATCAGGCCCAAGCGTGACACGAGATAATCCCGACGTCAGTGCCCTCCTGCCCTGTTCTTGTGACCGGGCGGGCCGTGGAATCCGGTTGTATCGGGTGCCCGCATTCGGTGCAGGGTGCAAGAGAGTTTCCGGATCGGTGAACGTCAGCTGATGCTCGTGAGGTCGCCACGAACCCGTCGACCGCTTGGTGTTTGGATCGAGTGGTCGTTGGACGGGCAATTCTGGCGATGCAGGCCCGCGGCCCTGGCGAGCAGGCAGGCACCGTAGACGGCGACACAACCTGGCAGCGCTTTCGGGATGGTGAGCGGGAGGACGACCAGGATGCTCATCCAGATGCCGGTGACGAGCGGGGTGTAGCGGCGCCAGTCACACCACACGTGTGCGCGCAGTGTCGCGACCCCGAGGACGAGGAACCCGACGGCAGAGAGCAGCACCCCCAGGCCGAACACTGCGCCGACCACTTGGGCGCTCGTGTCGTCGGTGAGCGCTACCCGAATCGGTAGCCCGATGATCTCGCCGACCGTCAGCGCGAGCGTGCCGGCGACGGCGATGGCGACACCGCTGCGTGCAGCTCTGGAACCACCGGCCACGCCGCTGCGGCCGAACGCCACGGGTCCGGTGGCGACGAGTAGGTGCAGGACGATGTACACGAGCGACACGGCGACGAACGGACCCGCCTCCCAGGGGTAGCTCCAGCGGTCGTCGGCGACATCGGTGGTGGGAATCACCAGTGTCTGGATCAGCACGCCGGCGATGGTGGTGCCTGCAGCTCCGACGATGAAGGCCCATACGGCGAGGCGGTGGACGGTGGGTGTCGACACGAGGGCATTCCTCTCTCGGGAGCGGTGGTCGGTGCCGGTGTGCGTCATGGCGTGACGACCAGTTCGGCGATCATCCCTGCGGCGACGTGCGGTGGGCCGCCGTCGATCTGCGGCGGGCCGGCACTCGGATCTGCGGCTGCAGCCTCCATCGCGGCCATCACCTGGTCAGGATCGGCACCGGTGGGGATGAAACACACGAGGAGATAACGGCCCGGCTCTTGCAGTGTCCCGTCGCCGAGGACGAGCTCGCCGCCCTCGTTCGGGCGGGCTGCGAACGCCAGCGCCGGAGCGCCCGGAACGAGGGCGCCGAACTCCTCGGGCGGCAACGCCTGGAGCTCGGTCAGACTCCGGGTTTCGGTGTCGGGCAGACGGAAGGCGGTGAGCTCGTGCGCCTCGTCCGCCGACTCGTTCGTGACGTCGATCGGGGTACCACTGGTGATGGTCGGCGGCACGCCCTCGAAGACGTAGTCGCGCAGCGTGATCGTGACGGCCTGGCGACCGGTGGCAGCCTCGGTGACCGTGCTGGTGGCGTCGTCGTCACCGCAGGCTGCGAGGGCAACGACGGCGAGCGCGGCGAGCGCGCACGCAACGATCGTCGTCGGACGCCTGCTCTGGTCGGGGCTCTGGTCTCTGTTCGATGTCGGGTTGCTCATCGGGTCCTCCTGTCGTCGGGTGGCTGTCGTTGGTGGGTCGATCCGACGGTACGAACTCGAGGTGGCATGGCGCATCGGCACGGGTACGCATTCGTCGTACGCGCCAGCACCGACGTCGCGGTGCGCGCCAGCACGATTGCCCTCGTGCGGCATCAAGGGGAGAATTGCGTCGTGGAAGCGTCGCGCCGAGGACTGCGGATCAGTGCCGTGCCGTTCGCGGTCTTCGTCGTCGTGGTGCTCGCCGAACTCGCCGCGGTCTTGCTGTCGTGGGGTCTCGAACCGTGGACCGACACAGCGATCTACGCGTTGTACTCAATCGTGCTCGCGGGTGCCGGTGCGCTCGTCGCCTCGAAGTACCCTCGCAATCCGATCGGTTGGCTGATGCTGTGGCTCGGTCTGTCGAACTCGCTGATCACCGATCTTCCGCAGGGCTACGGCCTCCGGGCGCACGAGCAGGGCTGGCGGGCCGGCACGGTGGCCGAGTGGTCGAGCTCGGCCAGCGTCGTGTTGCAGATAGTGCCGCTGCTCCTTCTGTGGCTGCTGTTTCCAACGGGGCGTCTGCTGAGTCGAAGGTGGCTCGTGGTCGTTGCGGCTGGAGGCGTTGCCTCCGTGTTGGTGGTCGGGGGCTACTCGTTCAGCCACAGAGCTGACGCGGAGTTCGTCGACGGTTCCAATCCGTATGTCGTGGACTGGCTCTCGACCGGGGCCATCTGGGTGATCGGAAACGCGTGCCTGGTGGTCGCGCTGGTCGGGGCGGCAGCTGCGCCCGTCGTGCGCTACCACCGCTCAGCGCGCCTGGAGCGCCAGCAGCTCAAGGTCTTCGCGATCGCTGCCGCTCTCGCCGTCGTGGTGCTCCCACTCGGGCCGCTCTTGTGGGAGCGCTATCCGGTGGCGCGCGCCGTCGTGGCCGTCGCGTTGCTCGCCCAACCCGTCGCCGTGTGCGTCGCCATGATGCGCTACCGCCTGTACGACATCGACCGCGTGATCAGCCGCACGATCACCTACGGCCTGGTCACCGCGGCGCTCGTCGGCATCTACGTCGCCACGGTGGTCGCACTCGGTGCGCTCATCGGCAGGTCGTCGACCCTGGTGACTGCCGGTGCCACCCTGGCGGTGGCGACCGCCTTCCATCCCGTCCGCCAGCGGGCTCAGTCGGTCGTCGATCGGCGCTTCGACCGGTCACGATTCGATGCACTCCGTCGTACCGATCGTTTCATCGAGGACCTGCACGCCGGCCGTGCCGCACCCGAACAGGTGGAAGCAGTGCTGCGCGACGTGACCGGTGATCCCGAGCTCACGATCCACTACCGGGCCGATGACGACGCCGATGACCTCGTCGAGGGCATCCCGGTCAGGCGCGGCGATGCGCTCGTCGCGACCGTCACCGGCACGACGATCCAGACCGAACGCCCATCGCTGGCGGCCGAGGTCGTCGATGCGGCCGGGTTGGCGATCGAGATCGCCGGGCTGCGTGTGGAGCTGCGCCGCCGACTCGACGAAGTCGAGGCGTCCCGAGCCCGGCTGGTCACCGTGGCCGACGACGAACGGCGGCGGTTGGAGCGCGACCTCCACGACGGTGCGCAGCAACGCCTGGTCTCGATCGGGCTCGCGCTGCGCCACGCCCAGCACCAACTGGGCGCCGGCGATCACCCGGAGGCAAGTCGAACCCTCGACGGCGCCGTGGTCGAGATCGCCGGCGCGATCGAGGAGTTGCGCGAACTGGCGCACGGACTTCGTCCCTCCAGCCTGGATGCCGGGTTGGGCTCGGCGCTGCGCGAACTCGCCCGACGCGCACCACTTCCCGTCAGCATCGCGACCACGGACGAGCGCTTCGCACCCGACGCCGAGACCACGGCCTACTTCGTCGCCATCGAGGCGCTCACGAACGCGGTGAAACACGCGCACGCCTCCAGGGTCGCGCTGTGCGCGGACCGGCGCGACGGAGCCCTGGTTCTGCGCGTCGCCGACGACGGCATCGGTGGGGCCACACCACACGGAGGCTCTGGCCTCAGCGGAATGGCGGACCGGCTTGCCGCCGTCGGCGGCACGCTGCAGGTCGACTCCGGCCATACCGGTACCACCCTGATCGCGAGCATCCCGTGCGCGTCGTGATCGCCGAGGACCAGGTGCTCCTGCGCGAAGGAATGGCGCGGCTGTTTCGCGATGGCGGCCACGACGTCGTCGCCACGTTCGGCGACGCGGACCGACTGCTCGACCACCTCGATCATCCGCCCGACCCCGAGCGAACCCCGGACCTGGCCGTCGTGGACATCCGCATGCCGCCGACGCACACGACCGAAGGCCTCGAAGCGGCACACACCATCAAGCGGCAACACCCCACCGTCGGGGTACTCGTGCTCTCGCAGCACATCGAGACAGCCAGCATCGTCGACCTCGTCGCACACCCCGGCTTCGGCTATCTCCTGAAGGATCGCGTCCTCGAAGTCGACGAGTTCCTCGCGGTGGCCGAACGCGTGGCCGGCGGCGGTTCGGCGCTCGACCCGAAGGTCGTGTCGTCGCTCGTGACACCCCACCGCGACACCCCGCTCGGCCGCCTGTCCGAGCGCGAACGCGAGGTCCTCGCCCTCATGGCCGAGGGCCTCACCAACCATGCGATCGCGCGACGCCTCGTCGTCAGTGACCGCACCATCGAAGCCCACGTCCGACATGTCCTCACCAAGCTCGACATACCCGAGCACGGCGAAACCCACCGGCGCGTCGTTGCCGTCCTGACCCACGTCCGAGCGGCCATGCCGTGAGTCCGCGCGGCAGCGACCCGTGGATCCTGCGCAGACGGACCCGGATCTCGTCACAGGAGGTGGACTCCCACGATCGTGCACCGTCGGCGCCGTGAACGCACGAGCGGTGATCGTCGGTATCGACGTCGGCGGCACCGCCGACAACGTGACCGTCCTCACCTACAAGGGCACGTTCCTCATCGACCAGCTGCTCGAGGTGCCGAGCCGGGTGCTCGAAGGACCGCTGGCGGTGCTCCGGCAGGCCTACGAGCCCGGTTTGGCGACGGAGGGTCGCGAAGTGTCATCCGGAAACAGGCCGAACGGGTGACCGTCGGGGTCGATCATCACGCGGACGTCGTCTTGCGGTTGATGGTCGGCGAGCCTGGCGCCCTGTTCGACTGCCCAGAGCACGCCGGACTCGAGGTCCGCGCCCCGATGTCCAAGTGCATCATCATCTTTGGCACCGCCTCGGCGGGGCCAGGTCGGAGCATGGTGTTGCGGCTCCCACTGGACCTCGATCTCCATGCTGCCCTCCCGTGAACGCGGCAACGAACATGCATCAATTGACGGGCTCCCCGGTCCAGGGAACTTCCTCAGGACCGCCCGATAACAGGCGCACGGAATCCCGGAGTTATGGCCGACGGGCCCGCCACAGATCGGAACAAGCCGGACACTGCATAATCCCTGCCGCCAATACCGAACGGCGACTGTCGGTGATCGCGTTACGGGCGGCACGTCGACGAGCCCAGCCTGACCGAGTGCGCCGGAAGCGCGCTCTTCGCGAGCTGTTCCGGCCGGTGATTACCGAGCGGCTTCCTGGTTCAAACTTGGAAGGTGACCCGGTCACGAAGCCAGTCTGCGAACCAGTTCTCGTCGACCTCCCGGGCTGCCACCGCAAGCATCGCTTCAACGGCGTCATCGACGTCGGGTTGCTCGTCGTTCCATGACCCGTCGTTGAGGTCGATGAACAGCACGAGACATGCCCACGCTGCGCGCTTGTTGCCATCGGGCAACGGGTGATTCCACGCGATCCGACATGCGAGCACGGCGGCCTTGTCGTACACGTCTGGGTGGAAGTCGGTGTCGCCGAAGCCGGCCTGGGGTGCGTGCAGTGCGGAATCGGCGAGCTCGACCCGGCTGGCCTTGATGAGCGTTGCGGCGTTGATGCCTGTGAGGTGCTCGGCGAGGTACCAGAACTCAGCGAGGCTGAGATAGCGGGTCACTTGGCGAGGCGGTCGAGGATCTCCCGGTCGCGCTCGAGCAGCTTCTTGGCGCGGGCGGTGAAGTCGTCGTCGGAGCGGACTCGTTCGATCTCGGCGGCGAGTGCGTCGATGATGAGTTGGTTGACGCTGTCGCCTCGGACTCGAGCAACCGCCTCGGCGTCGTCCGCGAGGTCGTCGGGCAACCGGACGGTGGTCTGCTTTGCCATGACATCATGATATCACGATGTACCGGAGCGCACCGTTGCCTGCATCACAGCAACCTCGAAGTACGGCTCTTCGGCACACCGCTTTGCGCGCTCGAGCACGGCAGTGTTGTTGGCGAACAGGTCGATCGTGTTCGGCTGGACGTAGCCGCCGCCTCCGTACACCTCGCCGCCCACCTCAATGGCGGAGCCATCGGGGAGCACGACCGTCGACGATGTCGCGTCCCACGACGTGCCGTACGGGAAGAGCACCGGGTACCGGATGCCCTCTGAGGTGGTGTAGAGGCAATCGCCGTCGAGGTCAAGCGTGCC
>JANPCI010000161.1:0-16776 GCA_031430875.1 Actinomycetes bacterium | reverse complement strand
CGCCGATGCCGCATGGATCGGTCGTCAGAAGTTCCTTGCTCGCAATGCCGAGTTCCTCGAACGGATCCGGCGGATGGCCGCGAGGGTGCGACGGCTCGAACTCGTCGACGACGAGATGCTGTTCGACTTCTACGCCGACCGGGTCGGCGGTGATGTCACGTCGGTCCGCCACTTCGACCGGTGGTGGAAGGAGACCCGGCAGCATCGGCCGGATCTTCTCGACCTGACCGACGACGTGATCGCCGGAGGTCGTGGACACGGCGTTCGGCTCGCCGACTATCCCGATGTGTGGACGCAGCGACGCGGCAACACCGCCATCGAGCTGCCACTCACGTACCGGTTCGCGCCCGGCGAGCCGCTCGACGGCGTCACCGTGCATGTGCCGTTGTCCGGTCTCAACCAGGTTCGTTCCGATGGGTTCGACTGGCAGATCCCGGGCCACCGCGCCGAACTCGTGACGGCACTCGT
The DNA here is from genome assembly GCA_031430875.1 of Actinomycetes bacterium. Taxonomy (GTDB): domain Bacteria; phylum Actinomycetota; class Acidimicrobiia; order Acidimicrobiales; family Ilumatobacteraceae; genus Sva-07. The sequence continues at coordinate 16,308 of JANPCI010000161.1, read as the reverse complement.
GAAGTCGCTGCCGAAGGATGTGCGGCGCCAACTCATTCCGCTCGGCGAGACGATCGATGCGGTGATCGACAACCTGCGTGGGTCGAACCCCGAGGCGGGCCCGCTCGTCGATGCGCTCGCCGGCGCCGTGCGTGCGGCGGCCGGCGTGAGCGTGTCGCCATCGTCGTTCGCGCCGTCGGCGGTACCCGAACATCTGGCGATCCACTTCGTGGTGTCCGACGACGAGGGGACGGTCCATGCCGTCGGTACCGACCTCGATGCGATCAAGGCCCAGCTCGCCGGCTCGGTTCGCGAATCGATTGCCGCGGCAGCACCGATCGACGAGCGGCGCGGCATCACCTCGTGGGACCTCGGCGACATTCCGCGCGTCGTCGAGTCGACCGATCGGGCGATGGACGTGAAGGCCTACCCGGCGCTGCTCGATGTCGGCGACAGCGTCTCGCTTCGTGTGGTGACGACGCCTGAGTTGCAGCAGCGGATCATGCGCGGGGGAGTGCGTCGGCTGCTGTTGCTCAACGGTGCGCCGACCCGATCGTCGATCGTGCGCAAGCTCGGCAACGACGATCGAATGGCGATTGCGGCCGGCGACATCGACCTCGGCGAGTTGAGCGGCGACTGCGTGGCTGCGGCCGTCGATCGGGTGATGACCGACCACGGGACGTTGCCCTGGAGCGAGGCCGAGTTCGACGACCTCCGCCGGGCGGTGCGTGACGCTGCGCCGGGGCTCGCTGCGAACGCACTGCACAAGGCGGCACGGGTGATGGTGGCGGCCTCGCAGGCGCGTGACCTGTTGGCCCGGCTGCACGCCGACGCGCTCCGACCGTCGGTCGACGATGCGAACGTGCACCTCGGTCGGTTGGTGCATGCGGGGTTCGTGCTCGGCGCCGGGATCGATCGTCTGGACGACATCGAACGGTACGTGCGGGCGATCATCTACCGCCTGGAGCACCTGGCGGGCGCGCACGATGGCGACCGGCGGCGGATGGCCGAAGTCGTCCCACTCGAGCAGCGCTACACGGGGATCGTTGACACCGCCGGCCCGGGCCGATTGCCTGTCGAACTCGTTGATGTCCGCTGGCAGTTGGAGGAACTCCGGGTCGCCACCTTCGCCCAACCGCTGATGGTCAAGCGCCCCGGCCAACCATCCGTCAGCGCCAAACGCATCGCCACCCTCCTCACCCCCAAAACCCGGTTTGCGTGACAGTTCGGTTGGCCCGTCCCAACGGAAATGTCACGCAAACAGGCTGGAAGGTGGGTGTGGGAGGCTTGGGTGATGGCGACGACTCCGCACCTCGATGACCGACAACTCGACGGACTGACCGATGCCACCGTCGAGTTGCTGCAGGTCCTCATCCGCAACCGGTGTGTGAACGACGGCACCGAAGCCTCCGGCGAGGAGGTGCGCAACGCCGATGTGCTCCAGCAGGTGATCGAGGGTCCCGGCGTGCAGGTCGAGCGTTACGAAGCAGCGCCGGGGCGGGTGTCGATCGTCGGACGCATCGAGGGGTCCGACCCCACCGCGCCGAGCCTGTGCCTGATGGGCCACACCGATGTGGTCCCGGTCAACGCGTCCGGTTGGAGCGAGGATCCCTTTGGCGGCGAGATCATCGACGGCCCCGATGGGCCCGAGGTGTGGGGCCGCGGCGCCGTCGACATGCTCAACCTCACGGCGTCGATGGCGGTGACCTTTCGCAGCCTCGCCGACAGTGGCTTCCGGCCGACCGGCGACCTCATCTACTTCGGGGTTGCGGACGAGGAGGCGGGGAGTGCGTATGGCGCGCGCTGGATGGCCGACAATCACGCCGATGCGATCATGGCCGACTACGTGCTGACCGAGAGCGGGGGGCTGCACACCGGGCCCGCCGAGGCGCCCTTCATCGGCGTGAACATCGCCGAGAAGGGCGTGGCGTGGCGGCGTTTGCGGGTGAAGGGGACGCCGGGCCACGGCTCGGCGCCGTTCCGCAAGGACAATGCGCTCGTCAAGGCAGCCGGTGTGATCCAGCGGTTGAACGACTACCGACCCGCCCCTCGATTCCACGAGCTGTGGGGTCAGAAGGTGGAGGCGCTCGGGTTGCCCGACGAACTGAAGGCCTCGCTGCTCGACCCGGCGGCGATCGACGCCGTGCTCGACACGTTCCCGTCGGCGGCCGACGCGTCGCATTTCCACGCATGCACGCACACGACGTTCTCGCCGAACCTGATCGACGGCAGCGAGTCGGGTGGCGGCCGGATGAAGGTCAACGTCATTCCCGACACCGTGGTCATCGATGTCGACATCCGAACGCTGCCGGGGGAGGGTCCCGAGGAGGTCGCGGCGCATCTCCGCGCCGCACTCGGTGACCTCGCCGACGAGGTGGATGTCGAGCCGTTGATGAACGACGCTGCCTCGATCAGCCGGCTCGATACGCCGCTGTGGGATGCACTCCAGCGGGCGGTCAACGTGCCGTTCCCCACTGCGCGACTGACACCGAAGTTCGCCGTCGGATTCACCGATGCGCGCATCTACCGCGAGATGGGTGCGGTGGCGTACGGCGCCGGCCTGTTCAGCCCGTCGCTCGACTCGAGCGAGTACGGCTCACGGTTCCACGGCAACAACGAGCGCATCGACATCGAATCGCTCGCCCTCACCACCCGCCTCTTCCACCACGTCGCCACCGACCTCCTGACCTGACCCCCAAACCCCAGCCCGGCCCGACCCCCAGAAAACCCGGTTTGCGTGACATTTCCGTTGGCCCGTCCCAACCGTTCTGCAACGCAAACGGGATATGCCCGAGGGTCAGGGTTGGCGTGAGGCGAGATAGTCGCGGGCGGCTTGGCGGGCTTCGGGGTCACGCATGGCGGCGCCGAGGAGGTCGGCGTCGGCCCAGGCTCCGACAGTGGGCGCCATGTCCTCGAGCGCCTCGTTGACCTGACGTTTGGTGGCGCGCACCACGCTCGGGGCCTTGCGAGCCAACTGCTCGGCCAGCTCGTCGACGGCCGACTCCAACTCGGCTCGTGGCACCACACGATTGACGAAGCCGAGTGCCTTTGCCTCGTCGGGTCCGAATGGGCGGCAGGTGAGCACCAGCTCGCGGGTGAAGGCTGGGCCGATCTCGCGCACCAGGCGCGGAATGCCTCCCCACGCCAGCGGAATCCCGAGGTCGACCTCGGGGATCGAGAACACGGTGTCGTCGGCAGCCACCCGCAGGTCGCAGACGCCTGCGAGTACCACGCCGCCGCCGACGCACGGGCCCTTGATCGCCGCGATCGACAACGCCGACATCCGCTCCATCGCCTCAGCCATCAGCCGTCCGAGGTCGGCCTGATCATGACTCGACGCACTCGTCGGCGAGTCGCTCCCGGCGAATTCCCGGAGATCGAAGCCCGACGAGAACGCCCGACCCTCGCCGGTCACGATTACTACCGACGCCGATGTCGTGTCGAACCAACGAGCCGCCTCGGCGATCTCGCGTAACGGCACGGTTCCGAGCGGGTTCAGCTTGTCGGGTTGCGTGAGTGTGAGCCGGCCGATGCGGTCGTCGACCTCGACTCGCAGGGTGGAAAACGTCGGTGTGTCGGGCATCCCCGAATCCTGCCAGCCCCAGACCTCCCCAATCACCGTTTGCGTGTCAGTTACGTTGACCCCTCCCAACAGAACAGTCACGCAAACCGAATGGGAGGGGAATGGGAGGGGAATGGGAGGGGAAGGGGATCGGGTCAGACCCGCTGGAACCTTCCGGGCTCGACCTCGACGGCCTCTCCCCGCCGCAGCATCCGCTGCACGTGCAGGTCGGCGCTGCGTGTCTCCACCGACTCGACGAACGCCATCTCCACGTGGGGCCGGTAGATGAACCGGTGCGCTCGCATCTCGTCGATCGAGTGAGGCTCGGCGAGGAACTCCAGCATTGCCTCGTGGCGTCGCCCGATCACGGCCGTGAACGCATCGATCAGCTCGACGAAGGTCTCACGTCCTTCGATCACGCCCTTGTGGTGGAACGTCACGTAGAAGTCGGCCTCCTCGTCGCGCACCTTGGCGAGGCTCGCCTCGAAGTCCTCCAGGTCGCTCCACACGTCGCCGTAGTACGGGCCGAACCCCGTGAGGTCGATGTCGGACAGGAAGAACACGCCATCCATTCGGAAGCCGCTGTGCCCGCGTGTGTGCCCGGGGAGATGCACCGCCTCGACTGTCACGCCGCCGCCGAGGTCGAACACATGACCATCGGTGAACCCCTGCGCATCGGGTCGGGGCATGTAGTGGAACTCGTCGAGGATCACTTGCTCGAACTCGGTGCGTGCCGAGCCGGTGAGCCCGTACACATCCATCAGCCCGTTCATCGACACGGCGCCGAGAAGGTCGTCGTCGTGGATGTGGAGCCGGGCCTCGGCGAACAGCCCGTTGCCGGCCATGTGGTCCTCGTGCGAGTGGCTGTTGATCACCGCGTCGACCGGCACCGGCGCGCCGCCACGAGCGACGACTGTGACCGACGGATCGATCACGACCGATTCGCCGGCGCCTCGCACGAGGAGTGTGTTGCCCGACGGGTACGCCCCGTTCGCGTCGCCGACAAGCACGCTCACCGACGGCGACAACGGTCGCTCGTCGTCACCCCAGTCGGCCACCATCACCCCGACCATAGCGATCACAAAAGGGGTCTGACCCCTGTTGTGGGGTTCAGGGGGCGGGCTTGAGGTCGAGGGAGGCGGAGTTCATGCAGAAGCGGTCGCCGGTGGGGCCGGGTCCGTCGGGGAAGACGTGGCCGAGGTGAGCGCCGCATGTTGCACACACAGCCTCGGTACGAACCATGCCGTGCGACCGGTCGTGCTTCAGCGTCACCTTGGCGGGATCCATCGCTTCGGTGAAGCTCGGCCAGCCCGAGCCGGAGTCGTACTTCGTCTCCGACGAGAACAATGCCTCATCACACACGATGCAGTGGTAGGTGCCGGGATCCTTCACGTCCCAGTACGTCCCGCTGAACGCCCGCTCGGTACCGGCACGCTGGGTGACGTCGTACTGCAGTGGAGTTAGACGCTGCTTGAGTTCTTCCTCGGTGGGCAAGGTGCTGTCAGCCATGCATACAGGATGCCGCATCCATCATGCTCCGTGCGCACCGACCGCCGAGTTTTCCAATCCTTCACTGCAATGTGCCAAGGAACTCATCGAGCGCAGCGTTGACTTCGGCGGGGGCCTCCTGTTGCACCCAGTGGCCGGCGCCGGGGATGATCGTGCTCCCGCGGAAGTCGGTGCAGCCGGCTCCCGGATCGGCGAACCCGTCGACGCCCGGGATCATGGCCCTAACGACATCGCGCTCGCCGGCGATGAAACACGACGGCTGGTTCACCATGGCGCCCGTGATGTCGGCGGTCGCGTCGACGTCGAAGCCCAGTGCCCGGTATCGGTTGAACGCCCCGACCATGCCGACGCGCTCGAACGTCGATGCGTACACATCGAGGTCGGCGTCGCTCATGAAGCTCAGCGGTCCCTCGGGTGGTTCGGGCAGTACCGACAGCATCGGCGCATCGCGCGGTGCGTCGACGACCATTGCGTTGTCCGGCGCGTCGCCCGAGGAACCGAAGTACACCTTCTTCAACGCGGCGCGGGTATCGACGGCGAACTGTGACTCGATGACGCCCGGCTCCTGGAACGACAGCATGTAGAAGAACTTGTCGGGGTAGATCTGGTCGAAGAGATCGATCAGCGACAACGGCATGGGCGGGGTGTGCGGCACGCTGAGGCCGGCAACCGCGCGCACCCGATCAGGGTGTCGGATGGCGGCGTGCCACGCGATCGGCGCGCCCCAGTCGTGGCCCAGCAGGACGACTGGCTCGTCATCGAGCGCAGCGGCCACCGCGGCGACATCGCCCGCCAACTCCCGCAGCGTGTACCGCTCGATCTCGGCAGGGGCGGAGCTGCCTCCGTAACCGCGCACGTCCATCGCGGCGACCTGGTAGCCACGCTCGGAGAAGTGGGCGACCTGATGGCGCCACGAATGCGGCGCCTCGGGCCAGCCGTGCACACACAGGATCGTCGGGCCGTCGCCGGTCACCTCCACGCGCAGCGTGATGTCTCCGTTGTCGACCAGTACCTCGTCCATCGACCCCTCCTCGAGATGGTTTCGTTCCGCCCGGAACGTAGCTCAGTCGGCCTGGCCGGTCTGACGGAGGAACGTGAGTGAATCCCACAGGTCGGTCCGTCGGGTGAGGAGGCCGTCTTGAATCTCGAACCACATCACGCCAGGAATGTCGACCGGTGTGCCCTCATAGTTCGCCTCGAACCGGTACCGGGCGACGACGGCCTCGACGCCATCAGGCCGGTCGGAAGCGAGCGCACCGATGTCGACGATCGAGTACCGGGCGCCGGCGAACGTCGAGAGAAACCCCGCCAGACGACTCCGATACTCGGCGCGGCCCGTGCATCCCGATCCGAGTTCGCTGAGGTGTTCGTTGACGAAGTCGTCCGTTACCAGCGCGGCGACGGCATCCGGATCACCGGATCCGAGCGAGTCGAGGTAGCGCCGAACGACATCCACAGCAGTAGCCACCTCCACGACGGTAACGGCCAACGACTGTGGTCGAATGTCTCCGTGGCCGACCAGGACGACGACATCTCGCCGTGGGAACGCGACGATTGGACCTCGGACGCCGATGCTCCGCAACTCGATGCGCTCACCCGTCCCGATCGGAGCCGAGCGCCGAGCACACCCTTGGCACCGGAGTTCGGTCCGGGAGACTCGCCGCCGCCGACTGACGGGCCGACACGTACGCAGGTGCTCCTCGCCGGCGCGGTCGGAATCGGGCTCGTCGTGTTCGGTGCAGTCGCGATGTTGCGTAGCGGCGACAGCGCCGATCCGACTACCACGATCGATACGAGTGTCGACACCTCGACCACTTCGACGACAGCACCAGGGTCGACGACAGCGAACGTCGTGACGACGACCGTCGCACCGGCTGATGCGATCACGGGAGTGGTTCCCGCTGCGGCTGTTGTCGGTGAGGTCCCGACATGGACCGAGTCGTTGATCGCCGTGCCATCGCCACTCGACGCGCTCACGGTGCCAACCGAGCTGGTGACCTTGACCGACAACCAGGTGCTCCAGCGAATCGAGTTTCCCTCGGGTCGGGTCCGCAGCCTCGACGTCGCGGCGTGGGGTGACAATCTACGGATCGCTGTCAGTGACGATTCGATCGCGGTCTACGACAGCCAATACGTCGCCATCATCCGCGGCGACGAGGCGATCCGGCTCTTCGAGATATCCGACGGAGTGATCTTCATCGAGGCGTGGCCCGCCACCGACTCGTTCATCGTCACGTCGACCGGCTCACCGGCCGAGGAGGCGGAGCGTTTCGTGATGAGCACCGAGGATGGATCGCTGCAACCGGTCACCGCTGAGGTGGCCGATGCGTTGCTGTTCGGGGCTGGCAACTTCATGTCGAACGGCGACCTGCTCGTGAACCGGCCGGGCGGCGTGTACGCAATCGGGCCCGACCAACTGGCCCGTCGAATCAGCGACGGAGATCTGCTCGCTGTCGGTCGCAACCACTACGCAATCGAGAGCTGCGACGAGTCGCTGAGCTGCGAACAAGTCATCGTCGAGGTGTTCTCCGGCGCCCAGTCGGCGGCCATGCTCGCCACGTTGACGGAAAGAGGATTCGTCGATCCGTCGACACGCATCGCCCCCGATGGCCGGTCGATCGTGGCGACCGACGCGACGCCCGACTCGCGCTACCGCCAGATCATCGACACCGCCACCGGCGCGCCGACCAGCGTCGGTCGGTTGTCGGCGCTGTACTACCCCGACTCGTGGGCGGCCGACGGTTCCGGGTTGTTCGTCGAGGAGGGAGGCGCAGTGCGCTTCCAAGTGCCGGGTTCCGCTGGGGCGGCGACGATCGACGGCATCGGAATCACCGAGTCGCTGCTGGTCCGTCCCGTCGTGAATCCCAACGCCTGAATGTCAGGCCCTGAATGCCAGCCCGGAACCTCAGCCCAGGAGCTTGTCGAGTGACGCCGCGATCGAGCCGAGGTCGGGGCGGTCGTGGTGGTCGAGGCGAGTCAGATAGGTGATGGCAACATCGTTGCGTTCGATGATGCCACCGTCGGTTTCGGGGGCGAGCTCCACGACGTCACCCCATCCCATCTCCACGGTGTAGGCATCCTCGTGGCCGGGGATCGGCTTGAGGTTGGCCGCCGACATCGACCGCGGCGGCTGATCGCCGACATAGGCGTACTTCCACGTGCCGAACTGCTCGAGCGGGACGTCGGGGACGTTGATGTTCACGACCACCGGTTCCGTTGGCATGTCGTCGATCAGCGTCTGTGCCACCTGCTTGGCCACGGCGGCTGCGCTGTCCCAGTGCTGCGTCGCGATCGATTCGTCCCAGCCCTGACCCTCGACGCCGAAGCCGGTGACGGCCTGGCTGATCGCAATGCCCGAGATGTGTCCGTTGCGACCGGTCAGCGCGGCGCCAACCGTGCCCGAGTGGTACACGGCTCGCCCGACATTGGCACCGGGATTGATGCCGGAGACCACAAGATCGAACGGACCACCGAACGCACCGAGCCGCGCGAAAAAAACGCACAACGCCGGTGGGCCGCTGACCTTCCAGATTGCGTCAGCCGGACAGTTGGAGATCTGGGCGCGCCTGACCTCGGGTTGGATGAGGTGAAGTGCCCCGAGGGCAGCACCCGCTCCTGAGTACTCCTGATCGGGTGCGGCCACCACGACCTCGTGGTCACCATCGAGTTCGCAGATCGATCGGGCGAGCACGTGCAGGCCGATCGAGTCGATGCCGTCGTCGTTCGTCACCAGGATGCGCATCTCGCCATCCTCGCAGCTCCCGTCGGATTTCAGTTGAACGCAAGGTGAACCCTTACCCCTCGGGCCGAAACCGTGGCCAATTCGAGTCGACGACGCGGGGATACGCTGCGACGGCCATGCTCACCGAGTCGTTCTGTCGGAGTCGAGCGCTACGTGACCAGTGGTATGTGGTGGCCGATGCGGCCGACATCGCAGCAGCGCCGGTCGGCATCACACTGCTCGGTGACCGCTACGTGCTGTGGCGGGGGAGCGACGGTGAGCTCGCCGCAGCGGCCGATCGTTGCCCCCATCGAGAGGCGCCGTTGTCGCTCGGCCACGTGCACGATGGATGTCTCGTCTGCCCGTATCACGCGTGGAAGTTTGCGTCCGATGGCACCTGTGTCGACGTGCCGTCAGCGGGCGCCGGCGCGCCGATTGCATCGGCGGCGAACCTCTCGGTGCTCGCAGTTCGCGAGCTGTACGGGCTGGTGTGGATGTGCCCTGGGGCGGCGGTGGGCGAGCCGCCGCTCATCGTTCAGGACGCCGATCCCACATTTCGTCGACTCACCTCCGGAGTGGAGACCTGGAGCGCCTCGGCCACTCGGATGGCCGACAACTTCTGCGATGTCGCCCACTTCCCCTATGTACACGCAGGCACCATCGGGCCCGACGCCGATCCCGTCGTGGCGCCGATCTCCGTCGTTCGACTCGATGCCGACTTCACGGGCTACGAGTACACCGTCGAGGTGCTCGACGAACACGGCAACGACGTGCGCCAGCGGATGTCGACTGGCTTCCACCTTCCATTCGTGGTGCGCTCTGACACGCACTACGAATCAGGCCCACGTACCGGCCACGATCGCGTACTGCTGCTGTGCACCACGCCGATGGATGACGTCACGTCGCTCTTCACGTTCGTCGTGTGGCGCAACCACGACCACGAGATGCCCGCCGAGGAGGTGCTCGCCTTCGATCGCGCGATCGGCGCGGAAGACCGAGTGATGCTCGAACGGATTCCGGGGGTTCTGCCGCTCGACAACTCGGCCACGGTGAGCGTGCGTTCCGATCGTCTGTCGGTCGAGTGGCGCCGCCGATTCGCGGCGCTCGTTAGCTCCTGACACCCTGTGGCCGGGGTCGGATTCACTACGGTGATCTGTGACCACAGGGGGTGTTCATGCACGAGATCGATCTCATGCCCGCGCGTTTGGCTGCGTTCCTGCAGCAGCATCGCGACGATGTCGAACTGATCGAAGTCACCGACTACGAGCCGATGGCCGGCGGGTACAGCCGCTCGATGGCCAAGGCTCGGGTTCGCTACACGACCGATGGGGTGACGCTCGAGGAATCGCTCGTGCTGCGCGGTGATCCGCCCCCGGGCCATGCGTTGGTGGACACAGACCGCGCCCACGAGTGGGCAGTGCTGCGAACCCTGACCGAACTCGGCGTCATCCCGATCCCGCAGGCTCGCTACTACGACGCGACCGGCGAGCACCTCGGCACCAAGGCCATCGTGATGGACCACGTGACCGGCGGGTCGTTGCAGTCGCTGATCGAGGAGATGAGCGACTACGGCGACCATCCGACCCGTCTTGCCGAACTGTGGGGCCAGATCCACTGCATCACGCCCGACCAACTGCCCGACGCGATGGCGCACCCATCGAGCTGGGAAGCACGAATCGACGACCTGATCCAATCGTGGCGCGACGCCGAGAGGTCGAGTGTCAACAGTGACCCGACCTGGCGTTACATCGCTGCATGGCTCGCCGCGAACAAGCCTCCACCACTACCGCTGCGGCTCACCCACGGCGACCCCCAGGCGCCCAACGTGATGATCGACCACGAGGGCAACTATCTGGTGGTCGACTGGGAGTTCGCCGCCATCGGGGACCCCCGCGAAGACCTCGGCTGGTACAACATCTACTCCACGGCGGCGGGCCCGAACCTCTATGAGGCTGATCCGGAGGCATTCCTTGCGACCTACCGCGCCGTCACCGGGTTCGGCGAAGTCGAGGTCAACCAGTTGACCGTCGGCTACTTCACGATCCTGGCGTCGATGAAGATCCTCGGCCCGATCAATGCGCAGCTCGACAAGTTCGCGCTCGGCGAGAACTCGGGCGCCACCACGGCGCTGCAGGTGGGATCGATCTCATTCGGGCACGACAACTTCATCAACGCCATCAACGGGATGCAGGCCGCCATCGATGCAATGGCCCAAGCGCAGGGAGCCACCTCATGATCGTCCTTCCGACCACACCCCAGCTGCTCCGTGACGTCCGCAACGAACTGACGCACACGGTCGCGCCGGAGGTCCACGGAGCCGTGGCCAGAGTCGCTCTCGAGCAGATCGACATCATCCTCGAGCAGTGCGCCGTGCGATGCGCCGACGAGATCGCGTGGATGGCAGAGGAGCTCACCGAGATGCTCGCTTACGCCGACGACGTGGTCGAGGCGACCGGCGACGAAGCCACTGCTGCCGCGCTCGTTGCGGCTCGCGACAACGCTGCGGGAACGTTGCATCTCGACGACATGGCCCACGACTACACGCTCACCTCCGAGGCGCTGTCGTGCGCGATCGAGGCGTGCATGGCCGATCCCGACCAGTCCGACTTGCTCAGGCGAGGTGTGGAGATCCTCCGACTGCGGCGTGGCGAACGTGAGACCGTCGTTCGCGCGAACTGGCGCCTCGTCGGGCGCGGCTGAGCACCTCGTTCGCGCCAAACGTCACGTTTGACCCGGCACCGTGTGACGATGGCTGATCACGACGACGATGTCTCGCCGTGGGAGCGCGATGACTGGACTTCGTCCGACGGCCCGTCGTTCGAGTCGTTGACCGCACCGGTCGACCCGGACGTCGATGCCCCGGTGGATGACGAGATGTCGTCACGGCGGCCGCACGGCGCCCAGGTCTGGATCGCCGCTGCCGTTGGAGGAGTCCTCCTCGTCGGTGGCGTCGTCGCACTCGTGCAGAATGACACTTCCGACCGTCAGGTCGCCGACACCGTCAACACGGCGTCGGAATCGGGCAGCCTGCCGTCGGCCGGCGGTGTGCCGGCCACGACCGTGGGCGGTGGTGTGCCGGCCTTCTGGAACGATGACCTCGCCGGGACCACTGACCCAGCGGCCGACGAACGACTTGCGATGGGCTACTCCAGCGTCGGCGAGGGGCCAGTGTGGAACAGGTGGTCGCTCGATGTGCCGGCCCCGCTCGACACACTGGTCGAGGCGACGGAGGTCGTTGCATTCGGGGCCGACGGGATTCTGTATCGGATCGTGTTTCCTTCCGGCCAGGTGCAGGCCATGAGGATGGCGGGCTGGGACTCCAGCGCCCAGGCGGTGGCCGGCGAGGACGCGATCGTGGTCTTCACGAGCACGGACGTGTCGATCATCCGTGATGACGAGCCGATCGTCCGGGTTCCCATGCTCGGCGGGGTGACCTTCGTGGAGGCGTGGCCGGGAACGAACCAGTTCATCGTCACCGCACCGTCGCCCGCGGGCGGTGAGCAGCAGCTGAGCCTCGGACTCGACGGCACGCTGACCCCGATCGACAGCACGTCTCTCAACGGGAGCGCCTTCTGGGCGCGGTCATTCCTCCCGGACGGGCAAATCGCCGTCAACAGGCCCGGCGGCGTGTATGCCGTCGGCATCGATCAGACTGCGACCCGCCTCAGCGACGGGGATCTTCTTGCCATGGGTGCGGCGCACTACGCCGTCGTGGAGTGCGACGCGGCTCTGTTCTGCGCCACGTTCGTGATCGATGCGGCAACGGGTGAACGAACCGCGGCGACGCTCGACGCCTTGAGTGCCGGCAACGCGTTTGACGATCCGTCGACCCGGATCTCTCCCGACGGTCACACGATCGTGTTCGCGGACCGCAGCACGGGCACCCGCCGGCTCCTCGACGCGACGACCGGCGTCACGCTCGATATCGGCGACGTCAATAAGTTCTTCCACCCCGAGAGCTGGGCGTCCGACAGCTCCGGCGTATTCACTGCGGAGAACGGTTTGATCCTGTTCCACCCGCGAGACACAGGCGGTCGAATCAAGATCGACGGGGTTGAGGCGATCGCGTCCGTGGCGACCCGTCAGCTCTCGGCGCTCGTCGACACCTGACCCGTCGGGGACGTCTCAACCTCGACCTCCGTCCGCCCCGGGACCTCGTTCCCGTCCAAACGTCACGTTTGACCCGGCACCGTGTGACGGTCGTCGACCTTGATGTTCGCGCGCTCGCTCGCGGCGGCGCGTTGGCTCGACGCGGTGAACAGGGCGAGTCCACCGATCACGAGCACCATGCCGGCCACCTGGGGCGCTCGCACGGCCTCGCCCAGGATGAGGAACCCGAACAGCACCGCGAGCGCAGGCTGCGCGGTCTGCATGATCCCGATCGTTGCGATCGGAATGTGTTGCTGGGCGAACACGATGCAGCCGTGCGACAACATCCCGGTCAGCAACGTGAGGATCGCAACGACGAGCCAGCCTCGCGCGCTGAGGGTGAAGACGTCGCCGCCGGCGATCGTTGCCGCGATCGGCCCGGCGACGAGAACCCCGATCGGCATCATGCACGACATGAAGTCGAGCGTGCCGACCCCCGACGTCCGGGCTCGCTTCGACGACAGGAGATAGCCGGTCCAGAGTGCGAGCACGCCGATCATCAAGACGTCACCGCCAATGGATGACGTTCCCTTTCCGGGTCCGAAGAACAGCACGAGCATGACGCCGAGGATCGACAGAACCCCCCAGCGCAGCGCGCGCCAGTTCGGCCGTTCATCGAACATCAGCGCCCCAAGGGGCAGCAGCACGAGAGGTGTCATCGCGCCGATGAACTCGGCGTGCGCAATGCTCGTCTTGTTGATCGCCGTGAAGAACAGCGTGATGTTCGCGCCGAAGAACAACCCGGGGAGCAACGCTGCTCTCCAGGCCACGCGTGTCGGAAACGGCCGCGCGCGGTGGCGATTCAGGACCACCAGGACCGTCCACCAGCCGAGTACTGCGCCGATCATCCGCCAGAACGCCACGACCGAGCCGGTCGACTCCGACCACTTGATGAGTGACGAACTCGTCGCAAAGCTCGCTACAGCGATCAGCATCGCGATCAGGCCGATCGTGCGGCCACTGAATCGTTCGGTCACGTCGACGGCAGCGTCACGACGAACCGTCGTCGGCGACGAGATCGGGGTGATCGGCGCGAACCCGATCAGGCTCGAGGTAGATGACCGTCGCTGACGGCGTCGTGGCCCGGATGGCGTCCTCCGTGGCGTTGATCGCCGCCACGAGTTCGTCGGCTGACAACGTCGACGAATACTCGATCTTGGCCCCCACCAAGATCTCGTCGGGGCCGATGTGTTCGGTGCGCATGTGGATCAACTGATCAACGTTCGCCGTCGACGTGATCGCCGCCACGATTGCGTCTTGTGTGGTCGCGCTCGCCGACTCACCGATCAGGAGGCTCTTCATCTCGACGATCAGCACGATGGCAATCACGATGAGCAGCAGGCCGATCATCACCGAGCCCATCGCGTCCCAACGGGGGTTGCCGGTGACCTGCGACAACACCACCCCGGCGAGTGCGAACATCAAACCGATCAGGGCACCGATGTCTTCGAGGAGGACAACCGGGAGCTCCGGCTGCTTCGTGTGGCGGATGAAACTCCACCATCCGGTCTCCGGATCCTTCACGTGGTTCGATTCGCGAACGGCGGTGCGCAATGAGTACGACTCCAGGGCGATTGCCACCAGCAAGATGGTGACGGCAACGCCCATGCTCTCGATCTCGTGAGGGTCGCGAAGCTTCGAGATGCCCTCGTAGAGCGCGAACATTCCGCCGGCGGAGAACAGCACGAGTGCAACGGCGAACGCCCAGAAGTAGCGCTCTCGTCCGTATCCGAAGGGATGGGCCGCCGACTCGGACTTGCTCGCACGCTTGCCACCCAGAAAGAGCAGCAACTGGTTGCCGGTGTCGGCGAGAGAATGCACCGTCTCGGCGAGCAGGCTGGCCGATCCGGTGATGAGGAAGCCGACGAACTTCGCAATCGCAATCCCGAGGTTGGCGAAGAACGCCGCGAAAATCGCTTTGCGGCTGCCGTCGGTCACGGGGAGCAGCGTAGGCGTTTGGTCGCAGAGCGCTCGTGCCCAATGAGGCGGAGGCCCCGCAGTCGTCTCAGGGCGATAGCCTTTTCTCGATGAGTCCTCTCGAAGCCATTGCCGCGGAGACGAGTGGATTGTCGTCGAGCGAACCGATCATCATGGTGACGCAGGAAGCACTCGAACACTTGCGAGAGTTGCGTGACGACGAGGTCGACGGCGACAAGCTCGGCCTGCGCCTGGCGATCGCATCCGATCCGGGCAACGAGTTCCGATACGACTTGTCGTTCGAGGAGTACCTCACTGCGGCGTTCACCGATGAGGTCCGCACCCACGAGGGTGTGAAGGTGATCATTCCGGGCAACGACGTCGAACTGCTCACGGGCGCCACGCTCGATTACACGCCGACGCAAGGCCTCGTCATCCGCAACCCGAACCGTCCGGCCGCCCCGTCGATCGAGGGCCTCGTTGCCGATGACGAACTCTCCGCCGAGATCGAAGCGATGGTCGCCACCGAGGTCAATCCGGCGCTCGCCGCGCACGGTGGCTTCGTCACCTATGTCGGGCACGACGGCGAGGGCACCGCCTACCTCACCATGGGCGGCGGCTGTCACGGTTGTTCGATGAGCAAGATGACGATGCTCGACGGCGTCCAGACGATGCTGGTCGACACCATCGAAGGCGTCGAACGGGTCAAGGACCTCACCGACCACACCACCGGCGAGAGCCCCTTCTACTCCTGATCTACGGCGAGGCCTCACCGACAGTCGGTGGTGCACGGTCGAGGTCGGCCTCGCTCCGCCTCGTCGCTGGCGCTTCCCTCGGCGGCGCGCATGTCTCACCGGCGGGCGAGGCGGCGCAGTGGGGGCTCTGTGGTGGGGGGTTGTTTGCGGGGCGGGAGCTCGGCGAGGAGTCGGGCAGTGATCGCGGTGATCTCTGCGACGGCGAGCTCGAACGCTGCTTCGGTTGCCGCCGACGTCTTCTGGACGCCGCTGATCTTGCGGACGTACTGGCGGGCGCCCGCTTCGATCTCCTCGGGCGTCGCTGCGGGTTCCAGACCCCGAAGTGTGGTGATGTTGCGGCACATGGTCAGACGGCCATCAAGTCGTCGGCATCGGGGAGGACCTCGACATATCGGTGGGCAACCCAGCAGATCGGGTTGATTCGCAGCCCCCTGGCGCGCAGGTCATCGACCACGCCCTCCATGAGCACCGAGGAGTAGTCATTGCCTCGATGCTGCGGTCGTGTTTCGACGTGCGGCACGATCACGACACCGTCGATCTCCGTGAAGGTTGCGTACGACAGCAGCTCGTCCCCGTCGTGAAGCTCGTACTGCGCTCGATCGTCACATCGGCTGACATGGAGGCCACCCATTTGCGTCGGTGAGTTCATCAGCAGAGTGTCGCGCATCGCCGCTTGATCTTCCCGGCGAACGACGCGGATCCGCACCGATGTGGCA